>NZ_JBIWFC010000002.1:131735-478466 GCF_044762845.1 Lysinibacillus sp. NPDC096382
TGCTGACGCTACGCTTTCGCACAGAAAACAATTGCTGCTGACGCTACGCTTTCGCACAGAAAACAATTGCTGCTGACGCTACGCTTTCGCACAGAAAACAATTGTTGCTGACGCTACGCTTTCGCACATAAAAAATTGTTGCTGACGTTTCTTTTTCGCGCAGAGCAAAGCTTCGTGGATGCGTTAGATGAACGCTTGGGCAACAAGTTAAGAAAAAGAAAGACCTCGTAAGTATTATTAACTTACAAGGTCATTGTTATATTAGTGAGATACGTCCTGTACAGAAATACCTGTGTTAGCTTTAACATCCACTTCACGATATTTCTTAGCATCTGATTCCTTAGAAAGGAATGTTCCGATGAAACCTCCAAGGAAGCCAAGTGGTACAGAAATTATTGCAGGGTTCGTTAACGAAATTAATGGATTTCCAACGAAAATTGCTTTTCCTTCAACTGGATTCCAAAGGTTTGGTGAAACTGCAACAAGAATTAAAGCAGAGATTAAACCTGTTAACATTGCTGTAATAGCACCTGCTGTATTAAAGCGTTTCCAGTAGATTGTATAGATGATTACAGGTAAATTAGCTGAACCTGCAATACAGAATGCAAGTGATACTAAGAACGCTACGTTTAATGTTTGTGCACCAAGTGCTAAAAGGATTGAAATAACAGCGATTGTGATAGAACCGATACGAGCTGCAAGTACTTGCTCTTTCTCTGTGATTTTGCCTTTTTTAATGATTTGACCATAAATATCATGCGAAAGGGCAGATGCACCAGAAAGGACAAGACCAGCTACTACCGCTAAGATTGTTGCGAAAGCTACCGCACATACGAATGAGAATAATATGTCTCCACCAAGTGCTTCCGCAAGAAGTGGAGCAGCCATGTTACCAGCAGCGTTTGCAGAAATAATTTCTTCTTTACCAACGAATTTAGCTGCACCGAAGCCTAAGAAGATTGTAAGAATGTAGAAAATACCTACAATCCAAGTAGCCCAGATTACTGAGGAACGAGCAGTTTTTGCATCTTTTACTGTAAAGAAGCGCATTAGGATATGTGGAAGTCCTGCTGTACCTAATACTAAAGCGATTAACATTGAAATAGTATCTATACCATTTTGATATTTAAGACCTGGGTTCAAATAAGCTGCACCGCTATCAGTTGCAGTTTCCATTTCTTTAAACATCGTTGCAATACTAAAGCCGAATTCTTTTAATACTAAGAATGAAATAATAACTGTTCCTAACATTAAAAGACAAGCTTTAATAATTTGTACCCAAGATGTTGCAGTCATACCACCAAATAGTACGTATGTCGTCATCATAAAGCCTACGATTAATACGGCAAGCCAATAGTCGATCCCTAAAAGTAATTGAATAAGTGCTCCTGCACCAACTAGTTGTGCAATCATGTAGAATAATACAATTGTAATAGTGCTTAAAGCTGCTGTACCACGAACTTTAGAGCTATCAAAACGCGCTGTGATCATGTCAGCTAATGTAAATTTACCAAGATTACGTAATGGCTCAGCAACGATGTATAGAACCACTAAGTAAGCTACTAAATATCCGATAGAGAAGAAGAATCCATCAAATCCAAATAATGCAACTGCTCCGGCGATCCCTAAGAAAGATGCTGCTGATAAGTAGTCACCTGCGATGGCTAGTCCATTTTGCCAGCCTGTTAACCCGCCGCCTGCAGTATAGAAATCACTTGCAGAAGATGTTCGTTTTGATGCCCACCATGTAATAACTAATGTTAAACCAACAATGGCTACGAAGAAGAATATGGCTGTAAAACTCATCCCGTTATTCATCGGCGGCCACCTCCGTTCTCGTATTCAGCGATAATCGCCTGTGCTTCTTTATCAAAACTATTCGCTTTTGCTACATATACGTGACATAAGCTCCAAGTCATGATGAATAATCCTGCTGAATATAGCCACACCCAAGTAATTTCCCCAATTGCCTTTTGGTGTAGTACTGTCGTGAACGAAGTAAGAATTGGTAGCAACATATAAGCTGCTAAGAAGATCACAGTTATTGACCAAAGAAATGATTTCTTTCTTCGAACAAGCGCTTTAAATGATTCTTGACTTGCAATTGCATCATAGTCAATCACGACGCCCTTGCTTGCTTGATTGTTCCCCATTAACATTCCCCATTTTGTGTTTATTTTTTCTGCTTAAAGACTCGAATTTGCTAGGTTAGTGAATTCACCTCTTCATTTTATGAGACAGTTCACAAAATTGCAATACTTTTCAGAAAAATTATGAAAAAATAATTTTTAGAAAAATAGTCTTAAAAGAGAATATACATAACAAGCCCTAGAAATAAAAGGATTTTGGAAAATTCTGATAAACAAGCGAAGTTAGGTCAATTCTAGATTTTCGAGTGGGAAATTAGGATAAAATTTTAAAAAAAGAATGGTTTTTTATAAAAAATAAACACTATTTACTCAGTGAAAATCAAACTTTTTTGAAAGAGAATAGTATTGTTCAATAAGTAAAATGGTAAATTTTTTATAATAAAAAGTTAAAAAACCCGACAAAAAATCGAGTTTTTTAACTTGATATTTTTATTATGAAGGATAGGACGATTGATATAGCCTTTTGCAATTATTTGGATTGCGGAAAGCAATCAATGAGAGATATCAGAGACGGATACACCTGTGTTTGCTTTCACGCGAATTTCCTTGTAAATGCGATCTGCTTCTTCCTGTGGTACTTTGCTAGAAGATAGAACAGTGCCTAAATAACCTGTGATAAAGCCAAGTGGAATTGTAATAACCGCTGGAACTGCTAACGGTACGATAGGATTACCAACAAATATTGCCGCACCTTCAACAGGACTCCATACATTTGGTCCCATAGCACCTAAAACTAAACATGATACTAAACCAGTTACCATCGCTGTTATAGCACCTGTTGAATTGAATTTTTTCCAGTAGATTGTGTACAGAATAACAGGTAAGTTTGCTGAAGCACCGATACAAAATGCGAAGGATACTAAGAACGATACATTCAAGTTTTGTGCAAATAGTGCAAGGATAATGGAAACAAAGGCAATAGAAATTGAACCAGTACGAGCTGCTACAACTTGTTGCTTTTCTGTTAATTTACCACCTTTAATGATTTCTCCATAAATATCATGGGAAATCGCAGAAGCTCCTGTTAAAACTAAACCCGAAACAACAGCTAAAATAGTTGCAAATGCTACGGCACCGATAAATGCCATTAACACATCACCGCCCAAATAATTAGCAAGAAGTGGGGCAGCCGTGTTACCAGCTTTACTTTCAGCAAGAATTTTATCGATCCCTACAAAATTTAATGCTCCGAAGCCTAAAAAAATAGTTAATGAGAAGAAAATAGCTGTAATCCAAGTCGTCCATGAAATAGAAGAGCGAGCAGTTTTGGCATCTTTAACGGTGAAGAAGCGCATTAAAATATGAGGTAACCCAGATGTTCCTAAGACAAGCGCCATCATCATCGAAATCGAATCAATTGAACTTGTATATTTCATCCCTGGTACAAGGAATTTCTCGCCATGATCCACAGCGATCGTATCAAACATTTTCATTAGAGAGAAGTCGAATTTAATTAATACTAATGTAGCTAATAAGCCTGTCCCAAATAAAAGAAGGCTAGCCTTAATAATTTGCACCCAAGAAGTAGCTGTCATGCCACCGAATAATACATAAGTCGTCATCATAACACCTACGATTAAAACCGCAATCCAATACTCTATACCAAATAATAGTTTAATAAGAGCACCAGCACCTACTAATTGTGCAATCATATAAAGGATTACGATGATAATTGTTCCTGACGCAGCTACCCCGCGAATGCGTTTTTCATTAAAACGGGCAGTAAGCATATCTGCCAAAGTATAACGACCTAAATTACGCATCGGCTCCGCAATTACATAAAGAAGAACTAAGTTAGCTACTACATAGCCTACAGAGAAGAAGAAGCCATCAAAACCAGTTAAGGCAATCGCGCCGGATACGCCAAGAAATGCAGCGGCAGATAAGTAGTCACCAGCGATTGCAAAACCATTTTGCCAACCTTTAAGACCACCGCCAGCTGTATAAAAATCTGCCGCAGAAGACGTACGTTTCGCTGCGATATATGTTACTACAAGAGTTAAACTAACGATTGCTAAAAAGAAACCAACGGATACTAAGTTCATTTATTTTCCACCTTTCGCCTGATACTCAGCTAGTACTGCTGCCGCAGCTTTATCGAATGAAGCAGCTTTTTTCACATACACTGTACAAAGAACGATTGTCATCATGAATAATCCTGCTGAATAAACCCAAACACCTGTAATATTTCCGACAATTTTTTGTTGTAGTACAGGTTGAAAAGCGAGGATTGGTAGCAAAATATAAAGTGTTAAAAATACTGCTGTAATCGAGAAAAGGAAGGTATTCTTCTTTTTCACGAACTTATTGAACGTTTCCATAGCTTCAATTGCGCTATAGTCAACTGAATCTTTATTTTTGCCTCCAGAAATGTTTACCATTATTATTCCCCCTCAAGTGATATATTTCTGTCTTAAACGACATATTTCTTTTTCTCTCGTCGTTATATTCACTTATTTTATGGGGAAGATTCTTATAATGCAATACTAAATTTCGAGTTTTTGTAATTTTTGATCATTTTCAGATTGTGGAAATAACATAGAAATAATAAGGATTTAATAGAAATAAACTGTATAAAAGAGAATGGTATTTTTTATAGAATAATATTCTTATAATAGTTTAATGATGATAATTGTGAATGTGGGAGAAAATTCGAGTGTGAAAGAGAAATTTTAAGAATTTATTATTGTGGCTCCATATGTAGGATATGCTTGAAAACTAAAAAAACTCTGTTACATAACAATTGTATGATGTCTTGGGAAATAACCAAAATAGTAAAAAACAGTTTTAAAAAATTTTAAAAGAATTGTGAATTGTCTAGAAATTATAGGATATTAATATACCAAAATCATACAATATACATTGAATGGACATAAAAAAATGAAAGGGTAAGCTCATATCTTGTATTCAGTAACTATAATTTATACAATAAAAAACGATGGTAAATTGAAGGGAAGTGAGCAAATATATGAAAAAGAACAGTGTCTTGCTCGTGTTGATACTAACATTAAGTAGCATTCTAACTGGTTGTGGAAGTTATAAATTTGAACCTGAGATGAACATAGAAGTACAGGATTTTTCGGTAACTAATCAAAGAAATGAAAAGGTTAGCCTTAATGATATTAAAGGCAAGCCTTCGTTAGCGATGTTCATCTTTACTAATTGTAATTCCATTTGTCCGCCAATGACGTATAACATGACGGAGGTGCAAAAGGCACTTCAGGATAAAGGCATGGAAGATTATCAGATTTTAGCTTTTAGCGTTGATCCTCAGGTTGATAAGCCAGAAGTTTTAAAAAATTATTTAAAAACATATTCAGTACCCGATGAAAGCAAATGGCAACTATTAACTGGCTATGATCAAAAGTTTATTGAACAGTTTGCTATGAAATCGTTTAAATCACACGTGAAAAACGATCCAAATTCTGACCAAGTTATACATACGGGAAGGTATTACTTAGTTAATGCTGATGGGATTGTTGTGAAAGATTATAATGGTACAACAGATGTACCAGTTGAGACGATTGTGGCAGATATGCAGGCGTTAACTAAATAATAAAAAATAACTCAGAGGTGGGAATGTTTTATTAATTCAGTTAATACATCAGTTTCCTATATACAATGTGTAACATGATAATAAGCTATAAAGCTGAGCTATTTTTTATTAGTTCAGCTTTTATTTATGATTAAAGATATATAATTTGGAATGCTTATAAAATAAAAGTATTGTATATGTAATTTTTTTATCTGTTATTCAACGAACGAAGCAGGTTAGTTGGAGAGTGTTGTTTAACTTGTGTTCAACAATCGGACCAGATAATGAAGTAAGAAATGATATTAATTGAAAAACATAAGGTGAAATTTAATTTGAGGTGATAGCAATGATATTAGTAAGTTCTTGCTTAGCAGGATTAAAAGTAAGATATAACGGTACGCATAGTTTAGATAATAAGATTCGTAAACTAATAGAAGACAATAAGGCGATTGCCGTATGCCCTGAATTGCTTGGTGGGTTTTCAACTCCCAGAAAACCTGCTGAAATAATAGGTGGTGATGGGGAAGATGTATTGAATGGTAAAGCCAAAGTGATTGAGATATCAGGTAAAGATGTTACGAAATTGTACATAAAAGGAGCTTACGAAACATTAAAACAGGTTATAGAGGTTGGAGCGACAATAGTCGTTCTTAAAGAATATAGTCCATCTTGTGGAAGTTCAATGATTTATAATGGCGAATTTAAAGGTAAGAAAATTATTGGAAACGGAGTTACAACTGCTTTACTTAAAAGAAATGGAATACAAGTAATATCTGAAGAGCAGTTTTCCGATAATATCCGTTGAAATTATTAAAAAGATTTTCGATTATAGAGCGCAATCCTGGAAAAGGATAAGCGCTCATTTTTGATTTTATGGTCATTTAATTGAATAACTTACTTTAAAGAAAACTGGATATTTATATTAAATACAGATGAGATTGTGAAGAGTCAAATTTAAACTAACGGAGCAGGTTAATTTATAGGGAAAATTTGGTTATAGTTGAAATTTATGCAATAATGCATTTATTAAACATAATTCGGGGGGGTTTTTTGTGCAAACTGCAATACCAACTACTTCTATGTTTCTACTTATAGGATTGTTTATTTTAGTTCGTAGAATCCGTTCTATGTACAAATCAACCAAAGGGGGAGGAAAGCGAATAATTCATCCTCTTCTATTCTTAACATCAGGATTTTCATTTCTTTGTGAATAAATATACTTATTCTAAGCCTCTAACATCTTGTCACTCATCATTTAAATCTTAGGTAACCAATAATTATATTATGTCTACTAAAAATGTATTTTTTACCAAACGTGTATATATTTAATTTTATCAGCTTATATATTATTAGAATGATTTAACTGTTTTTGGCCGAATCCGGACGAAATAATGCCGAGGCATTACTGCCGTCAATATTATGGAATCTTCTTGAAGCCGTGGATGCGTGATGTGGTTGTAATCTCCACAGAGATCGGTAGATTGAAATCCTTTTTAAGTCGATTTAAATTTCTAACATTTTGCCGTGATTAACGGCTTCTTAATAAAGCCAAGCAACAAAAAGAGACAACTAAAAGTAACTCTAAAATATACGACAAATGTTGTTTATTTTAGAGTTACTTGCCGTTGATAAAAAATTATTTGAGGAGATGAAATAAATGAAAAAGCTAATCGAATTTAAAAACGTAACGAAAGAATACAAAATAGGAGAAGTCCCAATTAAGGCCCTTAATGGTGTTGATTTTTCCATAAATGAGGGGGAATTCGTCGTTATTTTAGGGGCTAGTGGTGCGGGTAAAAGTACGATTCTGAATCTTCTTGGCGGTATGGATACGGCTACCTCAGGTCAAGTCTTTGTTGGGAATCAAGAAATAACAAGATTGAACGAAAAAAAGTTAACGGAATATCGTGGTGAGAAAGTGGGTTTCGTCTTTCAATTCTATAACTTAATTCCGAATTTAAACGCTCTTGAAAATGTTGAGTTCGCTACTGAGGTATGTAAAAACAATCTGGATGCTAAAGATATTTTACATAAAGTCGGATTAGCGGATCGTATTAAAAATTTCCCTTCCCAGCTTTCTGGAGGAGAGCAACAAAGAGTAGCTATAGCTAGAGCTGTTGCGAAAAACCCCTTACTTTTACTCTGTGATGAACCAACCGGCGCTTTGGATTATGTAACTGGCAAGTCTGTATTAAAGCTTCTGCAAGATTTAAATAGAGAAACGAAGAAATGTGTTGTTTTAGTCACACATAATTCTGCCATTGCCCCTATGGCTGACAAAATAATTAAAGTAAAAAGCGGACTGATCGAAAGTGTTACGATAAATGAGGAAAAACAAAGTGTTGAAGGGATTGAGTGGTAATCATGAAATTGCTTTTAAAATTATTGCGGGACATCAAACAGTCTATGGGGCAATTTATCGCCGTCGTGATTGTTATTGCAGTAGGTGCTTTTTTCTATGCGGGACTAGTAACCTACAGCAATAATCTTAATACGTATACGAAGGATTACTTTCAAAAACATAATTTAAGCGATTTACATGTATATTACAGTCAGCTTTCTAAAAATGATGTCACTCGGTTAAGTAAAATTGAAGGTATCAATAAAATCGAAGGACGTTATACCTTTGATGGTACGCAAACGTTTGAAGATTACAAAACGTCATTAAAAATTCATTCGATCCCAGACAACAATGAAATAAATACACCTACTATAACTGAAGGTAGTATCCCATTAAAAAAGGATGAGATTTTATTAGATTCTCACTATGCAAAAGAACATCAATATCGTGTCGGCGATCAAATCACGATAAATGCGAATGAAAGCAGCTTTAACTTTACAATTAGTGGCTTAGGTGAGAATGTTGAACACGCAAAAAAGAATGAAATTCAAGACCATAAAGCATATGGAGTCGCTTATATTGCTGAAGAAACATTACCCGAAATCTTAAATGGCTTTTACTTTAATGAAATCATCGTGGATGCTGCAGAAGGTTACGATATTGAAAAGTTAGGCAAATCAATTGAAGAACAGTCCAAGCAACTTAGCTATTTAGATCAAGTAAATAAGGAACGGACTTTGAACTATTCTAAAATCAATCAAACGATTAAAAATAATAACTTAATGAGTAAAGTTATACCTTTAGTACTTTTTTTGATTGAAGCGATTATCCTATTTCTCGCCATGTCGAGGATTATCGATTCGCAAAGGAATCAAGTTGGTATTATGAAGGCTTTAGGTGTAAAAAACAGCAACATTATGCTTCACTATATGGGATACCCTATGCTGGCAGGAATACTAGGCTCAATTATAGGTTGTGTAATTGCCGCTTTTGTATTTATTCCTTTAGTAACTACGTCTTGTGCAAGGGCCTACTCTTTGCCTGACATAAAATTCTCGCTCTCTTTATTTTCAATCATCCCACCGATTATTTTCTCTAGTGCCTTTGGTGTTCTGTCATGTTACTTAAGTGGTAGAGCTATATTAAAGGAACATGCAGCTCAGGCTATGCGTCCTAAACCGCCAAAGAAGATGAAAAAGCTCTTGATAGAAAGAATTCCAGGTCTATGGAGCCGTATTTCCTACAGTTATAAACTCATTTTGAGAAATATATTTTTAAATAAACAAAAAGCTTTAGCAAGTTCAATTGGTGTTGTTGTAAGCACCGTTTTATTGATTACTGCTTTCGGTACTCAAGCATCCTTGCTAAAAGTAGCAGATCAAATTGAAGATGTTTATGCTTATGATCTAAGAGTCGATTATACGATGGGTACAAATTTTAAGACGGTAAAACTACCTTCTGAAATTAAAACTAGTTATTTGTTAGCCACTCTTCCTATTGAAATCATAAAAGATAATGAAAAAGAAAGCGCCAATTTAGTTGTTACTGAACAAGAAAACAATCTCGTTCATTTCTTCGACGAAAATGACAATAGAATAGCTTTAGAAAATAACGGTGTACTTGTCCCCAAATCTTACGCTGACAAATATCATATTTCTAAAGGGGATCGTATCAACATAAAGTTTACAGCGCCAGAGCTAAAAGATACTTCTGTAGAAATGAAGGTTTTAAATATCTCTACACAGTATTCGAATCCATCGTTTTATAGTACACCAGAGTACTTAAAGAGCTTTAACATAGACTACAATCCAACTTCGCTTTTAGTTCAAACAAATAACGCTACAGATGCTATGAGCGCTCGTAATTTTTTTGAAAAAGATCGGAGTGTAGATACAATTGCCGATAAGAATGAATTAAAAAAATCGGCACAATATATTGTGAAGCAAAACAGTTTTGTATTTATCATGTTTATCATAAGCGCCATCATACTGTCCTTTGGCGCCATCTATACGATATCTTCCATCAACATATATGAAAGGAATCGTGAGCTGGCAACACTGAAAGTATTAGGCTATCAAAAAAATAAAATAAACAGATTAATATTTTTGGAAAACATTATCCTAACAACATTTGCGGTCATTGTAGCTTTACCAATCAGTGGCTATGTCTATAAAATTATCGTAAAGGCTCTATCAAGCACCCATCAACAAATCCCAGATAAATTAAGTATGTTAATCATCTTAGTCTCTATAATTGTCGCGTTCTTACTGACTATAGTGTCTAACTTACTTCTTAGAAGAAAAGTGACGAAAATAAATATGATTGAATCGCTAAAAAGTGTGGAATAGAGTTTTTATGGTAAAGGTGTAAAAAGTGACCTTAATTAAGGAGCATCGATTGCTTAAAAAGGTAGACAAAAAACAATGTGTGGGTAAATATACGATGATAATGTAACGAATCAGTCCGATAATTTTTGGGCTGATTTTTTAATTTGCACGAAAGCTTTTGTTAAAAATATGTAATGTCGTTTGTATTTTTGTTAAAAGTGAACAATGTTATTTAATTACTCATATCCTACAATCAGATTAAGCGTATAGCAAGAAAAATAAGAAAAAACAGGAGTGTAAATCAATGTAAATACTAGATTTTTTGTGCGAAGTATACAAAAACAAATGAAGTGTGATTCTCTCTTTCTAACTATGGACACTAGTTAATCAACAGGCGTATCGACATAATAGGAGGAATGGATTGTATGTTAGTAAAATTATTAGAACCATTAAATGTTCCAGATTCAATCATTGAAAAGTTAGCGGAACCAATCAAACAGGGCGGTCATGAATTTGTTTATTACAATGAGAAAACGTCTGATTGGGCAGAATTAGCAAGTCGTAGTGAAGGTGCAGATATTATTATGATTGCGAATAATCCTTATCCTACAGAAGTAATTGATCAAAATGACAAGTTAAAATTAATCAATGTGGCCTTTACAGGTGTTGATCATGTAGGTATCACCCAAGCTAAAAACCAAGATATTATGGTATGTAATGCAGCTGGATATGCGAATCAAGCGGTTGCGGAATTAACGATTGGCTTAGTATTAGACGTGTATCGTCGCATTACTAAGGGTGATAGGGAAATTCGTGCCGATAATTTCCCAGGGACATTCCAAGGTAGTGAAATTAAAGGTAAAACAGTTGGATTGATTGGTACAGGTAAAATTGGTTTAATGACTGCTCGATTGTTTAAAGCATTTGGTGCAAACTTAATCGCTTCAGATCAATCTAGTTTTAATCCAGAAGCTAAAGATATAGGTATCGAGTATATGGAATTAGATGAGTTATTAGCACAATCAGATATTGTGTCATTACATATTCCATTACTACCTAGCACGAAAGGCTTAATTTCTAAAGAAAAATTACATTTAATGAAGGAATCAGCCATTTTAATCAACTGTGCACGAGGCCCAATTGTTGATAATGATGCATTGGCGGATGCATTAAATGAAGGGCGAATTGCTGGAGCTGGTATCGACGTATTTGATATGGAACCGCCTATTCCTGGATACTATAAACTATTACACGCCAAAAATATAATTTTAACACCACATGTAGGTTTCTTTACGGATGAAGCGATGGAACTGCGTGCTAAAATTGCATTCGATAACACTACAGCATTTTTAGAAGGTAAACGCCAAAATATTGTTAAACGCTAAATAATGTAGGTTTTTTGGAAATTTGAAACAAGGAGAAAATACAATGACATTAAAAAAAATAGCAAGAAAAGATTTAAAAAATCGTATTTTCCATTGGCCAGATATTCAAGAGTTTAGAGAAGAAGAAGCGACAAAACATATTTTCTATGAAACACCTAATACTGTAGGAGCTGTTTGGTGTATGCATCCAGGACAAGATTTGCCAATTCACTCGCACGAGAAAGCTGATGATATTTGGATTGTTGTAGAAGGAACAGCAGATTTTTATCCAGAGTGTGGTGAAATGGTTCAAATTAAAGCTGGAGATGTTGTTGTTGCACGTGCTGGTGAAAAGCACGGAATGACTAATAATTCTGATAAAGATTTTGTGATGTTAGGGATTGCGGGTCCAACACCAATCGGCTTTATTCCGCATAATCATCATTAATTGAAATAGTACGTCTGTTGATTAGCTAGTTTTCATAGTAAAAAGAAAGATTCCTCCTTGTAAATGCAATATCTACAAGGAGGAATCTTTCGTGCCATCACTAAGTATTGTCACACCTCAGCAAAATTTTATTTTACAAAGCAGAGCTGTTGCACAGTAGATTGCGGTCGGTCTGATTACCTACAGGGTAGTCGGGCTTTTTTTTGGTTTGCTTGAGCCTTCCTTACTGTTCGAAGAGTTTCCGAAGGTACAAAAGAACTACGCAAAAATCGGCAAGTGAGAATACCATAAGTCATACTTTCATAAAAATTTCAAGCATAAGTTTTTTGTCTAAAATGTGCAATGTTGGTTCTGTTTTTGTTAAAAATGAACAATGTTATTTACGTACTCATAACCTAAAATTAAATTAAGCACTACATAAGTAAAAAAAACGAAAAATGGGAGTGTCGTATTATGGGACAAACAGTTAAAAATGACCCGAATTATTACAAAAAAATAATTGTTGCACTGTGTTTAGGTTGGGTAGTTATTTGGATTTATCGTACAATACTTACGCCAATATATCCACAAATTCAAGAATCGCTAGGGAATATAAGCGATACTCAAGTAGGACTTATTGCTTCAATTTATTTCTTTGCCTATACAGGTATGCAAATTCCATCAGGAATACTCGTTGATAAATTTGGTCAAAAACGAGTATTAATCCCTGCATTCATCATTTTCTCATTAGCAGCATTCGTCATTGGAACAAGCTCGTCAATCACGCAAGTGTACATCGGCGCCTTATTGGCAGGTCTTTCGACTGGCTCATACTATGGTGCAGCTTTCTCCTTATCAGCTAAATATATGCCAAAAGATAAGAAAAGTTTTTCTAATGCGATCATAAACAGTGGTTCAGCGTTAGGGATGGTCATTGGTCTAATAGGCTCATCTGTATTAGTAGGTGGTCTTGAAATTAAATGGAATTTCTTACTATATATTATAGCAATCCTCATTTTAGCTGTAACATTTGTGTTTGCTTTATTTGTTAAACAAGACAAAAAATTAGCTACAGAAGAAATAACAGAAGATAAGAAAACAACACAAGGTACAGATTCTAAAATCAATTTATTCTCACCAAAACAATTAGTTGTCTATTTTGTCTATTTTGCAACATGTTATGGTTATTACATGATTGTAACATGGTTACCGTCATTCCTTGTCACAGAAAAAGGATTCGAACAAGGTTCAGTAGGCTATGTAGCTGCTTTAGTCGCAATCTCAGCAGTACCGGGTGCATTAATATTTTCTAAATATATTGATAAAAATGCACATATGCGTCTGAAATTAATTTTCTTCTTGTTAATTGGTGCAGCGCTAACAATTAGTCTAACAGTATTTTCACCTAACCCAACAGTACTTTATGTTGCACTAATCTTATATGGTTTACTAGGCAAACTTGCAATTGATCCAGTATTAATCACCTATGTAACTGATTCAGTATCATCAAATACAATTGCTAAAGCATTAGGTTTCTTTAACTTCTTTGGTATGACTTCATCGGTTGTTGCGCCAACGCTTACTGGTTATATTGGTGACATTACTGGCTCGAAGGTATTAGCATTCTATATTGCAGCAATACTTCTTGCAGCAGCAGCGATATTATTTTTCATTGTAGTTATGTTAAGCGAAAAAAAACAGCCCCTAACTCCTGTAACTCAAGAATAAAGCAACGCTTCCATCAGTGGAGATTTTCTACATCTTCCACTGATGGTCTGCTTTTTTTATATATTTAAATCAAGAATATTTTCCTATTTTTAACTGTGATAGGTAATAGAATACATTTCCATTTTCTTCACTAAAAAAATCCCGCTAAAAAGCATTCAAAATAGCTTTTTAGCGGGATTTTTTAAAATGTAATTTTTTCTGATGCAAATAAAGCTAATCTAATATCCAAGGATGCTTCAGAAGCTTCGACAGACTGACCTAAAATTTCTTCGCATTTTTTAATACGATATTTTACTGTATTACGATGAATAAAGATATCTTCTGAAGTCTTTGTGAGGTCGCAATGGTTCGCCAAATATACTTTTAAAGTATGTTTTAGTTCTTTTTCCTTCGTTGTTTTCGGATAGGCTAATGAACCTAATGTGTACGTGATAAACGGTTTTAATTTGTTGGCTGGTATGAGTTGTAATAATTCTTCTACACTTTTGGATTTATAGAGTTCTATAAATCCTAGTTCACCATTTTCAAACTTATTATCAAAAGCTTCATTTGCTTCGAAATAAGATAGTGGTAACTGTGAGAATTCAGAGACTTCATTACCAATACCAAACGATAGTGAATTATTAAAAAACTTTTGATACTCTTTATTGAGATATTTGCAGTAATCTAAGTAATATTGATGTCTCGTTTGTAAAAGTATCGTAAAGCGATGCTTACCTGGAGACGTATATATACTGATAGTGGGGTCAATGTCAATCAACTTATGCGTTAGCCATTCATAAGTCATTTGATACCGCTCATTCAAATAGATATTATTTTCTACATCTTGTTCTTTATCGATCGCACAAATTATCACCTGATAGTAATTTGATGGTTGGATATGATGCTTTTTTAAAAACTCAGGGTGCTGCTTGACAGAAATAAGGTTATCAGGGTGTTCAGACATGAGTGATTCAAAAAATCGGTCCACATCCTGTTGTTCCGCTTCCTTAATTTTACTATTTTTATAGATTGCAAGACTGAGAGTATTTACTGCCTGTTCTATGGCTAGCAAACTAAATGGATAATTGAGCGTATTGACGTTTGAAACCATAAGATAATAAGGAAAATATTTAAATGCAGGAACCTCAAATATTATATGTTCTTCCTGGAAAGCTTCTCTATTATTAGGCGTAATATGCTTGGAATTTAAACATCTTTTAAAATAATTAAGATTTTTTTGAACATTTTCAGGGTGTTGATTGAAGTGATGGCTCATTGATTTAATTTGATAAAGAGGATTTAATAGCATCACTGGAACTCTGAGGAGTCTACTCATCCGTTCAATCATCATTTCCAAACTTAACCCTCTCATAAGCATTGTATTTAATTCTTGTTGGATATCTAATGCAAAATATAATTTTTCAGTTTCTTCATCTAAAATATATGACGAGATGTGATGAGTAATCGATCCTAGATTCCAACTATCAGGAATGCTAATAACTGGGAATTTTAATTCATTTGCGAATTCTATGACTTCATCATCTAATTTTTTTAAAAATCGGGAAAGCTTGATACCTATGCCTGCAACTTGTATATCATTTAATTCTCTAATGAGATCGATTAATCCAGATTGATTGTCCTGATAACACATACCAGTTGTTACGATAAATGAGTGTTGTGCAGTAAAATCTTTGATATCAGGTGTCTCTGTAATATCGACCATTTCTACCACTCTCTCTAAATTGCCTTCATCATTTAACAATGTTAAATCTGAAAATTGTTGTACAGACATTATTTCTTTTAATGTTGTCATAAGAACTCTCTCCTAATCTTTGTTTGAAAAAGCCAAAATAAAAATTAAATATGTATGATGTTACAAAGATAACCTATCACACTGATTGTATACTATTTTTGAAGGTTATTATACGTATAATCCTTTATTAATAATAAAGGAGAATCATTATGCTAAAACAAGGTCAGGATATCCAACGAAATCCTTCATTTTTTGAAAAGCGCGGTTACAACAAGGATATCATGCCAAAGTTGCTTGAACAAAGAAATTCATCCGCATTTAACTTTTTTACGCTGTGGATGGGGGCAGTGCATAACATTCCTAATTATACAGCTGTCGGTGGCTTCTTATTATTAGGCTTATCACCATTTCAAGTGATGTTATCACTTGTTATAAGCTCATTTTTAATTGCCTTCCTACTTGTTGTAAACGGTTACGCAGGCTCAAAATATGGTATCCCATTCGCCATGCACTTAAGGCATACATATGGTGATATAGGTGCTAAATTACCAGGTGTATTACGTGGTGTTGTAGCCGGCATTGCTTGGTTTGGTTTACAAACATTTGCTGGTTCACAAGCTTTATTGATTCTAATGAATAAAATTTTTCCGGGATTCAATGACATTGGAGATGGTACTACAATTTTAGGTATTACTATTCCAGGATTAATTGCTTTCTTGTTATTCTGGGTAATTAACTTTGCCATTGGTATTGGCGGCGGCGGAACCTTAAATAAATTTACTGCTATTTTAAACCCAATGATTTATATAGTTTTTGGTGGTATGGCAATCTGGGGCATTAAAGCTGGTGGTGGACTCAATAAAATTTTGAGCTATGAACTGAGTTCGGAAGGTAGTATTTTATATCAAACCATTTTAGCGTTTATCTTAGTGTTTAACTCATTACTTGGTGTTTGGGCTGCTCCAGGGGCAAGCGTTTCTGATTTTACACAAAATGCGAAATCAACAAGAACACAAATTTTCGGACAAGTTTCTGGAATTGTTGTTGCACATATTTTGTTTGCATTTTCAAGTGTAACAATTTTAATTGGTGGGTCCATTTATTTTGGTCAACAAGAGTGGAATATACTGAATATTATCAATCAATGGGATAGTGTATGGGCCATCTTCTTTGCTACAGGTGTACTTCTTATGACAACAATTTCTACAAATGCAACAAGTAATATTATTCCAGCAGCCTATCAAATAAGTGCGTTATTTCCAAAGTATATTAATTATCGGCGTGGCGTATGGATTGCATCGATTGCAAGTATTATCACTATGCCATGGAAGATGATGGAGAATAGTGATAGTATCTTCATGTTTTTAAATATGATCGGCGCCATTCTTGGTCCAGTTGCGGGTGTGATGATTGTAAAGTTCTACTTCATTTCAAAGTGTAGGATCAATATCGATGAATTATATTTTGATAGTAATAGCAACGAACGACCAAAAGTGAGAATCAATATACAAGCTTATATTGCAACAATCGTTGGAGTATTCATATCCCTATTAGGTTTTATACCGAGGTTCCACATCATTTTGGACTTTTCATGGTTTATCGGATTTTTCACAGCAGGTATTTTACTGTTATTATTAAACGTTTTAAAAAAATAGAGGAGGATGATTCTCATGCAATTCGATTTAATTATCAAAAATGGATTAGTTATTCTAGAGAATGGTGAGCAAGAAGTCGAAATAGGTATAAAAAATGGTAAAATCGCCGCAATTGGTAAAGATTTAGGTGAAGATGCACAAATTATTGATGCACAAGGCTTGATCGTATCTCCAGGCATGGTAGATGCACACGTACATATCACGGAACCAGGAGGAGGCTATCGTGATGAATGGGAAGGTTATGATACAGGTACACGGGCCTGTGCAAAAGGTGGGGTAACAACAATTATCGAAATGCCATTAAACCAAGTACCCGCAACAATTAATGGCCCATCTATTAAAGAAAAATTTAAAGCTGGAGAAGGGAAATTATCCGTAGATGTTGCCAGCTATGGTGGATTAGTGCCATTTAACTTAGACGGTGGTATTCAAGAATTAGATAACAATGGTGTCGTTGCCTATAAATGTTTTGTAGCGACTTGTGGTGACCGTTCTATAGAAGGTGATTTCATGAACGTGGATGACTATGCACTTTATGAAGGTATGAAACAAATTGCGAAGACAGGTAAAATCTTATCTATTCACGCTGAAAATGCTGAAATTACTGATAGATTAGGCGAATTAGCATATAAAAATGGCGCAACATCATTACGTGCTTATGTAGATTCACGACCTGTATTTACAGAAGTGGAACCAATTCGAAAAATAATCCTATTTGCTAAAGAAACCGGTTGTCGCGTGCACATCGTTCATGTAGCTTGTGAGGAAGGTATAGATGAAATTGTGAAAGCGCAGCAAGAAGGTGTCGATATTACATGCGAAACATGTACACACTATCTATATTTCTATAAAGAAGAATTAGATACTATCGGTCCAGTTGTAAAATGTTCGCCGCCAATCCGTGAACAATCTCGTTTGGAAGGTATGTGGAATCGTGTACTTAATGGGGATATTTCATTCGTAACATCAGATCATTCACCATGTACACCAGACTTGAAAGATAAGAACAATGCCTTTGAGGCTTGGGGGGGTATCGCAGGTGTACAAAATAACGTAGACGTATTATTCGATGAAGGTGTACAAAAACGAAACATGCCATTAGCTCAATTTGCAGCGATTATTGCTACAAACCCTGCGAGACGTTTTAATCTAGAACAAAAAGGTAGCATCACAGTAGGGAAAGATGCAGACTTCGTATTTATTAAAAAAGATGCACCTTATGAATTGAAAGCCGAGGACTTAGCATACCGACACAAAATTAGTCCTTATGTTGGGCGCAAAATCGGTGCACAGATAGTGAAAACAATCCTTCGCGGTGTTGAAATCTATGACAAAGATAAAGGAATTGAAGATGAGAAAGTAGGTCGATTTATCTCTCAAGCAATGGATAATTAGCCGTGGATTTATCCAAATAAGCGCGATATTGAATGAAGTAGACTTTCTACATCATGCCATTGGACGTGGAACAACACTTGCTACATTCTGGGAGAATACTTTTAAATCTTTTAAAAAACTATTCATGTTTATATCGATTGTGAACATGGCGCTAAAGAACTTATTCTTTAGAGTAGTAGAAAATAGGTCCTGTTTCGCTTTAAGTATACTTGTAGCGGAGCACCGTAAATAACGTAGAGGACCTTGATAATATCTTTATAAGTATATAATGTTTCTTAACCTATTATTCTGAAAAAAGGAGCGATAGCTTATGGAATTGCGATGTATGAACGAGAAGAACAGAAAAAACTCGTCTATCGTGTATAAGCATGCATGGATATCTACAATCAAGTTAGTTTAGCTCAATTCAAATTTTATAGAAATAAACTACTTAGAAAGAAGTGACAACGATGTGGTTTCAACAATACGATCCACTTGGAAACGAAATAATGAGTGGCATCATAGCCTTCCTTCCCATTCTTCTATTTCTACTAAGTTTAACAGCCTTTAAATTAAAAGGGGTTTATGCTGCAGCATTAACATTAGGCTTTACCCTTATCATTACCGTCGGATTCTTCGGAATGCCCATTACGAAAGCCTTAGGGGCAATTCTTCTCGGTACAGGCAAAGCGCTATGGCCAATCGGTTATATCGTTATTATGGCTGTTTGGTTGTACAAGATTTCAGTTAAAGCCGGAAAATTTGAAACAGTACGTGGTAGTATTGCTAGTATTACCGAGGATCAACGTCTTCAATTATTGCTAATTGGCTTTTGCTTTAATGCTTTCTTAGAAGGCGCAGCAGGATTAGGTGTCCCAATCGCTATTTGTGCAGCATTACTTGTGACTCTTGGTTTTAAACCAATTAAAGCTGCTGGACTTTGCCTAATCGCTAATGCCTCTACAGGTGCATTCGGTACAGTTGGAATTCCAGTTATTACAGGTGCTCAAGTAGGTGGTATGGAAATTTTAGATCTTTCTAGAATGACAGCATTTATGTTACCGTTGATTTCATTTCTCGTTCCGTTTATCCTCATCTTTATTCTAGATGGGTTCAAAGGAATAAAAGAAATATTCCCAGCAATTTTAATCGTCAGTGGCGCATTTTCGGGGCTTCAATTACTAACGATTACTGTTATCGGGCCGGAGCTTGCGAATATTATCCCTTCTTTAGCTAGTATGATAATTTTGGCATTATTCTTAAGAAGATGGCAGCCTAAAACGATTTATCATGAGCCTGGTGTAGAAGCAACAGGAAATTTAAAAAACTACTCTATGAAAGAAATCATGGTAGCATGGTCACCATTTTATTTACTCACTGGTGTTATAGCCATTTGGAGCCTCCCTACATTTAAAAATTTATTTGCAGCAGATGGTGCACTTGATTTTACAAACGTAGCCTTGAAAATCCCAGGATTACATGATCAAGTCATGCGTACACCGCCAATAGTAACCGAAGAAATACCTATGCCAGCAATCTTAAATCTTAACTTTGTTTCAGCAACGGGAACAGCGATTCTAGTGACAATTATTTTAACAAGTATTCTATTTCCTGTGTTAAACATAAATCAAACCGTTAATTTGCTCGGTGGTACCATTAAAGAATTGTGGTTACCAATTTTTACGATCGTTCTTGTAATGGCTTTTGCAAATCTCTCGGACTTCTCGGGACTTAGTACTTCTTTGGGACTTGCACTTGCAAAAACGGGTGACTTCTTTCCATTTGTAAGTCCAGTATTAGGATGGATTGGTGTCTTTCTCACTGGATCTGTTGTTAATAATAACGCGTTATTTGGTAGCTTACAGGTGGTTACTGGGACGCAAGTCGGTATATCACCATCTTTGTTAATGGCAGCCAATACAGCTGGAGGTAGCGTGGCAAAATTGATTTCACCACAATCTATCGCTATTGCAGCAGCAGCCGTTAATGAGACTGGGAACGAGTCAAAAATCTTCCAATATACATTACGGTACAGCTTAGGTTTGCTACTTCTCATATGTATCATGACATTTGGCTTATCATTTATCTTATAATAATTAAAAAATGAACTATACCGTATGGTAAATCAGAGTTTTTACATTGATTTACTATGCGGTATTTTTTTTAATCAAGATAAATTCGATTCCTTCGGCTATTTTTTGAATGCTGATGGAGTCGTATAAAAAAAGCTGGAACTTGCTCCGTACGTACGACTACTTAGTAGCCTATACGTAATTGATAGCTAACTGTATTCATTTTTCGTGCTCAGCGTTTACCTCTGATCTAGCTTTTGAATCTTTATCAAACATGTATTTGTTGATAGTGCATAAAAAGAGCTTCCATAATTGTTTGTTCTGTCAATGAATGGTTGTGAGTAAGGTCCTATAATAAAAGTGTATTAGAGGAAGGAGTGAAAGAGTAATGGATATTCAATTAACGTTTGAAGCTTTAGATAAGAAATTCACAGGTTTTGGTGGCTTAGAACAAGGTGGAATTACACGCCTTTTATATTCTCAAGAATGGAATGATGCAGTTCGTGAGCTGGAAAAAACATTCAAAGAAGAAGGATTAGAAGCAAGCTTTGACGACATCGGGAACTTATCTGGGCGTCTTGTTGGAAGTAAATATCCAAAAGAAACCATTTTGACAGGATCACACATCGACACAGTTGTTGAAGGTGGGCATCTGGATGGTCAATTCGGTATCTTATCTGCACTTGTTGCTGTGAAATATTTAAAAGAAAAATATGGTCAACCACTACGATCATTAGAAGTATTATCGCTTGCAGAAGAAGAAGGTAGTCGATTCCCTTACACATTTTGGGGTAGCAAAAACTTCTTTAACTTAGCTAAAAAATCGGATGTTGACACAATTGAAGATGCTGAGGGTATTAAGTTCGAAGATGCGATGTGTAAATCAGGTTTTAATTATCGGAAAACGACTGACGTTCGTAATGACATCAAAGCATTTGTTGAAATTCATATTGAACAAGGTAAAGTGTTAGAGACAGAAAATAAAACAATCGGTGTTGTCAATGGAATCGTCGGTCAAAAACGCTTCACGATCAACTTAAAAGGTGAAGCAAACCACGCTGGTACTACGCCCATGTCATTACGTCGTGATACAGTTGTTGCCTATAGTGAAATTGTCTCGGACTTAACAAAACGTGCTAGAGAAATTGGGGAACCACTTGTGTTAACGTTCGGTCATGTCACACTTGTACCGAACACAGTAAATGTAGTTCCCGGCGAAATTACGTTCTCAATCGATTGTCGTCATATTGATCAGCAACTATTAAATGATTTTGCAGCAGAAATCGAAGACAAAATTAAATTAGTCGCTGAAGCAAATAGCATGACATATGATATTAATTTATGGATGGATGAGGCACCAACATTGATGGACAAAGAAATCGTTCAAATCATTGAACAAGCAGCAAAGAATAATGTAGGTGATCAATATAAAGTGATGCCATCTGGTGCAGGACATGACTCACAAATCTTTGCACAATATGTTCCAACGGCAATGTTGTTTGTACCTTCTATTGGTGGAATTAGTCACAACATTAGTGAAGAGACGAAGATAGAAGATCTTGTTAAAGGTATTGAAGTATTAAGCGGTGTACTTTATGAACTAGCATATAAAGAATAAAAATAATGAAAAAGGAGCCAGATACTTATGGGTTACTTAAATCAAGTTCAAGGATACAGAGAAGGTTTATTAGAAACACGTTCTATCATTAAAAAAGACAATTACGCGGTAATCACACCAGACGGCCTAGTTAATAATGTTGTACCTGGCTTTAAAGATTGTGACGTAACAATCTTAGGATCCCCACGTTTAGGTGCAAGATTTGTAGATTATTTAGTAACAGTAAAAAACCAAGGCGGAAACAAAGCTGGTTTCGCTGGTGATGGTATTCAATCATTTGTATACGTTGTTTATGGCAAAATCAATGCTTTTGCAGACGGTAAAAGATACGAATTAACAGAAGGTGGGTATTTATATGTACCCCCACACTTACAGTTGACGTTTGAAAATAATAATAACGGTGAAGATAGCCGCTTATTCTTATACAAAAAACGTTATCAACCTCTTAAAGGACAACCTCTTAAAGGGTATACACCAGAAATCGTTACAGGTAATGTGAACGACATTGAACAAGAGGCATATGAAGGTATGAAAGAAGTATTAATTCAAGACTTATTACCAAAAGAAATTGGATATGACATGAACATTCATATTCTTTCGTTCAAACCAGGTGCTTCACATGGTTACATTGAAACACACGTTCAAGAACACGGCGCTTATGTTTTAAGTGGACGAGGCATGTACAACTTAGACAACGAATGGATGCCAGTTGATAAAGGTGACTATATCTTTATGGGTGCTTATGTACCGCAAGCAACCTATGCAATCGGTTTAGATGAACCATTCTCATACATTTATTCTAAAGATGCAAACAGAGATATTGATTTATAAAAGTGAGTATATTATCTCCGATAGTTATCTAAAGATAAATTAGGCATCTTAGTTACAAAAGAAATTCAAAAATACATTCTAAATCATTTAGAATCTGACACAAAATAATAATTATATGAGGAGTAAACAAGATGCGTGTATCTAGAGAAGAACTATTTAATTTAATGAAACAAAAGTTTATGAAAGCGGGATTAAATGAAGGAGCGGCACATGATGTTGCAGATGTATTAACATACGCCGATCATAGAGGCATTCACTCCCATGGTGCCGTACGTGTTGAATACTATTCTGAACGCATTGCAAAAGGTGGTATTACAGCAAATCCAAACTATACATTTGAACAAACAGGTCCAGCATCTGCGGTCTTTAATGGAGATAATGGTCCAGGTCACCAAGTTGCAAAACAAGCGATGGAAAAAGCAATTGAAATGGCAAAAAAATCGGGTATTGCCGTTGTTGGTATGAAACATATTTCGCATAGTGGTGCATTAGGTTACTTTGTTGAAATGGCGGCGGAGCAAGATATGGTTGCCTTAAGTATGTGTCAATCAGATCCAATGGTCGTGCCATTTGGAGGAACTGAGCCTTACTTTGGAACAAATCCAATTGCCTTTAGTGCACCATCCGCTGATGATCGTATCATCACATTCGATATGGCGACAACTGTCCAAGCATGGGGCAAAATCTTAGACGCAAGAAGTAAAAATGAATCAATTCCAGATACATGGGCAGTAGATGCAACTGGTGCACCAACTACGAATGCAAGAGATGTTCATGCACTCTTACCGATTTCAGGTCCAAAAGGGTATGGATTAATGATGATGGTGGATATTTTATCAGGTAGTCTTCTTGGAGTCCCACACGGTATACATGTGTCTTCCATGTATCAGGACTTAACAAAAGGGCGTGATTTAGGTCAACTTCATATCGTGATTAACCCTGCCTATTTCACAGATTTAGATGCTTTCAAACTACAAATTACAACAATGCTCAATGAATTAAAAACACAGCCAGCGGCAGAGGGTTATGGAGAGATTTATTACCCAGGTGAACGCGGTTTATTAAGAAGTGAGGAATATGATAAGGATGGTATTGAAATCGTAGACGACATTTACAACTACCTTGTGTCAGACGATGTTCATTACGATCGTTATCACGGAAAAAATAGATTTGCAGAATAATAAATTGGAGGATCATCATGTTATACACAATTATAAAAGAAAACACTTATAAAGACTCCATCGTGTTAATGCTTTTATCCAACAAGTTGTCTGCAATTGATGGTGTAAACAAAGTATCGATCATGATGGGAACACCAGCGAACAAAGACATTTTTAAATCTTCTGGCTTAGGCACGGATGAATTAGAAAAAGCAAAGCCAAATGATATCGTTATCGTTGTAGATACAGACCAAGAAGAAAAAGTAGACGAAGTGAAAGAAGAAGTAGAAATCGCTTTAAAAGGTGATTCAGATTCACAAAATACGTCTAAAGGTCAAGAAGCTCACAACTGGAAACGTACAATGGAGCTTGCGAACAATCCGAACTTAGCATTGATTTCAATTCCTGGTCAATATGCAGCGATGGAAGCGGAAAACGCATTGAACGAAGGCTTACATGTGTTCATGTTCAGTGACAATGTTTCTAAAGAAGACGAAGTGAAATTGAAACAAAAAGCGCATGAAAAAGGGTTATTAGTGATGGGTCCAGACTGTGGTACTGCACTTATTCACGGCGTACCTCTTGCCTTTACCAATAATGTAAACGAAGGCGATATTGGTATTGTTGGTGCATCAGGTACAGGGATCCAAGAAGTAACAACAATTATTGACCGTTATGGTAAAGGTGTGACAAACGCACTTGGTACAGGTGGACGTGATTTATCGACAGAAGTTGGTGCGATCACGATGTTAGATAGCATCAAAGCGTTAAACCAAGATCCGAAAGTAAAAGTCATTACCGTGATCTCTAAACCACCTGCAGAGGAAGTACAGCGCAAAGTATTAAACCTATTAAGAAATATTGACAAACCAGTTGTAACGTTATTTTTAGGTGACAAACCTTCTTACCAAGAAGAGAACATCTATCATGCTTATACACTTGAAGAAGCAGCGGTTGTAGCTGTCCAATTATCAAATGGTGACAAACCAAATTTTGAACCGACAACAGCTGATGTAAACGTAGTATTAAAAGAATCACAAGTTGGTATTAAAGGTTATTATTCAGGCGGTACATTAGCATCTGAAGCAGCGATGCTAGTGAGAGATGCTTTCAAAGATACAATGACTGAAGAGAAAAGCGTTAGCTATGTTTTAAAAACAAACAATCATGAAATCATTGATTTAGGTGATGATGTATATACAAAAGGTAAACCACACCCGATGATTGATCCTGAAAAACGTATCGAAATGCTTGAAAAATCTATGGACGACCCTGGAATAGCAGTCATTATGATTGATAACGTGATTGGTAACGGCGGTCATGAAGATATGGCTAGTGAACTAGCACCAACAATCAAGCGTATTTTGGACAGTGCACGTCAAGATGGTCGTCAACTTGCAGTACTTGCAACGGTTGTTGGTACAGCACAGGACATCCAAGGTTATGATAAACAAATTGAGATTTTAAAAGAGAGTGGTGCAATTATTTGTAAGACAAACGATCAAATGGTTCGCACAGCTATCCAACTTGTAGGCGGTACAGTGGAACAACCAATCGTTGATGTACAAAAATTTGATTATACAGAAGAAAACTTGGCAGTCGATGAGAAAATTATGTCCTTCATTAATATGAAACCAAGTGTCATCAATATTGGGCTAAAAAGCTTTACGGAAGCTCTTCAAAACAGTGGCTCTGAGTGTGTTCAATTTAACTGGCGTCCAATTGCTGGTGGCGATGAGAAGTTAATGAAAGTACTTCAATTCTTAAACTATTATGAAGGAGGTACAATCTAATGGGTTACAATACAATAAATGAAGCGAACGAAGCCGTTATCCAGAAGATCATAGCAGCAGCACCATTCTTAACGGATGTTGTACCTGCGAAATCTGTGATTCCCGAATTGGAAGATTATGTGTTATTGCACGCTGGGCCTCCCATTAAATATGAAAATATGACAGATCCTATGCAAGGTTCCTGTGTTGGAGCAATCCTTTTTGAAGGATGGGCAGAAGACGAAAAGAATGCACGTGAATTACTTGAAAGCGAAAAGATCACATTCATTCCATGTCACCATGTGAATGCTGTTGGACCAATGGGTGGTATCACTTCACCTAACATGCCAGTACTCGTTGTTGTAAACAAAGAAAGTGGTAATGAAGCGTACTGTCAAATGAACGAAGGCATTGGAGCAGTTTTACGCTTTGGCGCCTACAATGAGCAAGTCATCAATCGTTTACACTGGATGAAAGATGTGTTAGGTCCTGTATTAAGTGAAGCATTAAAAACATTTGATGAAGGCTTGAATGTCAACGTATTGATTGCAAAAGCTATTGCAATGGGTGATGAGTTCCACCAGCGTAATATTGCAGCTTCACTTGCATTTTTAAAAGAACTATCTCCAGTCATTGCATCATTAGAAGACGTTGAAAAAGAACAACGTACAGAAGTAATCCAATTTTTAGCTGACACAGACCAATTTTTCTTAAATATTGCTATGGCGACTGGTAAAGCAATGATGGATGCAGCACGTACTATCGAACACGGTACAGTTGTTACCGCAATGTGCCGTAACGGTGAAAACTTTGGTATCCGTATTGCGGGTATGGGAGACGAATGGTTTACTGGTCCTGTTAATACCCCACAAGGATTATACTTCACTGGTTATTCAGCAGAAGATGCCAACACAGATATTGGCGATTCAGCTATTACAGAAACAATCGGTGTTGGCGGTATGGCGATGATTGCGGCACCTGCAGTTACCCGCTTCGTTGGTACAGGAGGATTTAATGATGCGCTTGAAATAAGTAATCAAATGACTGAAATTTGTATCGGCGAAAACCCGAACTATGTTATTCCAACATGGGACTTCAAAGGCGCATGTTTAGGGATCGATGCACGGAAAGTTGTTGAAACAGGAATAACACCTGTCATCAATACAGGGATTGCCCACAAAATTGCGGGTTATGGACAAATTGGTGCCGGTACAGTACACCCGCCAATCGAATGTTTTGAGAAAGCCATCACAGCCTATGCTGAAAAGCTAGGTTTTAAAGGATGATTTTACAAGCAAGTGCGGTTGGTCCAATCGCACTTGAATTATTGAATGAAGGAAACACCTTTACCGTGCACAGTATTTTTGAAAAAGGTTTGAATATGGTTGATCGAAATGGTGAATTGATATTTGCTGGTACCGACGAAAATGGGACATTTCCATTCGGCATCTTGCTTGATCGTCAAACTAAACAAACGATAAAGTCCTATATAAGAGTAGGCGATACATTAACATTTCACACTAATCGACTCTTTCATAACTGTTTTGAATTGGTGTTTAATGTAAAAATACTACCGTTATATATGGATTTTGATCATGCAAATATCAATAGACTAAAAGAAAATTTCGAATACATTTCATTTACATCCTATGAATCAACAGATTTTGAACGAGCACGTGTGTTGGCTTTGATCGATAGATTACATGATCCAACCCAAAATCTTGAGAAGATATTCCGTTATTTTATTGGACGTGGACAAGGTTTAACACCAACTGGTGACGATATACTGGTCGGCATATTGTACGGGCATTTTTTAAATAATTTTATCGAACATAAACATCTTGAAACTTTAAAAGCTTTAATCAAGGAACCTTTAACGACCATTGTCAGTAAGCGCTTTTTAACATGTGCTTTAGATGGTGTATTTAGTTCGAAGATTACAGCATTACAGCATGATCCATCCTTAGAAAGCATGAAAAGTCTTATAGAAGTTGGCTCTTCATCTGGGATGGATACGTTATATGGCATTTACATGTCGTTAATTAAGGAGTGAAGGAAATGGGAAAGAGTGTAGTTATTGCATTGGGCGGTAATGCAATTTTACAGCCGCAACAAAAAGCAACTTATGATAATCAATTCAAAAATGTAGTGTCTGCAACTCGTCATATGATAGAAATGAAGGAAGAGGGGCATAAAATTGTCATTACACACGGCAATGGCCCGCAAGTGGGAAATATCATTGCCCAAAACGAAGCTGCTAAACATGTAGTCGAACCACTACCAATCCATGTTTGTAACGCAGAATCACAAGGTTTCATTGGTTATATGATGGAAACAGCTTTAAAAAACCATATTCAAGAACGAGACATTCATGCAAATGTGGTTACATTGTTAACAATGGTTGAAGTCGATAAAGAGGATCAAGCATTTGAAAATCCAACTAAACCAATTGGTGTATTTTTCTCGGAAGAAGAAGCGAAACGTTTAGAAGAACAAGGCTATACGATGTTAGAAGATGCGGGGCGTGGATACAGACGAGTTGTACCTTCACCAGAACCACAAGTGATTCATGGTATAGACGAAATAAAACGTTTAATCGATGATACGATTGTTATTTCATCTGGGGGTGGTGGTATACCTGTATATCGGGAAGATAATGGACAATTACAGGGTATTGAAGCGGTAATTGATAAAGACCGTTCAGGATTAAAGCTTGCACAACAGGTAAATGCGGAAGTTTTCATGATGCTAACAGATGTACCAAATGTATATATAAATTTTGGTAAAGAAAATGAACAAAAATTACGCCAAATTACAATAAAAGAAGCTGAACAATATGTTGCAGAAGGACAATTTCCACCAGGTAGTATGTTACCAAAGATGCAAGCAGCTATCGAATTTGCGAAATTAGGTAAAGAAGCAATTATTTGTTCGTTGGATCAAGCGGTTGCTGCATTAGAAGGAAATGCAGGCACACGTATAATACAATAAGGCTCTTGTTAGCTACATAAACAAAGAGGCAGATATAACAAGTTAAAACCTTAAAAAGCACAAGAAATCAATTTTAGCAACATTGATAACTTGCGCTTTTTTGATAGCTACGATTCTTTTTTTATCTACGTGTTTTATTCCTATTCGGCAAATACGCTCCACAGCGCTTAACAATGCTGGTATTTAAAATCGGTAGCCCTAACAAAGCTAAGTAAGAAAAGACCTAGAATAGGAAGAAGAACAGTATTCAGGTGGACTTTCTAAGTTGGATTTTGACGAGGACAAGAATACAGACTATTTTTGGCTGTTGCTTTCGATTTGGAAGGACTAACGCTAATAAAATGGTAAACTGTATTTAAAACTCCTGTATGGAAAGAGGATTGCTGTGAAAAAGAAGTTGGTATTGATTGGGATAGGGATTCTGTTCGTTTTCCTTCTCCTACTAGGCACTTATAAATTAATAAATTCTAGGACGTATCAGTTATTTGGGGGCTTAACCAAACAAGTAGAGACGAATCAAAAAGTGGTTGCTTTAACTTTTGATGATGGTCCGGCAGATAACACAAATCAAATATTGTCGCTATTAGAAGAGTACAATGCTAAAGCTACCTTTTTTCTCATAGGTACAGAAATAGAAAAATTTCCAGAGGAAGCAAGAAAAATTGCAGAAGAAGGACATCAAATTGGGAATCATACCTATTCGCATAATCGGATGATTTTCAAAACACCCGCTTACTACAAAGATGAAATAGAAAAGACCGATCAATTGATTGAAAATACAGGATACAAAGGTGAAATTGATGTTCGGCCACCTAATGGGAAAAAGTTGATAGGGTTGCCTTATTACTTAAATAAACATAAAAGAGAAACTATAACTTGGAACCTTGAGCCAGATACTTTTTACACAACGGTTTCTGACAAAGTAAAATATGTGACAGAGAATATTGAACCTGGTTCGATTATCTTGCTGCATCCAATGTATGATAAAACGGGCAAAGCGCTCCAAACAATTGAAGGTATACTACAGGAACTTTCAAAGGAGGGTTATACGTTTATCACGGTGAATGAACTTCAAGATTTATAGTATAAAAACAGAGTTAGTTTTCCTATTTCCTAGGATTAACTCTGTTTTTTTGTTACTCTTCTTTAGGAAATTTTCCTTCTTCATCCGGAAACCTAACTTTATGTTTTACACCAACAGTCTTTAAATAAAAAGATCTTCCTGTAGCGAAAGAAAAGGTGTTAGGGCATAATTGAAACAATAAATCGAGGGCTACGTTTATAAAAAAGGATAGTCAGCTTTTGGGAAGATAGTTAGAGGCGAAGAAATGCGTCTCTTTTTCATTGTAAGTTCGGCATACGTAGGAACTCTAGGGTGGAAGGTTCAGAAGCGGGAAGATAGAAGGGATGGTTAGCCGATAGCAATGGGTCTGTGGTATCGCGGAATCAGAAGGAAACTGAAGGCAAAGCACATACCTGAGGCACACAAATCTCATAGAAATCTATGGATGATAGGGGTGAGTGTCCACTTTACTTTCAACAAGAAAATTGATCTTAGCGTGAATGCAAAGCTCGTTGTCTTTTTTAAAATTTTTCAAGAAAAATGCTAATTTTACGGGGTTGAGAACATGTGTTCTAATTCCCGTGAATTGAGCTAAAGAGGGAAGTCAGTAAGTTACATACAGGAACATTAAGAGATAAATCAACTACAAATAAAAGAAGGCTGTTTTTTGCTTTTCAACTCCCTTTGCGCTTCATTGATGGCTAACGGAGCTGTTTATAAAAGAAACTAGCAAAAAGTTTTATAAATGCTAAAATACCTGCAACAGGTACTATTCATCGAATTTACATCAGGAAAATAATATAGAAAGCAGTAAACAAAACTTGAGGAGGTATTGTAGTGAACCGATACAAAATGATTATTACTCAGTATAATCCCAAATACGCTGAACAAACAGTGGATATGTGGCGAGATAGTAAGGAACAGGCTATTGGTCAGAAAGAAATTCACAACTTTGAAAGTCACGTTTATTTTTTAAACCATATATTATCTGAACAGTTTCAAATAGATTTAGCGTTAATTGATGAAAAAGTAGTTGGAATGATTGCCTATAATGAAAGGGAAATAAACCAACTATATATTCATATAGATTATCAAGGAATCGGTATAGGTCATACATTACTAGATAAAGTAAAAGCACAATCAAGCGGGAGATTAACATTACACACTTTTGAAGTAAATGTAAATGCACAACGATTTTATGAAAAACAAGGATTTGCAATCATAGGTAGAGGACACGAAAATGAAGAAAATTTAGCTGATATTCAATATGAACGGAAATCCACATAATGCAAATGTAAACGATGATTGTAAATGAATGGCAGTCTAGGTAAAAATTTGATCATCCATTTATTTTTTAGAAAACAGCCTAAAAGAAACATGGCTATCAGGTGCAAAATGGAAAAATTCAGGGAATACATTTGTTATAATAGTTGAAATGGAGGCTCATGCTCACTTTTTTACGAGATGGAAAAAGGATTTTAAAATTTTTTATTTTGACCTTGAAGCATAGTTCAACCTGTATCCTGTAAACGATGCAGTATAGATCAAAAACGCCTCCGTTCCATTAAGACATTCTATCCAACTTGTTAAAAACTTTTGATAAAGAGATACATGGCTATCTCCAATCATACCGTGTTATGAAACAACAAGATGAACAAGAAAAATGTTTAAAGGAGAGAAAATAAAAAATGAGTGTAGAAATTTATACCGGAGAACGTTCTGAAGAAAGTGTTCAATTTGAAAAATTGTTAACTTCCGAAAGTAATAAAAAGAGTTTTTCTAGTATTGAAAACACCGAACAGTTTGTTAAGCAAATGGGAACTGAAAATATAAAACCATATGTTATTGGGGATGATGTTAAGGAGCAATCATTCGAGGGCATGCAAGTTTTCACATTAAATGAACAAGAGTCCCTGAAGCAAAAAGTTATTCTATATACATGGTGGTGCTTGGACGAATCAACCTTTAAATTTTCACTGGTGGTTCTTGGATAAAATAGCGCAATCTTTAAATGCGAAAATAATTACTCCTATTTACCCTAAAGTACCTCATTTTAACTATAAAGATACTTATTCAAAAATCCTAAACCTTTATAAAGAAATACTTGAAACTGTTGAAAGTACCAAGCAATTGACCATCATGGGAGATTCGGCAGGCGGCAATATAGCACTTGGGCTGGCTCATCTTTTAAAAATGAACCATTTGCCGCAACCAAAAGATATTATTTTATTGTCTGCATGTGTTGATATGAGTTTTGAAAATCCTCATATAACTGAATATGAAGAAAAGGATCCGATGTTAGCTAGGGAAGGAATGGAAGTCATTACAAATCTTTGGGCAGCTGATAAAAATTTAAAAGACTCGTTGATCAGTCCAATATATGGTGACTTTAAAGGACTTGGGAAGATTACTCATTTTATTGGAACACATGAATGTTTATATCCAGATGCAATAAGACTTGATGAGAAGCTAACAGAACAGGGAATTGAAATCGATACTTTTGTTTATCCTAAAATGAATCATGTGTTTGTTGTTATGCCAATCCCTGAAGCGGAGAATGCACAACAGAAAATTATTTCTATAATTAGTGCATTGAAAGAAATGGAGAGTTAACTGTACATGAAGCGGCCACCAGGAGGGAAAACTCCGTTTAAAACAGGAACTAGAAATTCTAAAAAAAGGCTATTATTATATTCACGCAAATATAGAAGATAAGAGCTAATCGACCACATTACGAAAGAAAGCGAGCATCAACCTGCGATGTGTGCAATTTTAAGGTGTCTGAAAGTACGTATTCGTATTATCAATCAATTCATAAAAGCTGAACAGCTATCATGTCTATCATGTCGCCGAATAAAGGCTATTCACACGCATTTGTGTCATTCGTAAGGAAAATGATGGCTATTATAGTGACCAAAAGTTTTTCGGTAGTTTGATTGCATTTTATGCATTATGAAAAAAGGACATTCGTTCAAACATACAAAAATACAGTCAGACGCCAAAATATAGTAATCAGTGAAAGCGTGTGAAAATAAAAAATTTATGGCTGATATTACGTATTTTCACACGCTTTAGGATGATTAGTGATATTGGGTGTCGGCATAAGATTAAACATATTTAGTTTCAAATAACGTTTGACTTGATCAAGACTCATAGTACAAACGGATTTAAATTTTTATATACACAAATCAAGTTTTTGCGAGCTCTTAAAGAAATACGATTTTACACTTTTGTAGCCTGTAAAAGGACACCAAAGTCTAAACTACATAAAACCAATAAAATAAACATATTTGATGATTTAGTTTAGACTTTACTGTCCAGAAAATTAGACAGCAAAGTCTAAACTTTTTATTTTTGAAGACATCTAAATATAAACTACTCGTATTTTCGGACATTAAAGTTTAAACTATTTATAATATTGAAAATATTATAAATTACGAATGAGTTGTTCATGTGTATAATCCTCTTGTAACGAATATTTCCAATAAGTATGGAAATATTCGTTGGAAATCAAAAAGCCTTAAAATAGATAGAGAAGTATTTCTTTATAGCGATTTGGAATATGATAATTGGTTGACAGTGGAATGTAATCCATCTATCATCAACTTTTGCGAACAACCATTTCTAATTAAAATTCCCTACAATAATACTATCAGAACTTCTATACCGGATATGTGGATTCTTTATGATAATGGTGATGAAGAAATAGTCGAAGTAAATACTCTAATGATTTAACTAAGAATAAAGTAAAAGAGCAAATAGAGATTCAACAAATATGGGCTACAAAAAAATGTATTAGACATAGAATTGTAACTGAAAGAGAAGTTCGTGAAAACCGTTTGCTTTTATCAAACTATAAGTCTCTATTAAGCATTTTAAAAAATGTTGATATAAAGGAACTCGTTGCATTAGATGATTACCTAGATATTATAAAAGCTAAAGAACGACTAGAAGTTTCGGAATTTTCAGATTTGCTAAAGGTAGATAAAACTGTTGTCTTAAAAAACATCGCTTTTTTATTGTATAGGGGACAAATAAACTCAAACCTAGATACATGTTATTTTGGAACTAAATTGGAGGTGTCACAAATCAATGGGGAAATACTCTAATATATATCAAAGCATAAGTAAATCAGATATTTTAGAGTGGCCAAGTGTACTAGAAGATAGCCTTACTGCTAAACAGAAAGAAATCTACATTAATCGAAAACAGGCTGTTGTTGCGTATATTGAACGTAACGAGACGATTGATAATATTTGTTCAAGGTATGGAATTAAAAAATCTGAAGTCTATAGATTACTAAAGAGATGTTTAGAAACACATACAGATGGTCGATTATTCGGTTTCAGAGCACTAATTCCGTACATGAGAGTTCAATCAACTATTAATGCACCTTTCGAGCAATTATTAGAAGAATACCCTAGTCTTAAAGACCAAATTGAAAAAGATTTCTTAAATGCATATAAAAATGGTGAGGTTAGGGAAAGAAATTTAAGCACTAAAACTATTCATCAAAGGTTTATGAGAAATTGTATCAAACTAGGTATTGAACTTAATCAGTATCCATTAAATACACAAACGAAAGCTTATAAATCTGTTGAACGCTATTTAAAATCTCTGTCGAATAAGCATTTTGTTGCTGTAGCAGCTCGTTCCGGTGAAGAATCAAAAATGTTAGCTAAAAATACTGGTGCAAATTTCACAGAATTTCAAACACAAACGCCAATTCGTCCTTTTGAAAAGGTAGAATTTGATGGACGTAAAATAGATGTTAGTGGGGAATCAGAGCACATAGTCTTCGAGATCAAAAATCCATAAATAAATTGCATAAATCTAACATTATTCAGATACCTCATAATGAAGACCCTATTGATATTTATCATCAATATCTAAGCTCAAAAGCGAAATCCAAAGACGGTCGTAATAAGTTAATTGGATTTGAAAAGAATCAAGAGAGTAAGAAATTACGTTACAAACAAAACGATGAAATTGTATATGTGAAATAGATATCTGTCAATATAATAGATGTAACAAAAGATTTTATTAAAAATAAACATATGTTAAAGTATCTTTAAAAGTGAAAATGCCTCGATGAGATAAACATCGAGGCATTTTTAGGGCTAAATATGTGAAAGGCTGTTTGAAGGTCAAAATTATTCAGTAGTTAACTTTTTATTACTTCTTAGGCTGTAAATCCTCAATTGAGTCAATGTCCATATATGCAGGAACTACAAATCCATTTTTTGTACCTTTTAAGTTCTCACCTAAATCAATTAAGTCATCCTTATATTTTTCATAAAAAGAGCTATGTGTTGTTGGTAACCAAGCAGCTACTGTTGCATCAGCTACGCCTGTAGCGATAGCTTGAAACATAATTGCAGGATCTACAGGTGTGATTGTGACAGTGTATCCGAGTTCTTCAAATACAGCCTGTAATACACTACTCGAAGCTCTTTCTGAATCCCAAGGTGTTGAAGCTAATTCAATTTCTTTTCCGCTTACTTTTTTCGTATCTTTTGTCCACTCATTTACTTTGTCTTGGTTTTCTTCTATCCATTTGTCTGCTGCATCTTCAAATGAACTCGTTTGTGCTTCAAACATTACAGCTTCCATATCTTCTGGTTCCCAATAAAATCTATCCAAAATTGTATACGCATCCGGTAAGTCTTTTTCCAAGCCCTTACGCGCAAGTGTATTGATATTTTCCGATCCACCTAATGTCCCTTGAGGATCTTCTAAAAATTTCAAATCATAAGATGAAAACATCCAATGTGGTGTCCATCCGGTAATAATAATTGGATCTTCATTTCGAATAGCCTGCTCTAATGAACCTAACATCCCAGGTGTAGAACTTTGTTCAAGCTCCCAGCCTTTTAAGTTTTCATATTTCTCTATAGTATTTTCCGCCAGACCAGTCAACCCAGCTCCTGGTTCTATTCCTATAATCTTATAGTCCACTTGCTTCCCTATGCTTGGCGTAGTTCCTATTGAATTGCCATTGTCTTTTTTACTATCTCCATCTCCACAGCCTGTTAAAAGTAACGAAATAGCTAACCCTAAAGTGAGTCCTACAGATTTCAATTTCATCTTTTTTCATCCCCCTAGTTTGAAAACTTAGAGTTTTAGCGACTTCCTAAGAAACCCTTTATTAAAAATTTTTCACTCTACTACCAAAAGTAACAACTTGATTTTAACAACAGGTTGTTACTTTTGTCAAACCACTCAATCTTTTAAATACCCATTTTTGCACGTTTACTAACATAATTCTTCACAAAAAAAAGCCTTTGAACGGCTCTCAGTTCTTTATTTTAAAAAAATAAAAATAGCCTATCCATAAGGTTATTTTTCCGTGAGACATTTCCATAATTTGTTTAATAAATAGAATGAATATATTAAAATGAAGGTAAAAGATGATATTGTTTACTAATTCCTAATAAAACGTAATTATTGGTTTGGGGATAAAAAATTGAACAGAAATTCAATAGCAAATATATTTTTTTTACAGGAAGCATTTTGCTCATATTAAAATTACTATTTGTAATAGGGTATTTAAATGAGGTTCGAGTAAACTACGATACATATGTTCCTTTAGATGTAATTTTTAGGAGCACTAGATTAAACAGTAGGAGGTATAACTAAAATTAGTTTTTAAATATTATTCGAAAAGATTTACATTTTTAAATAATATACCGATGAAAATATTATAATAGAAGTCAGACACTTTTTATTGAAAAGAAATCAAATCTACAATAATTATAATTAATTAAGTTAGACAAATTTGATAGTCTCTAAATTAGACAAGATTAATTTGATAAATTAGCCTAAAAGTATAATTGATATAGGATTAACATAGATAATTTCTGAGTTTAAAAGGTAATCTAGGAGGACGATGTGCTTGTGGTCGGCGGTTACGATACATGTTTACAATTGAACATCAGATAACTCATAATAAGATTCAATATGGAAAGGATCACTTGAGTGCATTTTTAAATATTGAAGTGAATGAAATAGATGCAGTTATTAATGAATTATATAAAATTGATTATGAATTAGATGAACTCTTATGGAAAACTGAGAATAACGAGTACTACTATGAATACTATGAAAGACTCCCTGATAAAACAGTAGTTTCTGAAAGCATTATAAAACATATCGAAATGAATGTTCCGTTTTTAGATCGACAAATAAATAGGTTAAATAAACATTTTGAAAAACAAATAGAAGCATTAGAGGAAGAGCAACGAAAAATTCAGCGTGAAGTTGAACTTGAAAAGCGTCAGGAAACAAGAAGACAAATTGAAGAATTACTTAAAGATTGATGATATGTTGGAAGCTGAGAGAAAGGCTCAACGCGAAGCTGAGTATAAAAGACAACAACAGGAAAATGAGCGCATTGAAAGATTGTTGCAAGAAAAAAGGGAGAAGGATGCCAAACTAATTGACACAGTAAAAGCACAACTCAGCTATGGTGCGACATTTAATGATATAGCATATTCGCTTGAATTGAATGGTCAGCATAGCGCGGTGGCAATTAGTCATATTATGGCTGATGATTTTGGTTTTGATAAAAGATTTTCTATAGGTGTAATGAAGAGACCTTATATTTATATGGATGTTTTATTGTCTTTAAAGAAACAAGTCGATAACGGAAATTTAATCATGGATGAATCATCGAACATAGAGGATTGTATTTTCTGTGTTAATCCATATCATGCAGAAGATAGTTGTAATAAAACTGATGAAGTGCAACAACAAACTCTTTTACTGTTTTAATTCGCAAGCTTGGAATTTACAGTGACTATCAAATTATTATTTTAAAGATACAATACAATAGTTAAGTTAAAAAATCATGGAAAATAGTTTTAAATTTCAGGATGAAAAGAATTTAGGAAGTGGGAATTTAGTAATAAAAACAGTATTTCTACATATAAATGTTTGTTATCCAAAACTAATCTGAAATAAAATGGTAAAATAAGTATGAAAAAACATCTAATTATTATTGTAATTAAGTGAGAAACGTCCAAGAAAATTTCGATATAAAATAAAAAAATAAAAGAATCCATTTTAATCAATCATGTTTTTTATGGATTCTTTTTATTTTTTTATAGTAGAAACATTTGAGTGAATCCTATGAGGAATAAAAAAGAAGACATCAAAGTCTAAACTTTTTTGATAATGAAGTAAAGTTTAGACTTTGATGTCCATGTACATAGCCGTTTCGTCTCAATGTTATTAGTATACTTTTCATTGATACGCAACTTCCTATAATTTATATTATGTAAACTAAAATTATTTGGCGTGGAGGAGGGCTTAGATACGTCAACTACCCATAATATCTGTTGTACATTTACAAGAACTTCAGGTCTTTTGGGATAAGAACTTCGGGTCTTTTCTTGTTGTAAAAGGACCCGACAGCATAGATATTTTGTTAATTATGTCTTATATACAGGTGCCATTCTCTATATGTACATGGACAAGAACTTCCGGACACTTTTAATAAGGCTGTTTTCTCAAAGATTGTTGCTTCTATAAGGAAAAGGATTCAACACAACAGAAAACCAGAGTTAATCTACAAATTAGGCACTTGTAAAGTAAACTCTGGCTTTTATTTTTTGCAAACCCTAGAAAGAATGTTTGTTTCGAATGTCTTTGCATCAAGTTCTAACTCCACTTAATATTGATATGCCATCTCATTTAATCTTTAAAAAAAGTAGGAAGCCCAACTTCTCTTAATAGGTCATTAAAGTTATATTTATGTTCTTTAAGGCCTGAGTCAGTTAGCATCTGTCTAAGAACCAAGTACAATTGCATTTCAACAAAATTTAATTGTTCTGTATTATCTAACTGAATTAAATAACTTATTATTGCATTGTATAAAATTGGGAACTCTTGTTTAATTGCATCTCTATTATCGATAAACGCTCTAACATAATCTTCAAAATTATAAGTCCTGTCTTTAGATGAATTGTAGCTCTTTTCTTTTTTTTGATCTTTAATTGGGCGAAAGATAATACTTGACCCTATTACCCAATTACCCAGACCAGCTGCAAAAATTAGAAGCGAATACTTTCTGACTTCGATATCTGGATGTGAAAAGTATCTATAATATTCATCATAATTATCCTCATCCCAATATTTTGCAGTATCAAAAAATCCAATTTCAATTCCTTCTAAAATACTCTTTGCCTTGTCAACTAAAGTCCTTTTCATATATAATTCCTCATTTCTATCGTCATTGCAAACCTCTAAATAATTAATAATCTATTCTGATATGTAAAGTATAAATGAGTCACCATCAGCTGTAAGAATCCCAGAACTAATATTAGGAAACTCATTAATTATGGTTTTCCAAGCCAAAGTATAAAAATGGGATAGCATACCCAAAGGATACTTGATATTAACCTGGCCGAAAATACACAGAGCCCTTGGAAACTCTTACTAGAGTTAATAAGGGCTCAAAGGTGATGTCTTGTGACATTATTTCAACAATCTTAGTTAAATCTTGATATATAGATTAGTTTATATATAAAATTTCAAGTATTTTATCGTGCTTGATTTGGTACAAATACAGGGTATGCAGATATTACAACCCAATCGTACTTACCATAGCCTGCCCAATCGCTGCCTTTATGAAGTACTACAAGAACATTATTACTTTCCAGACTAATATACGTTTGTTTAGTTTTTCTATTCGGATTACTTGTAGGTTTTAAAACTGTTGTACCATCTACAACTTGCATTACTAAATCCATCATTCCTAACGCGCTATAAGAACCCCAGAATTGACTAGCATTACCTATAGTTAAATCATCCATACCAGTAACTTGCATATGCCTATCCTTTATATGACAGTATCCAAAAGTAGGTGAGTCTCCATAAAGTAAAATTTTTGAACCTGAAGCTGATGTTTTCTCATAACTTTTGTAACCACAACTAATAGCCCTAGAATTAATTGGATTCTCAAAATAGTTTGGATTTTCATCCAAATTTATAATTGTACTAGGATCTAACTGGGGATACTGGATGTCTTCATAAAGAATACTATCATTAACAGTCTCTTCATTCAGGGTATCAGCAAAAACCTGCTCACCCCCTATAAATTGTGAGGCAATCGCTGAAATAGATACTATCAAAATTAAAAATATTTTTTTTAGCTTTATCATTAAATAACCCTCCTGTTTTTAAAACTGATATACAAATGATAAACATAATCTTAAATAAGCTTTCAACACTCAATACGAATACTTAAAATCCACTATGTATTAGAAGTGAGTATGAACGGAAAAAAACTACATTGTTTTTGTAAAATTAACAATATTTTGAAGCGCTTTATAATAAAGATATTACATAAATATAATTATATCAACTTCATTTTTATGTAGTTTAGAATTATTTACCAAATTCTGATTTTCTTATTATTTTTTAGCTGTTTTCTAAAGGCAACATAAAGACAGATTAATTCTACAAAATGTGTAGGGAATGTACTTTATCTTTTAGTTTTGATATTTCGCAAACCGAATTTTTAACTAAAGCATTCAGATGGTTTAAATATGATTTCTCATAAATTCTTGGATAATTCGTAATAAGTAGTGGATTACCTTATTTATTATTTTACTCATATTGTGCAGTAAATGAATCAATCCATATTTTCAAATATTACCTAATCATGTTATCCTTATAAAAGTTATTAACCTAAATATTAGGAGTTGTTATGAAATGAAAACACATTCTAAAATTGGATATATCATATATGTTTTAGGCATCTTTTCGCTTTCAATCGGATTATCGAGATTAACTGGTACCCTAGAATACAATTCATTTATTTCAAATAAATCTATTGCAATAATATTCTTTGCTATAGGGCTTTCTGTTATTTTCATTTCATTCTTTGTAAAACCCCTAAAAGATAAATAACTCTACTGCACATTTTCTTTCAGATATTCATTCATCATAGCGATGAAACCTCTGAAATCTGCTTAAAAAGCATCTGAATAAAGATGCTTTTTAAGCAGATTTCAGAGGTTTCAACTGTAAAATAGTTAGATTTTTGACAAGCTGAAATAAGCATTTGCTCTACGCGATTTTCAAATGCCAAGTTTTTATGTATCTCAAGCCAACGATACCAGTAGAGGTAACTATCCAAATAATACGTACCAACACCTTGAAAACGTTCCATCCACCCTTTCAAACGGCGATGGAAGTTATTAACGTGTTGTATGTGGAATATCCCCTTTTTTACTCGTTGATTTTGATTAAGATTAATTGTTTCGTGTTTAAGATTTTTTGCTGCTGCAAATTTTTTATAATTGGTAGCTGTATCCGTGCATAACAAAGAAGAATGGGCTATATAACCCCCGATAACCATATCAATTTCTTCTGCTTTTACACGACCTCTCCCCGCCATCCTCGCAATAATATTGTTATTTCGATCTTGTGCTACAACTACAGCAATTTTTTGATTTGAAATGCCTCGTTTTTCATCCTTTTCTCCTCGTTTTTTTGGTTTGCGATGTGTAAATCTACGACCTTTTAAAGATTCACGAAAGAAAGTCTCATCACTTTCAATGATGCCAGATAATTGGTTGAAGCCGTGACCATTTGTTTCGAAGGTTGCCATCCCTGTTTCGATTCCTTCTTTATAAATCTTTAATACCTCTGCTAAATCTTTTTGCTCCATATTATCAATGAATACTGCGTCCATTCATTTCCCCCCTTATTATGTTCAAAAAGGACTGCTAGCTTTCGCTAACAGTCAAGTAATTAAACGTTATAGATTTTCCACATCGGACTTACCTCATTTTATATTTGTACTAGTTATGCTTCTTTTTTCTTATTCCGAATGACATATATAATAAATGCTATAGGTCCAGTTAAAAAAACACCAATTAACCATATTAGAAAATGTTGCTTACTAATTTTATTTTTCAGATATTCAAGTGTAAAATATGAAAGTATTAAAATAATTAACAAATATATTCCCACTATAAATAGCTGATCAAACAAACATATCCCCCATTCCAATTAACAACATGTATTTGATAGGCTAGAAAGATTACTACTGCATACTCCTGTTTCTGGTAGATCTAATTCCACACGTTGCGAAGCTTCCTCATCACCTGCTAAATAAGCTGTTATTGATCGGACTTGTTCATAACCTGTTGCCATTAAAAATGTTGGTGCGCGTCCATAACTTTTTGCGCCGACAATATAGAAACCTTCTTCTGGCTGTCTTAATATTTCTTCTCCATGTGCTCGTACTGTTCCACAGCTATGCACGTTAGGGTCAATTAGTGGTGTTAATGCTTCCAAACTCTCTGTTACATTATCAATGGAAAGACGTAGTTCGCTGTTTATTGAAAAATCTGGTCTACTTCCTGCATTTACAATGAGTTCATCGAATCCTTTTAATACCGTTTGTTCTCCATTTAAGGAACCAACAATATTTATTTTTTCACCTTTCTTCACCATTGAAATATAGAATGGTGTAATCACTTCAATCTTACCTGCATCTACTAATTCACGAATACGTATACCTAGAGCACCACGTGCTTTCAAGGCATCTTTTTCTTCCCCACCATATACTTCTTCAGCAGATTTCTTGCGCATAATCCAAACAAGTTTCGTTGAAGGACTCTCTTTTTGTAATTCAGCCAAAGATAATAAGGTATTGATAGCTGAATGACCGCCGCCAATAACAGCAATTTTCTTATTTGCATATCTTGAAGTGTTCATTTTTATATCTGGAATTCCATACTCAATGTGTTCAGCTAATACTTTTTCAGTTTGTAGCCAAACACCTGTAGAGTTTGCTGGGTTTGGGTTCCCCCATGTACCTGTTGCATCAATAACATCTTTAGCCTCAATGACATGTGTGTCGTTTTCCGTTTCAATATATACCTTATAGGACTGATTTAAGCGATTTTTTGATTTCATCTTATCATTAAATTGACGTGAAACTCCCACTACTTTTGAGTTTAATTGAATGAAAGGCTTTATTTGTGCTAACTCTGCTAAAGGCTTTAAATAGAGATCAATTAACTCATGCCCAGTCGGTAATGTTTCTAAGTTAGGTTCTTGCCAATTCGATTCCTCAAGTAAAGCTTTGGCAGCTTTATTGATGTTATATCGCCATGGAGAAAATAATGTAACATGACCCCAAGTGCGAATATTATGAGCTACTTCATTCCCAGCCTCTAGTAAAATAAAGGACTGATTTTGTTCTACTAAATGAGCAGCTGCAGCTAAACCGACTGGACCAGCACCAATTATTACGATAGGTAAATTCTTATTTAAAATATTAAAAGTTTCTTGTACCTCGATATCTTTAACAGTAGTACAGCAAGAACCATTTTGTTTAATTATGTTAAGTGTTTTCATAAAAAATCCTTCTCCTCTATAAATATTTAATATAAGCATTTTCTTATATATAGTTTATTTTTTACGTCTAGCATTAAGCTAGACGTAAATTCAATCATTATTTCTTAATTTCAATTATGGCTTTCTCGAATTGGCACCATGTTGAAGGTTCGTAGCGCTCAATATCTCCTTTAAAGAAGAAATCAAGGGCATATGATTCAGCTTGGGGTAATGTATATTCTCTACTCTTCATAATTAGAGTTAAATAAGAAATGAAATATTCTTTTGTTAACACACTTGCATGATTAACAGTCATCGTTGTTCTCTTCCTTTTATTTAACAGCTTGAATAATAGCTGAGACAATATAGTTTTCTAAATCATAATTAGGTTCCCATTCACGGATAAATTCTTTTGACTCGTCTTTTGATACGATTGAGATATTTGTAAAGCCAGCATCCTTTAAAAATTCTTCATATTCTTCAATCGAAACAGCACCAGAAATACAACCAGAATATAAATTCATATCTGTTAAATAACTCTCTGGCAAGGCTGCCTTTAAAACAACATCTGAAATCGCTAAACGTCCACCCGTTTTTAAAATACGGTAGGCTTCTTTGAATACTTGTTGTTTGTTTGGCGAAAGATTAATCACACAATTTGAAATGATAATATCAGCTGTATGATCCGCAACAGGCATGTGTTCAATTTCACCTAATCGAAACTCTACATTTTCAAAACCTGGCTTTTCTGCGTTACGACGTGCCTTAGAAATCATTTCAGGTGTCATATCAATGCCAATTACCTGACCTTCTTTCCCCACCTTTGGTGCAGCTAAGAAGCAATCGAAACCACCGCCAGAACCTAAATCGACAACAATTTCTCCAGGCTTCAAATCTGCGATTGCTTGTGGATTACCACAACTAAGTCCCATATTTGCTCCATCGGGAATAGAAGCGAGTTCTTCTTTTGTATAGCCCATTTTTTGCGAAATTTCTTCGATGGAAATATTTTGATTATCATTCGGATTGCAGCAGCTAGAAGCTGGAGTACAGCATCCTTGTGTGCTATTTAATTTCAAGGCTACTTTCCCGTAATTTTCGCGTACATTAGCACGAATATCATCTTCTCTTTTCATTTCTGCAACTCCTTAACAAGACTTTGGTGAATATCCTACTAACACTAAACCTAGTTCACCATTCTCTTCTTCTGCATGAATTGTGACTTCTGTTAATTGAGGTGCGATATCTGGATGAATGGCAACTTCGATACCTTCGATTGTCTCTACAGCATCTTCATTCGTTGGTGCTTCTAAGCCCACACCTAAATTAACTCCACAGCAACCTGGAATGCCAAAGAAACGAAGTGTTTTCACCTCAGAATCAGCTAATACCTGCTCTAAATAATTTTTACCTTCTGGACTCATTTTCATTTGATTTTCTCTCCTTTAAGTTCATGTAAGCCTTTTGTTCCAACTGGTGGTGTTTTTACCCATGGTATGGCCACGAATTGATTATTACTAATGGATTTGATTTCTTCTAACCATTTTGTTTCAGCTTGTTGCTTTTGTATTAAAGTTGGACTAGTTGTTTCAATAGATGAAAATGTTTGATTGACAACCCACCAATCAACAGACAAACCAGCTCGCTGTAAATCATTTTGTAAACGTGTTGCTTCAAAAACAGGTGTTGCTTCAGGAAGTGTTACAATGGCTACACTTGTATAACTAGCATCACGTAAACGTGGTAACAGATTTGAAACAGCTGGAGGGATTTCACCTTGCGAACGGCTTATTTCACGATGATAAGCTTCTGTCGCATCTAGTAACAACAACGTATGACCTGTTGGAGCCGTATCAATAATAATTACTTCATTTTGATGATTTTCTACAACATTGGCAAATGCTCGAAATACTGCAATTTCCTCTGTACAAGGTGAAGCCAAGTCTTCTTTTACAAATGCTAAGCCTTCTTCATTCATCGTTTCGCTCGCTTTTGCAAGCACCTCTGCCTCATAATTTGCAACTTCTACTTTCGGATCAATACGATTTACCGTTACATTTTTAACTTTGTCATCACCGAATGTCCAATTTAGATGTGCTGCTGGATCTGTCGTAGTTAAATGCACATGCATGCCCTCTTCTGCTAATCGTAGGGCAATATACGAAGCAATTGTTGTTTTACCAACCCCACCTTTGCCCATTGTAAAAATAAGCTTCGGTTTTTGTTCTAAGTAATGAGCAATCATTCCCTCTACTTCTGGTATTGTCGTACCTTTTTCTGATTCATTTTCATGTATGATAACCGTATCTGTCATCCATGCTTGCATTCGCTCAATATTTGATAATGAGTATGGTACAAAAGGTAAATAGTATTGTTCAAATTGTTTTAACTCTTTAGGAATTAACCCTAATGCTTCTGTTTGGCGTGCTATGAATTCCTTCTCTATTTCATCATTAGAATTAAGCTCTTTCATATAGCCATTAACTAGTAAGATCTGATTTTGAATACCGATTTCAAACAGTTCATGAGAAGCACGTGCAGCCTCTTTTAAAGGGTTTCCGTCTGGACGTGTCACAAGCATTAATGTCGTTTGATTGGCGCTTTTTAAACGTTCTACAGCCTCTTTGTAGATTTCACGTTGTGGTTCTAATCCTTTTAATGGACCTAAGCAAGATGTACCAGTAGTGTTATCATCTAAGAACGTAGACCACGCTGAAGGTAGTTGTAATAGACGTAATGTATGCCCTGTTGGAGCTGTGTCAAACACGATTGTATCGAAATTTTCAATCACTGAACGATCCGTTAACAGTGTTGCAAATTCGTTAAATGCTGCAATCTCAACTGTACATGCACCTGAAAGTTGTTCCTCCATGTTTTGAAGAACTACATCAGGCAGTTTCCCTCGGTATGGGCCAACCATCTGCTCTTTGTAATGTTGAGCCGCCTGTTCAGGATCTAGATTTAATGCGAATAAATTGTCTATCCCTTTAATTTTTGTAGGCGTATTAGAAAGTGTTTGACCGAATATATCCTGTAAGTTGGATGCTGGGTCCGTACTAATTAACAGCACCTTTTTTCCCTCAACCGCAATAGCTATTGATAAACTACAAGCAACGGATGTTTTTCCAACGCCCCCTTTCCCTGTAAAAAAGAGGAAAGGGGTGTCCGGAAATTGACTTCTTGTAAAGCGTTCCATTTTTACGCATCTCCTTTTATTGAGAAGCGTACTTTTGGTTTTTGTAATAGTTCTTCTTCTGAAAGTCCCGACCACTGTGAAAATTGCTCATTAGTAGGGTATTTCCCTTTACAAAGTAATTGTCCATCTACAAACGTTGCAGGCAGGGCATCCATACCTTCTGACATTAGAAGCTGATTGATTGCTTCATTTTCCACAAAAGCATTCGGCTCGCTTGTAAGATTAAAACGTTCAGCTTCTATATCTGTTTTCTTTAAATTATTCATTACGAATGACATGCGTAAAAGCTCTGGGTCTATAGATGGTCCACATAAGCCCGTAGAACAGCACATTGCTGGCTCATAAATATGAATTTTTTTCATTTTATTTCAACTCCTCAGCTACAAATTGTTCAATACGTTTTCCAATAGCATCACGTACGTTTTGGAAAACTTCCCACTTCTCTTCTTCTGTACCTGACGCCTTTGCTGGATCTTCAAATCCCCAATGCTCACGACGTACATGAGATGGCGTCATCGGACATTTATCTGCTGCATCTCCACAAAGAGTAACAACTAGTGTTGCATTATTTAATGTCTCGATATCAATTAGGTCCGACGTATGATTCGAAATATCAATTTCTACCTCTGTCATAGCTTTGATAGCATTCGGATTTACTCCATGTGCTTCAATACGAGCACTTTTGACTGCCCAGTCTGTAGGCAATAAATTTCTTGCCCACCCCTCAGCCATTTGACTACGGCAAGAGTTCCCTGTACATAAGAAATAAAGTGTATTTGTCATAGTAAGTGCTCCTTATAATTTAATGGTTTTAAAATATTTTTTCTGCCAGCGTAAGGCAACCCATACAAGTCCAATGAGTACAGGTACTTCGACAAGAGGACCGATAACAGCCGCAAATGCCACTCCACTATGAAGGCCAAAAACACCTACAGCTACAGCAATTGCTAACTCAAAGTTGTTACTAGCAGCTGTAAACGAAAGAGCTGCTGTGACAGGATAAGATGCACCTGCTTTACGAGAAGAAAAGAATGAAACAGCAAACATCACAACAAAGTAAATGAATAATGGGATAGCGATTCGTACCACATCGAGTGGTAGTTCGACTAATTTTTCGCCCTTTAATGCAAACATCATCACAATTGTAAATAGAAGTGCAATTAAAGTAAGTGGTGAAATCTTTGGTAAGAACTTTTCTTCATACCACTCTTTTCCTTTTGTTTTAATGCCTATCAATCTCGTTAGGAATCCGGCAGCGAATGGTATTCCTAAGTAAATAAGAACACTTTTTGTAATTTCCCACATGGAAATGGACACATTAAAATTCTCTAAACCAAACCAACCAGGTAAGACATTTAAGAAAAAGTAAGCAAAAATCGAATATGTTAAGATCTGAAAAATGGAGTTAAATGCAACTAGACCAGCAACATATTCTCGATCCCCACGAGCTAAATCATTCCACACGATTACCATTGCAATACATCGAGCTAAACCAATCATAATCAGACCCGCCATATACTCTGGATAATCTCGCAAGAAGATAATGGCTAAAAAGAACATTAAGAACGGACCCAGTAACCAGTTTTGGAAAAGTGACAGTAAAAGAACTTTCCAATCCTTAAACACACGCCACATTTCCTCATATTTTACTTTTGCCAACGGTGGATACATCATTACAATTAGCCCTATGGCAATAGGTATCGATGTTGTACCAACCGACATTGATTCTAATGCTTCACCAATGTTGGGCATTTTTATACTCAATAAAACGCCGATACCCATCGCAACAAATATCCAAAGGGTGAGGTAGCGATCTAGAAAAGAGAGCTGTTTAGTTAAGGATTCATTCTTCATTTACATTTCCCCCTACGTGGCAACAGTCGGTGCTACAATCACATCCAGTCACAGGCTGAATCTGATCTAAAATACCCTTCATCAAAGGCGTTTGATCCTCCACTAAACGATAATGTTTCCAAGTTCCTACTTTTCGCTCTGTAATAATACCTGCCTCCTTTAATTTTCGAAGATGTTGACTAACTGCTGGTTGTGAAATGCCTAAAACATCCACAAAATCACATACACATACCTCCCCATTTTTCATACATGCAAGTAATTTAATGCGATTCAAGTCAGCTGCTGCTTTTAATTGTTTTTCAATTAGTGTATTTTCCATTTATATGCTCCCTTTATATAATCATTTACTTATATATGATTTAAAATAAAATCACCTAACCAATTACAGGTGATTAAATTTATATATAACTATACACTTATATTATGCTTGTTAAATAATAAATGCAATAGATTTTCCACTCATTCAAAAATCTATTTTCGTCATAGGAATTGGAATACGTATATTCTAAGAATGAACACTTGAATAAATGAATATAATGAACACTTGAATAAATGAATATATAGATATCAAAAAAATAGAAGTACATCGTTATGTCCAAAATTCCCACGTAAAAATGTCTGCTTTACCCCATAAGCAGACATTTTTTTATTAATTATACTTTGTTTGAGATATGTAGATCTTTATCTTCTAAATGACTGTTTGAAATGGTTTGAAGCAGCTCCTTAAGGTCGCAATAAATAATCTATCCACAGCTCTGCTTACACCATCATATTTTATATCACACCGAAATTGAATACATTTTATTTTACATAACAGTACTTTAAATCTTCCTTTTTAAAGATCCCAAATTTGTGTCTTAGTCTAAGCCACTTCATTGATTGAACATAGCCTATACTATATCAATTGAAGGGAGTTAAAAAAATGGTAAATCCAATGCGTTTTCCAATGCGTTTTAATGAAGGACGCCGATTTTCCCCAGGTATGAGCCCATTCTTCCCGGTCGGGAGACCATTTTCCCCAGGTATGAGCCCATTCTTCCCGGTCGGGAGACCATTTTCCCCAGGTATGAGCCCATTCTTCCCGGTTGGGAGACCATTTTTTCCAGGTATGAGCCCGTTTTTCCCGGTTGAGCGACCATTTTTTCCAGGTATGAGCCCGTTTTTCCCTTGACTTGGAAATAAAATGTTCCCTGTTCTAGCTAAAAACCAGCGGTTCCTTTTAACAACAATTCATATTTTAGAAAGGAGGTAAATTACTATGTCCGAAAATTATGGTAGTGGTACTGGTTCAGCATTTGCGCTAATTGTTGTTCTATTCATTCTTCTGATTATTGTCGGGGCTGCTTTCATGCATACAGGTTATTAATACCTAATACCGCCTATAATGCTCATAACTGTTGTAAGGGAATACTAATTTAACCTTACACCTTTAACTCTTACTTAGGGTCACTATCCTCCGGTGATCCTTTAAATATTTCTTCTTTCAATGTTATACTTACATATTAAAAAGCCACAACAAGTTACATGTGACTTTAACATATGGTTTCTCTTATTATCTTTAATTGCTCGAAGCTCTAACTTTTAAATACAATCCTAATCTATCCTGCGATCTTGACAAGAACTAAAAAAGCAAAATCCTGTATTAAAAAATTAACACAGGATTTTAATCAAATTTTTATTTCAATCCACAATCATACTTTAATCAACCTTAATTCGCGCCATCATACCATTATCTTCATGCTCTAATATATGGCAATGTATCATATAGACACCATTATGTTTAAATTGTACAGCTATTCTTACTGTCTCATCTGGTTTTATGGCGATACTGTCCTTCCATCCTTGTTCATTTTCAGGTGGCTCTTTCCCATCTCGAGATATTATTTTAAATTGCGCTCCATGAATATGGAACGGATGAATCATTCCACCCATCATATCCGGTTTATTATAAATTTCCCATACCTCGGTAACTTCTTGTTTTTGAGTAAAATCAATTCGTTCTGGATCAAATTTCTTTCCGTTTATCGTCACCATGTTCATCATCCCAAAGAGTTCCAATTTCTTTGTGATAGGCAAAGTCAGTTCTTTATCCGCCAATGAAAAATCATTTAATTTTTCCGGAACCTTACTGTTCACCCCATTTTGATCAGTAACTTCAAATGGCAATAGGACAGTTCCATCCTCATTTATTAATGCTAAGTTATTGACTTTTTTAATCTGCGAAAAATTAACAACTATTTCTGCTCTCTCGGAAGGTGTCAGTGTAATTTCTTTCAAAGTCACTGGTTCATTCAAAAAGCCACCATCAGTCGCAATTTGAAGAAAAGAATCCCCTGAATTCAATTTAAAGGTGTAATTCCTCGCATTAGATCCATTTAATAAGCGAAGACGCACTTTCTCTTTGTTTACAGTCAATTTGGGATTAAGTGTTCCATTTATCAGTAATGTATCTCCGATTGTTCCGTCTTCATTCTTTACAGCGTTATAATTCAATTGTTTCTTGTCATCAAAAGATTTATCTTGAAATACCAATGGAAAATCGTTCTCCCCATAATCATTTGGCAATCCAAGACCTTTTGAATGATTATCTTCGATATAAATCAAGCCTGCAAGCCCGTTATATACCTGTTCTGACGTTTTCCCGTGAGGATGGGGATGGAACCATAATGTAGACGCTTCTTGTGTCACTTCAAATTCAATCTCTTTCTCTTCTCCAGGTTTAAGTATGTCATACGGTCCTCCGTCTACGTCCGAAGACACTTCTAACCCATGCCAGTGAAAGGTTGTTGGTTCATCCAGTTCATTTATCGTTCTAATTTTAACTTTGTCTCCTTTTTCAAAACGAAGCATTGGGCCTAAAAACGATCCATTATATCCATTCGTTTTTGTTTCGATACCATCGAAAATTTCCGTATTCCCTTTTTGTGCTTTAACAGTATATACGATACCCTTCTCGTTATCACGTTCGAGTACAGCAGGAATTTTCAATTCATTTCCCCCTGTTGAATCGTTTAATCTTACCACATTGCTATGACTCTCATGTCCCTTCATCTTGTCATGATCCATTTCATGATTCATAGTGGAATGATCCATGCCTTTCATATCGTTGCTCTTTTCTTGGCTACAAGCTCCAATTATACCTAGACCCATAATAATACTTGCTAGTGCGATTTTCTTCATAATATCAACCATTCCTTTCACCCACAGCATACAGAATAGTTGTGTAGAATTTATGTAGAAAGGGGTATTTGTATACGAAATGTTGTACCTATATTTTTTTCGCTTTTGACGGAAATTTTACCTCCATGCGCCTCCACTAGCTTTTTAGTAATTGTCATACCGATCCCATTGCCAGTATATTGATTTTTTTCCCGATAATTTCGTTCAAAGACTTTTTGACTCGTCTCTTCATCCATACCGATTCCATTATCATGTACAATAATAATAAAGTGGCTATTATTTTTTAATAATTTAATGAATATAGAACCTTCTTTTTGAACATGGTACATAGCATTTTTGATAATATTGTGTAGAATTTGATTCAATCTTAGGGCGTCTACCTTGGCATGGATTTCTTTGTCTAAATCCAAGTCTACCTGTATTTCTTTTTCAAGTAATTCACTTGCCAACCCAATAACAGATTTCTCGATTAGATTAGCAATCGGTTGTTCTTTCATAATTACCTTAAATGTAGGGTTGTTAATATCATTTAATGTATCTAATTCGCCAACAAGGATTATAAGCCGATCAATTTCTTCAACACATGCTTGTAAACGGTCTGGGGTAGCTGCCCAAACTCCATCTTCGAATGCACTTAAATAGCTTTTTATTGAGGCTAGAGGATTACGAATTTCATGTGCGAGGTCTTGAGTCATTTCTTTACGGCGCAATTCATAGGCGCCTAATGTTTCATCCAGTCTTATCAACGACTGACCTAATTGACCAATTTGATCATTAATGGTATAGCTCATATTTAAGTGGCGGTCACCACGCACAAGTCTTAACGCAAAGTGGTTTAATTCTTGAATTGGTCTACTTATTGTTCTTGCAATTAAAAAACTAGAGATCAATATGACAATAAGTAATAAACCTAATGACCACAATGCTGTTTCTCTTAATGCCATGTCATAATGGTGAATGACTTCCTTGGAGTCTGTAATATGAAGCATCATTAAATGCTCATGACTTTTATAAAGTAATATCGCTGTTATAAATAGGAGCATACATAATGAAAAGACGGCAATAATTAAGGTGATTTTTGTATTAAACTTCATTCCTGTTTAACCTTCTCATTTATTTTGTATCCCAATCCAAATACAGTTTGGATATAATCCTCCTTCATTTTTTTACGAATATTTTTAATATGTTGATCCACAATACGTGGATTTATATCTGAATCAAATCCAAATATTTTTTGAATAATATCATCTCTACCGAATACCTTTTTTGGGTTTTCAGCTAATAATAGTAAAATGCTAAATTCGTGTGGTGTAAAATGAGTGTTTTGGTGATTTATTAATACTTTTCTTTCATCTTTATAAATTTCTAATTGTCCTAAAGTAATAACTTGCTTTTTGTGTGAATCGGGTAATAGCCTTTCTGCTCTAACTAATATTTCTTTAGGGTGGAATGGTTTAACTACATAATCGTCTGCACCGATTTCAAATCCTTTTATTTTATCATCAATAGAAATTTTTGCCGTTAGCATAATCACGGGAATAACATAATTTGATTTTACATATCGGCAAATATCTCCCCCTGCCATATCTGGTAACATTAAATCTAAAATAATCATATCAAGAGGTACTTGGTCTATTATTTGTATTGCGGATTCTCCAGTATGCGCGATATATGTATAATCTCCGTTTATTTCAAAATAAGATGACAATACATTTGTAATCTTTACTTCATCATCAATAATTAAAACTCGCATTCCTCAATTCACCAACTTTCTATAAGAAGTTCAATAATAATTATAAATAAATTCTCTTACTCATGCTAACCAATCTATCCAGATTGTGAAATAGAATGACCTCAATTAAAATTGTCAATCTTACTTTATAGCTGATGATTCTCACAAATGTTTATAATTAACGAATTTTTACAATGAAAATAATAACGCTGTGAGAGCGATCGAGATTCAGTAACACGTACCGTTGCTCATCTCGATCGCTCTCACAGCGCACAATAAAAGCTTTCTACATTTTCTGATTTGACATAATTTAGGGTGGACACCTCTATGGTTTTCTACAACTATAGAATTCAGCTTTTCCTTACTTCTTCAATATTTGTATGTATTAAATATCATAATAGCAATATTTAATACTAAGCGTATTTCGGTTTTACTTTAGTCTTCTATTAGATTTTTTCAAGATCATAACCAGCTCTTTTTTTCAAAATACTTATTATCGAAATTTAGAGTGTCAAATTTAAAGATATGACTTTTTACTTCTTCCAAGCCTTCAGTAATCTTCTCTAAAGTCTGAATGGTAATCTTCCTATTCTTCTTTGAACCCCAGCCAAATGCGAAGTTTGCAGTCAGCATTTTTCAGCTAATTTGTTTTTTCAATTTCCATATTTATTTGATGTTGCTACCAACTAATTTGATTAAAATATCCACAAAATCTTTTCATGTTAATAAAAAAGCTGATAAGGAGAAATACTCCATATCAACTTTTTATCCTTTGTTAAGATATAGTATCAATCAGCTTATTTGTTCACTCTTATGAATAGTTTTTATGAATATTGGACAAATCTACATTAAACGATAATTAGCATTATTTAAACGAATAATCCCCTTTTGAACGATAAATTATGGGAAGCATCCGATAATTAGAAAGTTGTGACCAAGGTATTTATATTATGTAAACTAAAATTATTTGGCGTGGAGGAGGGCCTTGATTCATCAACTACCCATAATATCTGTACTTTTCCACTTACAATTGTGAAGTTCCTAATAATTTTCATTTGAACGATAACTCTCCTTTTTTACGATAATGGGATGATTTTGTACAGATAATAATTATTGTTTAATACGATATCTGGAGGTTTTATACTTGCAACTACATGCTGCCATTGATGAATTTATTTTGTATATCGAGATTGAAAAAAATTACTCAGTTAATACAGTCACTAGTTATGAATACGATTTACAACTCTTCTTGACCTTTTTATCGGATCATAGCTGTTCAACCTGTTTAAATGAGATCACCAAGACCCAAGTACGCCGCTTTATCCAATATTTATTAGGATCATTAAAACAAAAACCTCGTTCGGTGAACCGAAAAATTTCTTCCTTAAAATCATACACAAAATATTGTTTAAAGGAACAATACCTTGCTAATGATTTTACGCACGGGATTGAATCGCCAAAGACCGATGAAAGAGTTGCTTATACAATTCAATATTATTCAATTAACGCACCTTTATAGATTAATAAGTCTTTAGTTTTGTCCCCATTTATTTTCGAAAATAAGATGTTCTAAAGAACGTCTTTTTTCCCAATTAGCTAACTCTAAAATGGGCTTTTCTGGGTAATTTTCAGTATAACCGATTGATATAAGAGCAATGGGATCGATGTGTGGTGGTATTTCTAAAATGTCTCTAATATCATTCTTTTTATAAAAACTTACCCACCCCATCGCAAGTCCTTCAGCACAAGCTGCTAACCACATATTTTGAATAGCACAGGCTGTTGATAATATATCTGTTTCAGGAATTGAATTTCGTCCTAATACATGGGAACCTCCTCTTGTAGGGTCACATGTAACACAAATAGTTATAGGAGCTTCTTTTAAACCCTCAATTTTTAAATCAAGGAATTTCATTTGTTTTTCCCCATCATAATGAATAGCTAATGCTCGGCTTTCTTTTTCAGCTGCCCAAGCCAATTTTTCTTTAATTTCATCAGTGGAAATCAAAATAAAGTTCCAAGGTTGCATAAATCCTACTGAAGGTGCATGATGAGCTGCATTTAATATTCTATGTATAATGTTTTCAGGGATAGGAGTTGACAAAAAACTTCGAATATCTCTCCTATTATAAATAACTTTATAAATAGACTCTCTTTCTTCATTAGAAAACATAAATTTCTCCCCTTTTCTTTACAAAAATGTTTATTTTTAATATTAACTAATTTTTCATTATTCTGCCAAGTAAGTTGAAGTAAAAATGCACCAAAAAGCGTGGTTTGGATATGTTTGTCCTTATCGTTGTATCCGCATAAATCTGGCTCCACCTCTTCTTACTTCGGATTAACATTCGTCAAATCGATTACCACATTTCCGTTCAGTTTCATATATAGATAATGGTACCATTAATAATAGACCGGTTTAAAGACACCTTTTGCAGATTTCACAATTGCCTTTGGCTTCTGAATCGATAGTCCTTCTAATAGCCAACGAAGCTCTTGCTGAGAGAGAGTTCATACTTCAGTGTGTTATCAATTTAATGTATAAAAATGAACAAAGGATATAATTCATTAAATATCTCTAATGGGATAGGAATAATTGATTGGGATGAATTATTTATTTTACGGATTTGGCTTAATTCAGATGTAACGAAGTTTATTCATGGAAAAAAATGTAACAGTTTTTCAATTACATCTAACGCCGAATCTAAATTTTCATCAAAATGAGCTTTTTATACTAGAAATTCAGATTCCATCTATAATACCTCTTCTTTCCTTACATATCGTTAGGGCATTCTGAATAGTAATTAGTTGCATAAAATTAAAATATTTTTATTATTCTATTTTAATCTAGGTCTGGCTACAAAGCCACAATCTATCGCTATTTGAAACAAGAGCAAACACATCACCTAATAAGGTTGTGCTTGCTCTTGTTTATTCATATTTGCCTTAACGTTGTAAATCCACATTTTTCTAAAGGGACCCCGCTTAAATCTAAATGCTTCACCAATATTTTAAAACAGATTTATCAATTGTTCTATATATTATGTAACTTAATTAAGAAGAGTCGAACATACAAATTTGCACGTTCGACTCTTCAGATTTCCTCGTTCTAATATCAAGAATATATGTATTTATTCTTCAACCAACATGTATCTTGATTCTGTAACAACCAGCTAAATTTGTCACTCTTATGAATATTTTTTATGAATATTGGACAAATCTACATTAAACGATAATTAGCATTTTTAAAACGAATAATCCCCTTTTGAACGATAAATTATAGGAAACTTCCGATAACTAGAAAGTTGTGACCATTGTATTCATATTGCTTAACCCATTTAAGGATTGCTTTATTATCAGTCTCCATAGATTTAGCTATATCATAGGAACTTTCCTTTCCATTTAAGTCGCTCAACAGCTTGTAATTTATCTTTGGCAGTATATTTTTTGACCATACAAAAACTGCACCTCCAATTGTTAGATGTGTCTAACAATTGGGGCGCAATTCACATTTAAAGTGAGGTTTTTATAGGTTACTTTTGATTAGCTTCTAGATAGTAAGGATTTACGTGAATAAGGACGTCCCCTACATCTGGGTATTATTGTTAAATCATGATTAAGTGATAGACGAAGGTCTAGAATCTTATAGTGACCGTGTTCTCTTGCGCGAATTTTGTCTATTCGTTGCACTTGATTAAATTCATGAATAGTAGCTTCATACTCGTCTAGAAGTTCCTGATCCACACTTTTTTCCATTAAAACATCAACAGAAGGTTTAACTAAGTCCATTGCAATTCTAAAAATAAAATAAGCTACTAGAGTACTTGCAATTCACAAAATATTGTTTAAAGGAACAATATTTTGTGAATGATTTTACGTACGGGATTGAATCGCCAAAAACCGATAATAAACTTCCTGGCTATATGACATAACGGATCTAAAGCAGCTATTTGACTATTTAGAACGCGCCGAATCACGTTTTTCTATGCGAGATGAGATAATGTTTAAATTGTTAGCAACAACAGGTCTGAGGCGATCTGAACTCGTTTCATTAACCTGGGAACAAGCCGATTTTGTAAATGAAACAATTCGAATAGAGGGAAAAGGGAAAAAAGAACGGATATTGCCCCTTCATCCACACTTAATGCCGCTTCTGGCATCTTATAAAGCTTCTTTAAGATCATATCAAGAACCTGTTTTTTTAAATAAAAATCGTAAAGCATTAGATCCGCGGGGTTTACATGTCATCTTTAAAGATGTATTGAAAAAGGCTGGACTCCCACCTACCCGCTTCTCGCTACTTCACTTACGGCATACTTTTGCAACATTGATGTTACAGCAAAACAAAGAAAATGTTGATTTACGAATACTTCAATAACTACTCGGCCATGAAAGTATTACATCAACTCAAGTCTATACACACGTTGAATTTGAACAGAAAAAGAAAGCAATTGATTCTTTTGAATTTTTTGATTTCCTCCTAGGGAAGAAACTACCCATAATTATTGGGTAGTTATCTGATTAGTTATAGAATGCTGTTGATATGGATAATTAATATTTGTTGATGGCGTTGTAAATCCTTCTTGTTGATATCCGACTTGTTGATGATTAGTATTAGGGTTTTACTCCAGCGAACTGAAATGGTGATATTTCAATATTACCTTCGATTGAACTAGTAAAATAATTAGTAGAGTAAGTACTTGGATTCGATACCATTGCGTGTTCCATTTTCGAAAAAGTAAAACGAATTAGCTGATCTTTAAATACAATAATATAGGATGAATTTTTTAATAGGTTTTCATATGCATTAGGTAGTTGTTCATAGATAGATTCCAAATCCATTGGTACACCAAATCTATCTTCCATTTCTAATGCAGTCTCTATAACTGTTTCCAATAAAATCTGGGCTGCACGTAGCTGTTTATATTCTCTAGAAAATCTAAAAATATAGCGACTTAAAGGACCTAAAGACTGTTTTTTAGAATGTAAAAGTAGCATGCGAATAGTTCGACTCCAATATCGTGAAATATGCCCGCTATTGAATAACGTAATCCATGTGGTGTGAAATACTTATTGGTCTTAATTTTCTTTTTCATGTCACTTCCATCGGAGACCGGCATTTCTACAATCCATCCTAGATGTTCACAAATTTTTTTCACAATGTAATTCATCTGTTTGTTGGAAAAGGCCTTTCCTTTTAACCCATAAAGTAAAGGATCTTAAAGGTGACTTTCCTTTAGAATATTCACAAAGTACGGCCATTGCTTTTTGTGGTATTGGAAGTACGCCTTCCCTATTTTTTGAATTAATAATTGGTGTTTCTCTATCCTCTCTATCTTCTTTATCTTCTTTATCAAGAATAATATTAATAGAACATTCTTCCCTTTCAAGTGACTTAACCTTTAATTTAATTAAATTCGTGGAACGTAATCCAGTATAAATATCTAACAGCATTGGCGCGAGAATATTAACTCCAACTGCTTGTAATTCATGCGCAGCTTTGTATACTTGGTACAGCTCCATAATATCTAAGTCTTTTGATAAATGCGTATCACCTGAATAATCTTCAATGGTTACGTTCAAAAACGGATTATTATTTATAACTCCCTCATTATTTAAATGTCTAAATAGAGAAGTCATTGTACTTTTTTGTTGGTTAAGTGTACTTGGTTGGTAGTTTCCATAATGATCTTTTAACCATTTTTTGCAGTATGTTCCGAAATCTTTTTAATATTTCTTCGATATACGTTCTTCGAATTTTGTGACCATACACTATCCAGTTCTTGACCTAGATATGCTTCTTCCAACGTGCTTTTTTTAGTAATCGTGTTATTCATAATAAATCCCTCTTTCCTTAAAATCACACGAAAAAACCCCAAGTTAAATACAAATTAACATTTAGAAATAACGTTAATTTGTACAACTTGGGGGTTTCCCTTGTTTATATTAGATTGTTGTAATCATCACATATATGGACTATATGTCAATTAAATATGGCGTTTTTTCCATTGATTGTTGTTTTTATTGTCCTTTGATGATAAATAAAGTTTATTCTACAAACATTTGTGAAAGATAACTTTAAATATAATATTCGTGTTTTATATAATCTATGAAGTGTTCAGCCGATGGGCGGATAGCACTTTCACCACTTTAATACGAATATTCGGGATTATATAATGCAAAATAGTTCGTTAATTATCTTTTCTATCAGAGGACGGACCGTTTTTAAAATTAAATGTTTTGCTCTTTATAATGTCGATTATATTATTTTCGTACAGCTTCAAATGTAATTAGTTGGCTATCCTTTAATGGTTGCTTTTTGTAAGTATAATCGGCAGAACAAGTAACATCAGAAAAACCAACGCTTTCTAATATAAGTTTAAATTCTTCGATTCCGTACCATCTCATTGCAAACTTCTGTAATTCTGTGTTTACGAGCTTACCTTTACTCCATTTCTCGTATTTTAAATAAGATAAGGTATATTGGTCGACCCAGTTGATTTCAATTGATTTGCTTTCTAATGAAATGCCTTCTTCGTTAGAAAGAGGGAAGGTTGCAGTAGTAATTTCTCCTGTACGCCTATTGCTTGGTAATTCCAAATCAACTATTACACGTCCTCCTGGCATTAGATGCTTATAAAAGCATTTCAGAGCATCTTTAGCATCCATTAAATTTTCAATCAAGCAAAAGGAGCCTGTAGGTATTACGACAGCTTCATATTTTGATTCTAAAGAAAAACTACGTAAGTTACCTTCATATAGCTTCGGATTTAAGCCTCTTTCTTTGCATCGTTTTCGACAAGAATCTAACATTTCAGTCGAATAGTCAATGCCATCAACAATAAATCCATTTTCAAGTAAAGGAATTAAGAATCGGCCTGATCCGACAGCAGCTTCAAGAATCTTCCCTTTAGTCCCTTGTAATCTTTCAAGATAATATTCAATATCACCGTCAATTGAATACCCCACTGGTTTGGTAAAATCATATACTTCCGTACTTAATGCACCATAATAACTAAACATTTCATTTCCTCCGATTTTATATGCGGAAGAATTTTAATTGGATTATAGAAACTTCCGCACCTCAATTTTATTGATTAAAACTTATAATTTCTTTTTAATTGGTACATAAATTTCCATTACTGCATTTTCTAAACCATGACAACGTTCATCGTAAAATTCAAAGTCTATTTTTGCTTCGTCAAAAACATATTCACTGTCTTGAAACCATTCTTCAAAAATGTATTTCCATGTTGCCTTTACAACTTCTGATAATGGGTCTGCATTGTATGTTGCTGCTGTTGCAACATTGTCAACAGGCGGAGTTGTGAAAACGGCATATTCCGCTTTTGGAACCTCAATTGTCATCATATCCGACGTTACCTTAGAATAATCATCAACAATAACACCGAACAAATATTTGACATTACTTTGATCAGGTGAAGAAACGCAAATCCCAACTTCTCCATGCTTTGGTGGATTCAATTGTTCATACATTTTGCTCTCTAGATTTTCACCAGTATAAGTATCCCAATATGCAGCAATATCTTTCGTATACCCATTTGAGATATTGGTTTTGATTCCATAACCTGCAACCTTAAAAGCAGATTTTTTAGTAAAGGTAGGATTCATGTTACAACTTTCAATTTTTAACATATTTTCGCTTCTGCTCAAGCTATTGTTTCTAGCAATATAAACAGTTGGGCTGTAACCAAATTCTTTCCGAAACGCTTTGGAAAATCCACTTGCTGTTTTAAAACCATAATCTAAAGCAATGTCAATGATTTTTCTGTTTGATAGAAGTTCTCCTCTAGCTTGAATTAATCTTTTTTTACGAACAAAATCCATAAGAGGTGTTCCTTGATACAAACTGAAAACTCTACAAAAGTGGAAAACAGAATAGCCGACATGTTCTGCAATCTCATTAGCGGTAAGTTCTTCCTTAATGTGCATTTCAATATATGTGATACTACGCTTAATGTCATCATTGTAATTCAATGTATCAACCTACCTTCTTCTGTATGGCGAATTCATTATAACAATTTGTAAAATGAGATGCTGTTCCGTTTTTGCTAAAAAACTATTTACATTTTTTATTTGCTCTTTAAAATTTCAATATACTACTTTAATCTGAAAAATCTTTAGATAATGAAGAATCGCTGTTGTTCGTTCTATTAATAGAAATATCCACTTTCTTATCCAACCACCTTTAATTCATCCCCTGTAATATCTGTTGTAAAAGGACATAAAGTTTACACAGTTAGTCATCCCCAATTTTTTATAATTAAAATAAGTCTCGCTCTATCTTGGAGTTTTACATTAATTTAAGCTGATATAAGGTGCATATAAAATGTATACGTTCCGTTATGGTTGTTAAAGGACAAATATTTTTGCTACTAAAAAATGTTTAAGTTATTTAACTTTTTTATTTTTACGATAAAAATGACGTTATAAAGTGTATCGAGATTCATTTAGGAGTACCGAATCCTTCATAGGAATCTTTTTGATTTTTTCAAAATGGGAAAGTAAATATGCTCCTCCCCCTACTATCAGTCGTTTAAACAACAGAAAAAAATAAAAACCAATAGTAAAAGCATCTACGAAGAAGGCAGAGATGCTTTTATTGAATGAGCTTGATAGTGCGAACAGTCCCTTCTCTTTAATGGAATTTCAATTTGTTTGTTCATATTATTTTAGATACCGTACAATCATTGTTTTTTAAGAGTAGTTAACAAACACATTAGGTAATACTATGTTTGAATATTAATGATTTATTATGTAATATAGACAAGCCTCATAGTTAAAGGAGTTGATAATGGTGGCACAATTAATCAATATATTAGTTGTTGAAGATGATAATGATATCAATCAATTATTATGTAGTATCGTTGAAAAAAGTGGCTATGTTTCTAAATCGGCTTTCTCTGGAACAGAAGCAATGATTTATTTGGAGAAACAAAATTGGGATATGGTATTACTAGATCTAATGCTTCCTGGTATAAATGGAGAAGAAATTCTTTCAAATATAGCTGAAAAAAGTAATACGCCTGTGCTTATTATTTCGGCAAAACTGGAACAGCAAACTAAAATTAATGCGCTAAGATCGGGCGCGGATGACTACATTACGAAACCGTTTGATATTGATGAAGTATCAGCGAGAATTGACTCCCATTTGAGAAGATATCGACGTATGCAGGTACTTCCGACGAAAAAAGAATTAAGTCACAAAAACATAGTGATTGATACAGAAGCTAAAAAAGTAGTTGTGGAGGGGAAATCACTTGCTTTTACAGCTCGTGAATACAATATTTTAGTACTTCTTCTGTCATCACCCAACAAAATCTTCACGAAAGAGAACTTGTTTGAAAATGTTTGGAATGAACCATATTATGGTGATGATAATACCATTAATGTTCATATGAGCAATTTAAGAAGTAAGCTCTCTAAGGCTAGTCCAGGTGTTGAATATATCGAAACGATCTGGGGAATGGGCTACCGTCTTAAATCTTAAGCTTTTCTTTAGATTTAACTTAAGCTTCTCTTATGTTCTTCTTACTATACTAGGTATATCAAGTAAGGGAGGTAAGTATATGAAAGATTATGTACTTAAGACAAATCAATTATCAAAGCAATATAAAAATCAAGTTGCTTTAAATAAAGTGAATCTATCGATTGAAAAAGGTTCTATTTACGGCTTTATTGGGCAAAACGGTGCAGGTAAATCCACGCTAACTCGTATTGTGACTGGATTAGCAATACCCACATCGGGTACAGTAGAGCTGTTTGGAGAAACGAATGAAAGGAAGTTAATTCAAGCTAGAAAACGTATTGGTTCTATGATTGAACAACCAGCAATATATCCACATATGACAGCTGCTGAGAATTTAGAAGCACATAGACTTTTAAAAGGCGTCCCAGGTAAAGAATGTGTTCAAAAAACACTAGCACTTGTTGGTCTTCATGATACGGGGAAAAAGAAGGCGAAGAATTTTTCTTTAGGTATGAAACAAAGACTTAGTCTTGCGATTGCTCTTTTAGGAGATCCAGAATTTTTAATTCTCGATGAACCGATTAATGGATTAGATCCTATGGGTGTTGTAGAAATAAGAGAGTTGTTAAAAAAACTTAATAGTGAAAAAGGCATTACTATACTGATTTCAAGTCATATTTTAAGTGAACTTCATTTGTTAGCTACTCATTATGGCTTCATTCATAAGGGAGAATTGATTGAGCAAATGACACTTAAACAACTAGAAGAGAAATGTCAGCAATATATCCACATTAAGGTTGATAATACCGAAAAAGCTGCAACCTTAATTGAAACTGTGCTTTCTACTAATGATTTTGAAGTCATGCCAGATGGTGTGATTAGACTATACAAGTATCTTGATCAACCAGCCACAGTTTCCGCAACATTAGTTAAAGAAGGGTTGATCATTGAACAGTTTAAGTCAATGGGTCAAGATTTAGAAAGTTATTTTACGAAGCTAATTGGAGGAGTTCAGCATGGATAATCTATTAAAATCAGAACTATTTAAGTTAAAAAAGGATAGATCGTTTAGAAAACTGACACTGGCATTGATGATAATTGCTGCTCTTTTTCCTCTTTTAGCGAGTATTTATAAAGTAGAGCAATTAAGCGTTAACGAATTATTTATAAGTATCATTGGTAGGAATAATTACGTGTTAAAGTTAATCCCATGTCTTTTAGCTGGTTATTTCATCTCTAGTGAATATTCTATGGGTACAATGAAAAGTATTGCATCTTCGGGCAATAGCAGAATTAGAATTTATATCTCCAAACTAATGGTTTTTTCATTTGGAGCAATCATTTTTTCACTAATATTACCAATTGCTATGACAGGAACTGGTGCTATTTATGCTCAATTCAACGATATGCCTGATTTAAAGTACTTTGTTCAAATAATTATTTTTACTATGTTGTATGCAGCAGCATTTGCATCAATTATGATGGTATTTGCAACAATGTTCACGGATAGTGGCAAAACGATCGGCTCACTAATCTTAATATTCTTACTATTCGATGCTGTAATGTTCATGTTAGCTAGTAAGTTCACCTTATTTGAATATATTTATAATTATTCAGTATTTAAGTTATCATATGACATCATTAATATAAATGCTATGGACAGTATAGAAGTATTTAAATTAGCACTGATCCCTATACTAACGTATTTGGTATTTGGATTATTAGGAGTTTTTACATTCCTAAAGAAAGAAATTAAATAAAAAAAGAAAGGCGAGTGAAAATGATGATCTATATAGTAATTATATCTGTTATAGCTGTATTTTTTATCCTCATTCGCTTTTACTTATTGAAACTGGAACTAAAACGAGTTACTCAACAATTAAATCAGTTAAACAATAAAGTAATCTCAAAGAAAATAGACCTAACTTTTTATGACAAAGATCTTGAGAATTTAACAAAAAATATTAATGACCAAATTGATTTAACTAATGAAGCAATTTTTGAGAAATTAAGAACTGAAAATGAAATGAAGCAGGCAATTGCAAATATTTCGCATGATATTCGTACGCCAATGACATCTATTTTAGGTTATATACAATTTTTAGAATCCGATGATATTGGTCCTGAGAAGAGGATAAAATACCAAGAGAACATTAAAAATGGGGCACTGAGATTAAAGGTTTTATTAGATGAGTTTTTTGAACTATCGACTATAGAATCAGCTGATTATCCATTAAAAGTGGAAAATATCAAATTAAATAAATTGCTAGTTGAAGTTTTAATTGGTTTTTATGATGATTTCAATAAAGCACAAATAGAACCATCAATCCTTATTCCAGAGGATGAAATTTATATTACGGGCGATTCATCGGCTGTTAAACGTATAATTGAAAATTTAATTTCCAATGCGATTAAACATTCGAGTGGCAATGTTACTATTCAACTTGTGAATAATTCGTCATCGGTTCAACTTAATATAATGAATCCCGCTAAAGAATTAAAAGAACAAGACCTCCCTCTTCTTTTTGATCGTTTTTATAAAGTTGATCAAACAAGGACTAAACGAAGTACAGGTTTAGGATTATATATCGCGAAAAGTCTAATGATAAAGATGGATGGGAATTTATCAGCAGAATTAAATGGAGAGCAATTACTGATGAAATGTGAATGGGAAAATTAAGATTTTTCTCCGGTGTGCTTCAAATTCTTATTGTCATGAGAATAAGAAAGAGTATCTCCTGTTGTAGATACTTGATACTTCTAAATAAAATTATCGAGTTGAAAATTCCGATATGAAACCCTAAAAGTGTTCAGTATATTTTTGATACAAAACTAAATTAAGAAAATATGTTGTGAGGAAGATATTTTATGAAAAACAAAGGAATAAAAATTTTAGCTATTTTTGCTGGTACTATTGCTCTAGCTCTAGCGGCTTTTTTCCTTATCGATCAAGGTATGCCTAAGGAATTTAGTGAAGAAGCATGGTCAGATACTAAAGAAAAAGCCATACAAACTACTGTGGAGCATTTTAAAAATGAAAACAATATCGATGTTACAATAAATGAAGTTAGTTCTTCAGGTGAATATGCAACACATGAAGTATATTTAGAAGGTCATGTTGTTGGTAATGAGAATAAGAAAATATCTGCTGTTGTAGATACTTCTGAAAAAAATTACCAAGTAAAATCTGTTAATATGAATGCCTAATCTTTTTTATAGAACCCTTTGAACAGTTAACTTAAATGTTAGCGGTTCTTTTTAATGCACACTTTCTTTCGATTGAACCTCATAATGATCAGTAACCGTATTCGGAATTCTAAGTTACGTTTTACTTCGACAACTCCTTTAAAGATATTAGTTACTTCGAAACTATTCTATGTGTTGTTGCTTAGTTACCATTTTAGAAAATAAAACCTTTTGTAGTCTCTTGTCTTAACTTTTCTTTTATTGAAGCATTCAAAAAGGCTTATGAATATCTCCTAACCCTTTCAATCTTTCTAATTGTATAACGTTTGATTTGAAATCGTTTAAAGGTGGTAAAGTTTTCAAATAAGTGAAGAAATATTAAATGCATAAAAAGCCACGCCTTGTTGGACGTGACTTTATGCATTAATTCAAGTAAATATATACTTCTACAGTATTAGATTCTTCTACGTATACAAAGTCCCGTCTTTCTACTTTGTAAAATGCATTTCCTAACCCTACTTTATCTCCTACATTAGGTAATACAGGTATCGTATTTTCAAATTTATTAATCACATGCCCCTTACCGTTTGCTGCGCAATATATTATAGATAACTTCTTCATAAATAATCACTCTCCATCTACATTAATCATATTGTAGATGGATATCAATAATACTCATGCGATAAAATTACTCTTCCCACCAAAACCCTCTCATCTCATAGCAATTGTTCATTTGTATACATTATTATTTTGATGAATTACCAGTTGATGTGTTAACGGCTGCATTTTGTAATGATTGGTTCATTTGTTGTGAAGATTGATTTGTTTGTTGTTGAGGTTGTTTCGATTGTTGTGAAGATTGGTTCATCTGTTGTAAAGGCTGAGACATTTGCTGCAACGGTTGTGTCATCTGTTGTATTGGCTGCATCATTTGTTGAGCATTCTGTAGATTTAACTTATTTGAAATGTTTTTTGTGAACTGTTGAAAAGTGCCATTTTGCATTCCTCTAGCTACACTTAAAATAACAGCTCCTATTACTCCCCATGTTAGAAATCTCACTAATAAAAGCCTCCTTCCTTAATTAAATATTATTTTAATACAGGTTTAGTATTGGAAATAGAGCTAATACTATACTGAACATTTTTTGGGTTATTTTTATGTATTTCGATGCTCTAACCAATTGTAAAAAGGCACTGAACATTTTTTTACTCCTACCATTCCAACAAGTAATAATACGGTACTGGATTCTTTAAAAGTTGTCCTCTACTTACAGATAAATACCCGAGTATAGGTATAGCAAAACAGATAACTAATTACATTTATCTGTATATTAATAATACATTCACCAGAATGATAATACTAAAGGAGGTTATGCAATGAAGAAAATATTTTATATAGGAGTATTGTCTACATTAATACTAACTGCATGTAATGAGGATGAAGCGGCATCGGAAGAAGCTCCAGCTAGTGAGCAAAAAGAAGCTAAAGAAAAAACTGTAAATGCTTATACTAAAGAAGTTTCTGAGAAGAATCTTAGCGATGAAGCAACTAAGTAGCTTCATCTTATTATTATGAACACAAAAAGATCAGGTACTCACCTTGGTTCTAAGGGTCACTTTTATCCCAAGTGGGCGTTTTGCTTTTACTAAACCGTAAAGGGGAAGCAATTCTGAACTTTAGTGTATGAGGACCAGCAACGGATGCTATTACTTATATATAGGTAACAATTTGCACAAATTAATATTGAGTGTACTGCATACACTTATATAGACTGTGGCGTTGGCGAGCGCCACAGTTTTTTATTGCATTTATAAATGTAAAAACCAATATTTTTCTATTGGAGCATAAAATATTAGTGTCACCAATAAATTTCATCTTCGCAACTTTTTTCATGTCAAAACATTAAAATATTATTGGGCTATAATTGGTCACTCCGATTTAGAAAATGACCATTTTTATTGCGTTGTAATGTTCTCGATTACAATTACAATATTTATTTTGGGATAGCAACTTATTGCATCGCTCCAAACTGTTATCGCACACGCTATCCCTTTATTATACATGTGATGGCGATTTATCCCAATATCTACCGATTCTAAGCTTGGCGTCGTCATACGCTGTGGCTTTTTTTATGTATAATTAACCTTAACTTGCTCACATTAGTATTGAGTGTATCGCACGCACTTATTAGGTTGTGGCGTTGGTTGACCGTCACATCCTCCCTCATTTATTACTTAGGGTCACTTCCAACCTAGTGACCCTTTTTTAGTTTCTTTCCTCATATTGTTCTGAAAAATTCCACTTACACTTCCTTAAAACTGTAAAACAACCTCGAGTTATTGTTTTTTATTTTTATTCGATTTATAAGGCCATCCACTATACAAATCATACTATCGCAACATAATTATAGTAGTGTTAAGCAAATTAGCTTAGCTCTGCACATAACTTTTAGGCTTTGGGTTACTCTGACCCAAGTGACCCTGTTGAATTTATTTATTTTTTACAAGATGGAATAAACTGGATATATTATTCTCGGTTGATGTATATTCATCAGGAATTGGTTTCCCTTTAAATAAGGCATCGCCATTACGCACTAAAATGTCTTTTCCTGACTGTGTCCCCCAAACGCCATAACCGGCACCGGGAGCAATCGCAAATCGAACATCTTTAAAGTATTCTCTGACTAAACCAGATCTTTTTTTTAGGCGCTACCATTTTTTTGAATATAAAGGTCGCGTTTGTTTTAGCATGGAGACTTTTTTAGTGCCAGAGATTTTATTTTCATGGGAGTATAAGAAGAACAGAGACGCTAATTAAACAATCGCGCCCGATCGTTGAAATGATTAAACAGTTCTGCTCCCCTTATCATAGGGTAAAGTATTTCTGAAAACTAAAGATGCCATAAACCAACTTTTAATAATCTCCCTTACTTATACCTACTTAATATTTCTTCTGGAATATGACAATAATCATTTGGACATTTAGCTAACCGATCTTGATGTTCTTCTGCACTTCTCATATAGTTTGTAAGAGGTAATACTTCAACAACTATAAGGTCGTAATCATTTCTCTCACAAAGAAACGCCTTCGCCTCTTTTAAGTGTTCAGGCTTTTCACTATATACTCCGGTTCTATATTTCTCGCCAACATCCTGTCCTTGTTTATTCAAACTGTATGGATCAATGATTTCAAATAAATACCCCATTAATTCTCTGATTGTTACAACTGTCGGATCAAATCTTGTTTTTACACATTCGGCATATCCATCATAATCACCCTCAAGTGTATGACTTGTCCCATTAGCTCTTCCTGCTTCTGTAAACTTAACTCCAGGTAAAGTTTTTATAAAAGCTTGTACTCCCCATAAACATCCACCTGCAAAATATACTACTTCCATATTGCCTCTCCTTATTGTTTAAAAAATAAAAAAATGTAATTACTAAGTCTGCTACATATTAAAATAATAACGAATTTTATTATTCCACATTATGGCCCGATTGTTGAGCACAAGTCAAACGACGCTATTCAATAAACTTGCTCCGTTCGGATTATAAGGTCAACTGGATAAATTTTGTTGACTGTTTTTATTCAATTTATAGATTGATAGTAGCCGGGGTAGAACGGACCTGCCCATGGGTCTTGATCCCGATAACTAAACTGTTCGCCCCCTACTTGTTAACACCTGATTAGGCTGGTTGGGGGCAAAGTGATCCCGTATAACAAGCGAAGATATGAATGACAAGATAGATAGAGGTTACTGGTCAATCCACTTTATAAGGAGGAGGTCATAGCATTTATCGCTCCTTATAGCAGATGCGTAATGAATGCTTTCTTCTGTCCCTTTAATACGTGTAGCCGCTGAAGAGACATTCATAATTTTTCGCCTTTCTCGAAATCATTTTGTCTTAATACTGCTTGAGAACATAAGAGAACATTTCTTACACATGTAATTTGAACTTTTTCCCATAGCTCTTCACTCATATCCATAAATGTACGTTGGGGTATGCCACCACCAGCGTTGTTAACTAAAACGTCAATTTTGCCAAATGAAATAGCTTGTTCAACTATCGAGTTCACTGCTTCTTAATTACTAACATTAGCTTGAATTGGCAATGGCGTATCCATCTTTTTCTTGAATTCATTGGACGGCTTCCATCGCCCCCTTAACATTTTAATTAATAATTATTTTAGCCCCTTTAGATGTCATCAACTCGGCCGTGGCTAGCCCAATAACTGAGCTTCCCACGGTGATGAGAATAACCTTTCCTGACAAGTTATGCATAGCTCCTCTCCTAATAAAATGTTTTAATCGTAATTCTGCTTTTTACATCGTTAAACCTTTAGAAGAAATTTTTATATATGAGCAATTGAGGCTTTTGTTAGATTACTACTTAGCTTAGTTCAGTGTTTCTTGTTAAGCTAACCTGCGTCGTTAGTTTAATAGTGGGGAATTTAATGAAGTCTCTGGATAGATAAATTAAAGGAAATGTTAAGATAATCTGGATATGTTACGTCTTTTTTTAATACAAAACTCTCCTATTTTTACTAATTCAATTGAACATACAAAAAATACAATTCTTTCTGATTAAATCATAGAAAGAATTGTATTTTCAATTTAGTAATTTTGTTAACTAGTAAAATACTCAATGATGCCATCAACAATACCCTGTTGCGTTTTTTCTTGGAATTCTGCTGAATTCATTGTTTTTTCATATCTTCGTTAGATGTAAAGCCTAACTCAATTAAAATTGCTGGTGAAGAATTTTTTCTTAGAACAAGGTAATCGCTACCTTGAACACCTCTATCGCGAGTATCTATATTTTGATTAAAAATAGCTTTTTGTACAATTTTAGCCAATTTCTTATCTTTTCTTTTATTAACTCCATAATGAGTTGTTATTCCTTTTACATTTGTATCCTCAAAAGCATCATGGTGAATGCTAATATATAGATCTGCTGAATGGTCTTTAGACTTTGGTGTCTTCTATTAATGTTTATCTTGTCGCATTTTGTTTATTCAACATAAGTAAAATAAACTAAATTATTTACATGTCCTAAATGAAAGCACACATTTAAATTAGATGTTAATCTCCCATACTTAAATAGTACTTTGTTTTTTTTTCTCTAGAGTCTTTTGCTCAGGAAGTAAAAAGGTGAAAGTTGCACCAATTAATAAAATAATTATCGATAGATAAAAAGAAGAATTATAATTGGCATGGAAATTATACATTAGACCTGGAACATATGCCCCTAATGCAGAACCTATTTGATGACTAAGAAATAGCCAGCCTATAATAAAACCTATTGAATAATTTTTAAAATGTTGGGTTGCTAATAATTGAGTAGGAGCTACAGTTGCAAAATCAACTAAACCAAAAATCATAGCAAAAATTATGAATAGATAAGGATTACTATTATCGAAAAGTAATAAAAGAGAAAGTGGCCGAATTATATATAAGACAATTAGGAACTTACGACTACTCCATCGATCAGCTATAACACCTGAAATTATTATTCCTATTATATTAAATGCGGCTAAAACACTGACTGCTATGCCAGTTATGCTTGTTGAAAAACCACATAACTGTGCAATAGAGATTAAGTGAGTGTCCATTAATCCTGTTGTAGTAAAACCACAAATCGCGAAAGGCAAAATAATGAACCAAAATTGTTTTTTTCGATAAACTTCCCAATTAAAAAATGTGTTATTTTTTTTCTTTTTAATTTTTGTACTGTCTTCTTTACTATGGCCTCCTATAGGTTCCAACTCTTTATCTTCAGGATTATTTCGTATGAAAAACAAGACTATTGGAAAGATTACTGTGGCCAGAATTAAGCCTAATACACTAACAGTTCCTTTCCAACCAATCCAATGTATTAAAGCAAGAGACCCTGGTACAAGTAACATTTGCCCTGCACCAAACCCAGTTTCTACTATTGCTAAAGCAAGTCCCCGTTTTTTATTAAACCAGTTTGTAACAACTACCGTTGCAGCTACATTTGATGCTCCTCCAACCCCAATTGATACAAATAGTCCGTAAATAATCATCAATTGCCAAAAATCATTGACAAAAGCGATCAATAAAAAGCTAATTGCCACTAGAATAGTACTTAATGAAAGTATTAAGCGCGGCCCAAACTTATCAACTAATGTTCCAATAAATGGTTGTGATACCCCATAAACAATAAAACTAATTGTTGAGATAAGTGAAATTGTTCCTCGGTCCAATTGAAAGTCATTTTCCCAAGGCTCAATAAATGCACCAAATGATAAACGAACGCCTTGAACAGCCAATAGATTTATAAATATGACTAGTACAATTATCCACGCATAATGAATTTTCAATTTCTTAATGTCACTTCTTTTCTGTTGGATAAATATTTTATAAAATTTCTTTATCTATGAATCTTTTAATTCGTAGCATGGCTTCTTGTAAAAGTTCAAAACGAGTAGCATAACTACATCTTATATACCCTTCACCACCTTTACCGAATACTGAACCTGGTACTACAGCAACATGTTCATCTATTAGTAGTTTTTCAGCAAATTCTTCACTTGATAAGCCTGTTGAAGAAATATTTGGGAAAACATAAAAAGCTCCTCCTGGTAAATGACAGGAAAGTCCCATTTCATTGAATTCTTTAACAATATAACGTCTACGGTCGTTATAACTTTGTACCATTTTTCTAACTTGCCCCCGTCCATTTCTTAAAGCTTCTATGGCTGCAAATTGAGACATTGTAGGAGCGCACATTATGGAATATTGATGTACCTTCAACATTCCTTGAATAATTTCTGATGGTCCACAAGCAAACCCTAATCTCCATCCTGTCATAGCAAAACCTTTTGAAAATCCATTTATTAAAATGGTTCTACCCTTCATACCTGGGATGGAAACCATACTTGTAAAGGGGGCATCATAAGAAATTTCCGCATAAATTTCATCCGAAAGGACCAGTAAATTATGTTTTACTATTACCTCAGCAATTTTTTCAAGGTCTCTCCTATTTAGGACAGTTCCAGTGGGATTATTAGGAGAGCAAATGATTATTCCTTTTGTACTTTCTGTTATAACTTTTTCTAATTGCTCAGGTTGGAGCTTAAAATCAAAATTAGCCAATGCTTGGATAGTTACTACTTTTCCACCCGCCATTTCAATAATTGGAGAGTACGATACATAGCTAGGTTCTATCACTATTATTTCATCACCAGGATTAACGATAGTTCTTATAGCAATATCAAGAGCTTCAGAAGATCCTACAGTTACTAAAATTTCATTTTCAAATGAATATTTTGCATTAAATTTATTGTATAAATAGTCAGAAATTTCTTTTCGAAGTTGAATAAGCCCAGCGTTAGGAGAATAAGCCGTGTAACCTTTCTCTAATGATAAAATGCTTGCTTCACGAAAATTTAATGGCGTTACATAATCAGGCTCACCTACTCCCAGTGATATAACATTGTCCATTTGATAAGCTAAATCGAAAAAGCGTCTAATACCTGATGGCTTAATGGTTTTAATACGATTTGCTAAAAAATTTTCTGGGTCAAAACCTTTGGTATTCATAGTTTAAAATCACCATTCTTATCTTTTACAATCTTGAAAATTGTTTTTTTTTGAAGTCTTTTTCGCTTTTATAATTGTAGATCCGCAATTGAATATAAAACAGCTGAGCCACTAATCTTTACTCTAACATCGTTGTATTTACAGTATAGTGTTCCACCACGTTTAGAAAGTTGTCTAGCAATCATTCCATTTTTTCCTAGTCGTTTTGCCCATAATGGAATTAAACTACAATGTGCTGAACCGCAAACTGGATCTTCATTTACATTTAGTTTTGGCCAAAAGGCTCTAGAAACAAAATCAACTTCATTTCCTTTTGCAGTCACAAAAACAGCAAGTCCCTCCGGAAATTTCGCTAATTTAGTAAAATCAGGAGACAAGTTGCGTACATCTTCTTCTTTTTCAAGTACAAACACCAAATCTCTACCTAAAAAAGTTTCTACAGGTTCTATACCAAGTGCTTCCACCATCTGTTTTGTCAATGTATATTCTTTAAGCTTTATACTTGGGAAATCTAATTCATAAAGATCATTTTTCTTCACAACAAGCAGTTCTCCACTCTTAGTTTGAAATCTGATATTTTTAAGTTCTTTGTCATAAAAGTTAGTGATAGTATAAGCAGTAGCTATGGTAGCATGTCCACAAAGATCAATTTCTCCTCCAGGTGTAAACCATCTTAAATGATAACTGTCTCTATTCTTTTCTTTTACAGCAAATGCTGTTTCAGAAAGGTTGTTTTCGATAGCTATATTCTCCATCACTTTTTCAGGCAGCCACTCATCCATAATACAAACACCTGCAGGATTACCCTCAAATATTTTTTCCGCAAAAGCATCCACTACATAATATTTCATTAAATAAACCCTCCTGTTTACTTTTTATAATTGTTTAAATATTCCGTAATTTCATATAACTCACCTACCTACTGTATACATAGCAAAGCATCCTCCCTAATGTTATAATGTGTTCATTTGAATCACCTTATTTTATACCGAAACTAGGTATAACACTCAATACACTTCTATAACACTTTATGGAGGATAGACATGCATATTGAAATTCAACGAAAATCAGAGACTTCTCTTTCTAAACAAATTTTCCAATCAATAGTTGACCATATACGATCGGGTCTATTACGAGAAGGAAGCCAGTTACCTTCTGTCCGGGAATTATCTAAAAAATTAGAAGTTAGCTTTGTTACTGTAGTCAAAGCCTATAAAGAACTCGAAAAAGAAAATTTTATTATTTCTATTCAAGGAAAAGGAACGTTTGTGAATATTGACGAATCAGATGTAAGTAATTCAAAAACAGATGAACCACCATTTAATTGGCAGTTATCGATACAAGATTATCTCCCAAGAGCGCAGTTTTCTCGCTTTCATCACGTTCAAGGTGAAATTCAACTCTCTTCATCAATGATTGACCCAGGGCTTCTCCCTAACCAATATTTAGAAAAAGAAATTCATAAAATGCTTTCTGAAAATCCAAGGATATTATCTCGATATAGTGAAATCCAAGGTGAGTATAAACTGAGAGAAGCAATGTCTAACTATTTAAAACAATTCGATGTTCCTACTACACCTGAAAACCTTTTAGTTACAAATGGATCTCAACAAGGAATAGATCTTATTGCTCGAACATTTATTGGTCCAAATGATGTTGTGATAATGGAAAGTCCCACGTATCCAGGAGCGATAGACATTTTTAGAGGAAGAGGGGCTACCATACTTACTGTTCCAGTAGATAGTGATGGTATGAATTTAAATATACTTCAAAATTTGTGTGATAAATACAAACCAAAGATTATTTATACAATACCTACCTTTCATAACCCCACTGGTGTAGTTATGTCACATAAGCGACGTAGACAAATTTTAGAAATCGCTAAAAGTATTCAATGTATTATTGTAGAAGATGACCCATGGAGTGAGATTTATTTTGATAAAAAGCCCCCTGCCCCTATTAAAAGTATGGATAATTATGGTCATGTAATTTATTTAAAAGGGTTAAGTAAAACGCTAGCTCCAAGTTGCAGAATTGGAATTCTCTCAGCATCAGGTTCTATTTTCAATCGTCTACTGGCTGCTAAATCTAATGCAGATTTGGGTAGTCCTTTACTAACACAAAAGTCATTATTACCCTTTATTACTTCAAAGAAAATGATAGATCATATGAAAAAATTAAGAACAGCCTTAAAAGTAAGACGGGATTTGTCACTCGAATTACTATCACAATACTCTCCTGACGGGATTACGTGGATGGTACCTAAAGGGGGACTAAACATATGGATTACTCTTCCGAATTGGATGGATACAAATCAACTTCTTATAGAAGCTAAAAAAAATCTCATATCATTTTTACCAGGTTCTGCTTGTTTTCCAGTAGAACATGAAAAATGTCATTTACGATTAAGTTTTTCATTTATGAGTGAACAACAATTACAACAGGGGATTAAAACTTTATGTATGATTTTTAATGCTGAAATATCTTCAAAAAAAAATAACTCGCCATATTTTTGATAATATTCTTATGATTAATATATATAAGGATTTCCAGAAAGAAACGATTACCAAAGATTATTTTATGATCTGAGTAAAATTAAGAGAAGACAAAATCGAAGTTCTAGATTACTAAGGGATATAAAATTGGAGTATCAATTAAGACCGATCAATAGAAGACGTCTATTAGATACTAAACGCCTGTCATTTTGTTAATGTATACAGGCGTTTAGTATTTTAGTTGCTTACACTGTAATGCTAATGCTTTTGTACGGCGCTCATTAAATTCCATAATACGTGTTTCATTATTACCATTATTAATTTGTTCTTCATCACCCATATAAAAAGAGTGAGCTCCCGTTTGGATAAAACCTATTTTCTTGTAAAAACCAATGGCATTATCATTCTTTTCCCAAACACCTAACTAGATGCTTTTTTTGTTTTGTGCTACAGCTATTTCCATCCCTTTGTTAATTAAATGTTTTCCAAGTCCTTTTCCTTGATATTTATTTCTAATGTGAATTCTTTCAATTTCTAGTAAGTCAGTCATCCCCCATATGTTCAGATTGAGCCGCATTGACATTTACCTTTAAATTGCCAGCAGCTTCTTAACTAAAAGAAGTCTTAAATATGAAATATGCTTTTACTGTGGTGGCATTTTAATCTTAACATGGAGGATATCTTTCATTATTCAATCTAACCTTAGTATTTCACCTTTTGATGTACATTTGGTAGAACTGTCTAAAAAATATAGATTTACTTAGTAAGTTGGGAAATCATTTGCTGGCTTAAGCTAAAATGTGACCGCCTTCTACATGAAGAACGGTTCCAGTCACGAAACTGTTTTGTTGCAAGTATAGTACGCTTTGTGCAACATCTTCAGCTCTTCCTATTCGTTTTACAGGAAGTTTGTTTTCAACAGAATTATAGAAGTTATTACGTGCTTCTTCTGGCATTTTGCTACGGGAAGGTGTATCAATTATACCGGGAGAAACGATATTTACTCGGATTGGAGCAAGCTCTAATGCCAAGGTCTGGCCTAGATTCGAAACAGCCGCATTAACTGCACCTAGAATTGCTGAACCAACCATAGACTTGTAGGCTACAACCCCAGAGAATAAAGTGATTGAACCGTTTGGTAAAATTTTTGAAGCACCGTATTTCGCTGCATAATATTGTCCCCAAAATTTGTTTTCAAATAGTTGTCGGGCTTGGGCTGTATCCATTTGGAGGAATGACCCGCCGGATGTTTCTGCCGCACTTACCACAAGATGATCGAACTGCCCGATTTTTTCAAAGAAAGAAAGGACTTGCTGTTCTTGCGTTATATCTAGAGTATAAGCTGTTGCTCTAACTCCTAATTGCTCTTTTGCATTCCGTAATTTATCTTCGGAACGGCTGGCAATGATTACTTCTTCCCCTTCAGCTATTAGCTGTTTAGCTGTTTCTAAACCAATTCCAGAGCTTCCACCGATAATTACAACTTTTTTATCTTTAAACATGTTTTTCTTCCCCCTATAGGTTTACTTAATAGATTAAAAATTCAATACCTCTTGTAGATGTCTATCAAGTTCGGAGACAAACTTTTCAACCTTCGGATTTTTGACTACATCATAACAAGAGAAACTCTTTAAAGGTTTCAATCCGAGAAATTTCTGTATACGATGTAAATGACTTAAGGCATCTTCTAGGCTACACCCTTCGAAAAATTGACTTGGATCGTTAAATGCTTTTTCAGGAGCATTCCAGGTAGTCGAAAACATATATTTCTTTTCAGTCAATAATCCGCCTTTTCCATACTGGTCAGCACCCTTGAAAAATAAACCATAAGTATATACTTCATCCATATACGTCTTCAATAAGCCCGGGACACTGAACCAATAGATAGGTGTCTGGTAAATGACAATATCAGCCCATATAAATTTTTGTTGCTCTTCTTCGATTTTATATCCGTTTTGAATAATTGTTGTTTTGACATTGTACTTGTCACTTAAAAAACTGACCATACTGTTCATGAGTGTTTGGTTCAATGTCCCCTCAGCAGATCTATACTTCTGATGGCCGTTAATAATAAGTATATTTTTCATCTTTTGCTTGCTCCTTCAATTCAGTTCTTAAAGTACCGCCTAGCGTGTAGCTTGTAACCAATAATCCTACAGCACTAAGTTGAAATTCAAATTGTTTGCTCATCTGGAAGAATATCCATGATTACCAAAAGCATTGATTGCAAACGATAGTTTGTTACGTTGATTTCTTGCAATAATTTTGATCACCTCCTCAATAAGGGATTAAATTATAAGTACAACGATATTATAAATATAGTAACTTCATTTATGGAAGTAGTGATATTTAATTCATAAAGTTTCTGGAAGTATACTATTGTGATATGATAAGGTAAATTAATCAAAAAATTTTTTTGGAGGATGCTTCAGATGAGTGTTATTGAACCAGTAGTGTTGACCAAAGGAGCACCAGGTGAGACTTGCCCCATTGCTAAAACGCTCGATGTGATTGGGACTAAATGGACTTTTTTAATTATTCGCGATCTGCTTATAGAAGGAACAATGCGATTCAGTGACCTCTTGAAATCAATGAATGGAATTAGCCCGAAAACACTTTCACTCCGTCTTAAAACACTAGAAGATCATGGGATATTGAATAAAAAGGTATTCCCGGAGGTTCCCCCTCGTGTGGAATATACGTTAACAGAAAAAGGAAAACAATTGGAAGGTATTTTCATTGAATTAAAGAGATTTGGATTAAATTTGTAAAAAATTAATTATTGGAAAAAGCCCTCTACAAATCATTTTGTAGAGGGCTTCACTGTAAAACATGTTTAGTTACCAACTTATAAATTTTTATTTGAATTTTTTCCACTTCTTTTTGCCATTATTATAGTTCATGCCATTTTCCAGTTAACTGAGCAATTTTTTCTCTTATACCAACAATTCTAAAGCCCATTTTTTATGTAATTGAATACTTGATGTATTGCTTGCAAAAAAAGATGCGTCCAAAAAACTTGCTTCTTCACTATTAGAATTTAAACAACATTGATGCAACCCTTCCCTATACTATCATTCGAATTATATATCCTTACTTCTCCAACTCGAATAAACAGAGCGTAAAGGTGAAATTAACCAACCACTCTATTATGTGCTTCTGCTTCAAAACGCAAGGGTGAATGATATCTTTCACCATACTTGTTCACTTGGTACATTTGTTTCAAAGATGCTATCCCTGTTTTGATTCCTTCTTGATAGTTTTTAACGCCTCTACTAGATTTCCTTGTTTCATTGAAAAAATGTGTCCAATCCATTTGCCCCTTATTAAAAGGACTGCTAGCTTTCGCTAACAGTCGAATAATTAACAACATGTATTTGATTGATTGGAAAGATTACTACTGCATATGCCTGTTTCTGGTAGCTCTAATTCCACACGTTGCGAAGCTTACTCATTGTCTGCTAAATAGGCAGCTATTGATCGGACTTGTCATACTACAGATATTATAGACAAGAATGTCCTGACAACCAAAATTACTATCGAGGAGAGGATATATATCAAAAAGCATAAGCTTTTTACGCCTACGCTTTTTCAAAAATTAATGTTAAGACATCGTTATTCTTTTACAAGCTATTTTTGCAGCTGGAATTGCAACACCAGCACCAAGTGCGGCATCTACTGATTCTCCCCAAGAACCACTGCTAGCCTTTATTTCGTTCCCTGCTGTCAAAACGCCTTCTGCTACAATTTCAACACAATCATAATAGTCTGGATTAGGATTACTTTCAAGATACTGTACAGCTAATTCGTCTGCTTTCTTTTGTATTGAAAGTCGACCTTGTTCAGCCAATGAACTAAAAACACTCTCGGCTTGCCCACCAAAATGTACTATTACGTCGTTAATGTCTCGACCAGTACGATGTATTTCTCCCATTTCAGATGACATATTTAGTCCTCCCAATCCTTGAAATTTGAACTTTTTAAGTTCACTAATATTTTATCCAACTGTGATTGGTCTTATCCATCAACAACTATTTCTTTTTGGTTTATATAAAAAATTCAACATGTTCGTTTAGGAATTTTTGTCTCTAGATTTAGGAGAAAATTTCTAGGATTATTCTAAATGACTTTTCGTGTGTCCGTAGATTCATGTCGTCGTTCAATATCTGTACTTTTCGGCTTGTATTTCTGAAGCTCCTTATAATTTTCATGTGAACGATAACGCTCCTTTTTAACTAATACGATATTTGGAGGTATTATACTTGCAACTACATACTGCCATTGAATTTGTATTGTATATTATAATTAAGTTATGAATACAATTTACAGCTATTCTTAACCTTTTTAACGGACTATGGCTGTTCTACCTGTTTAAATGTGCATACTAAGACTCAAGTAATTCGCTTTATCCAATATCTATTAGGATCATTAAAACAAAAACCACGTACGGTCAACCAAAAATTTCTTCATTAAAATCGTTCACCAAATAGAACGATACCTTGCTAATAATTTTACGCGCGGGATTGAAACGCAAAAGACCGATTAAACTTCCTGTCTTTATGACATTAACGGATCTAAAGCAGCTATTTGACTATTTAGAACGCGCCCAAATACGTTTTGCGTTACAGAAAGAGCAAATGTTTAAATTGTTAGCAGCAACAAGTCTAAGACGTTCTGAACTTTTTTCATTAATATAGGAACAAGTTGATTTGATAAATGAAACGATTCATCTAAGTTATTACGAAATACGTTTTCCTCATCAAATGAATACATTTTGTAGTATCCCCCGTGTCTCTTCTAAGATTTTCAGATGTACTTTTTAGTTGTATTGTTTTTAAATACTAGAACATACATTATCTTCGGGATAGCTATGTGTTGAACATGCTTTACCCCGATTTTTAAAAAGCACTACGCTATCCCAATCATAATAATTTAATCAATTCCCTATTCTATATTTTTAAATACAATTTCATGGTTAATACACTATATAATCATAACTTCTAAATCATATTCTAAATATGTAAAGTACATTTGCTTTGCATCCCGATTTCCTTCTAAGGGTCACTCCATCCCAAGTGACCCTTCTATAATTTTATTTTTCTAAACAGAAGTGACAAACAAGCATTGTAATAGTGGTATACAAAATTCTTTTTATCTTTCCTTCATTTCTGTCATGGCCACTTTGAACAAGTGGTCTTTTTAATTGCTAAAAATCGAATTATTTTTCTTTTTTAACCCATACTATCCCTGTTTGAAAATGTTCAAATAAGAGAGGAAGTGCAAGTATGGGAATACTTAGTGGCAACCCAAAAGACGAGCCATTACACTACGGAGAAGTCTTTAGTATCTGGACACATCTCACTGTAAATTATGGCTTTATCGCTGGATATCAAACGTTTTACAATCATTCTGGTGATGAAGATTTAAGAAAAATAATCGAAGATATCATCGACACTTGTAGAGAAGAAGCAAAACAGTTAGAAAAAATACTAAAAACTAACGGCGTTGCTCTCCCGCCTGCACCACCGGAGAGACCAGTTGCACGAATAGAGGATATCCCCCCTGGTGCGAAATTCAATGATCCTGAAATTAGTGCAGCCCTAACAGGTGACCTTGCTGCGGGGTTAGTTACATGTAGTCAAGTTATGGGGATGTCAACTAGGGAGGATATTGCTTTAATGTACGCTCAATTTCACACAGGTAAAGCTCAACTCGGCTCAAAACTGTTACGTCTTAATAAGACTAAAGGCTGGTTAGTTCCCCCACCGATGCATGTGGCTTATCCAGAAAAATAGTATTTGATTAAACCTGACAAACCGTTCCCCAGTTTAACGCTGGGGTTTTTAACTGTTCCATTTATTACGAGGTAATGTTATGCACATATTTTCATGGTTATCAAAAGGAACAAGTTTGTTATACTTCTTACCTTCGATGATTATATTAATAGTTGTTATTTTAGTTTGTGTGAGAATCTACGTTGTAATATTCCTAAAAACTCTTTCACCTAAAATATTTAAAATATTTTTGATACCTGTTGTCCTTTTAGGGTTTATTTTCTGGGCTATTCCATTGAACATGGGATTTATGAGTTTTTTAGAGCGTCTTTTATGCTCTATTTTCATTTAATTCTCAAATTGTTCATTAGTTTACTGTAGCATGGGACAACGCTTTTTTTCTTATCTCAATAAATGATTTTTTATGAAAATCACTTTAAATAATGCTTGGTAAATCAATACTACTTCATTTAGGATATCCTACGAATAATAAAGCGTCTTTTGTACAGACTAATTTTAGGAGGTGAAATACATGAATAAAAACAACCAAAACTTTAACTCGATGAACCAAGAATTCGGGAATGAAACTGATGTTAATCAAATTAAACAACAAATCCAACAAGCAGAAGCTAACAAAAAGCAAGCTTCTGGTACAATGAACTCGATGAACCAAGAATTCGGGAATGAAACTGATGTTAATCAAATTAAACAACAAATCCAACAAGCAGAAGCTAACAAAAAGCAAGCTTCTGGTACAATGAACTCGATGAACCAAGAATTCGGGAATGAGACTGATGTTAATCAAATTAGACAACAAATCCAACAAGCAGAAGCTAACAAAAAACTAGCTTCTGGTCGATTTGAAAATAAAAACGATACAAAATAAAATTGATTATCATCCCAAAACCGGCAACTTTTTTGCCGGTTTTCCCTATTATATCTCCAAGCATATAGACTTTTTTCAGCGTCGGTATGATTTTTTATTTTAAATGTCTAAGTCCATGCTATCCCTCCTATTCCCTTTTCTCCTGTACATTTTCCTCTTTAGAATCATATAGTTTAAAAATAATACATACTTTGCATGTAAGGAGGAATTAACATCAAAAAGATCACCTTTTCCATTATTCTTTTGTTAATTACAATTGGCATCTACGTATTTTATAATCGTAATTCCCAATCTGTTACAGATATTTCCTCATATGCATTTGTTGCGAATTCCGAAGAACAACTAAAAGTAGTAGAAGAGATAAACAAAAAGATTGGAGAAGTTGAATTAACTAAAAAAATTATAGATGGTCTCGTAGAACACGGATTTTCTCCTGACAAAAGAATTCTCTATACAATATATTCACCTGAAAATAAAGTTCTAACAATATCACTATCTAACTTTGATAGGCATGATAAAACAATAAATAAAATAACCAACATTATTAATACAATTTCAAAAGAAAACAATCTCGGCACATTTTCAGTGGAGTTATCAGAAACAAAAAAATAATATTGACTGATAAGATTAGAACAATACTTAGCTCGATTGGGTTTGGCATTATGTTCAGTAACACTTATTTATAAAATTAAAACTTACAAAATTATAAGTTTCATGTAACAAAAATTTAATTGTTATAACTAAAATTTTGTTTTAGAATTGCTCTTGTTGAAAAAAACAAGAAAACATGATGTGAGGAATATTTAATGAAAGACAAACGAATTAAATTTATATCTATTTTGGGTGGTACGACAATTATTGCTCTAGCTCTAATAGCTTTTTTCCTTATCGACCAAGGTATGCCTAAGGAATTTAGTGAAGAAGCATGGGCAAACACTAAAGAAAAAGCAATACAAGCAACAGTTGAGCATTTTAAAAAGGAAAAAAATATCGATATTACAATAAATGAAGTTAGTTCTTCAGGTGAATATGCAACACATGAAGTATATTTAGAAGGTCATGTTGTTGATAATGAGAATAGGAAAATATCTGCTGTTGTAGATACTTCTGAAGAAAATTATCAAGTAAAATCTATTGAATGAACACCTAATAATAATCCACTTTTATAAAACCATTTGAACAGTTTACTTAATTGTTGGCTGTTCTTTTTATTGCACTCTCATAGTGTGCAGTAATAAAAATGGTTTAAATACCCGTTTTGTGTTAACCTTAAATTACATAAATTGGAGGGGTAAAATGTCGGGTAATTTACGTTTCTATACGCAAATTGTTTCAACAATTATTTGTCATCCTTGTTTTCATGAATTTTTTAGGGTATTGGACAGCAGACAGTTTCGTTCAAATAGTATTTTTCTTTAGTATGGTTTTCGCTATTTTCAGTGTGGGTATTGAAACGGAAAAAAACTAAAAACCAGAAGCTGATTGGAATATTCTAATCGGTTTTTTTACTGCACAATATATTTCGGATATTTATTCAATAAAGTGATGGAAATTAAAATTTTGCTTTGGTAAAGTAACCTGTTTTTAAACTAGCCTGCATCGTTAATTCAATAAAAAAGAGCTGCATATGCAACTTAATGATCTTTCATTACTATGGCTACATTAAACAATATGGTTTTTAAATGCTAAGATCCGGCGTATCATCAGAGAGCATGAAGGTTCGTTTAGCTTTCTTACCGAAGTTCAAGTCACAACATTTGAGCATGCACATGACCCTCCTTATGGTAAAGAAACGATGATTTTTGAAGTAAGCCCTAATGGGATGAAAGCAATTAGTTTTCAACATGTAGGAGATAAAGTAGAAAAGTGCATTCTATAGTGCAACACTTTCTGATAGAAGAAATAGGTACCAACATTTTGCTTCCTCAACAAAAGAACCTACAAAAATGTTATAGACCCTGTAACCTTTATAAAAGCAATACTGGTTATATACTCTTTAAACTGTTTGATGGTACAAATAAAAAAAGTAAACAGAGTGAGAAACTGGATTATAAATTACCACCAGTATTTATGGAAAAATGATTGAAGCCTACTGAATCACTAGGCTTCAATTGTTTCAAAAAATTAACTTCGTAACGAATATTGAATTATCAAGCTTTCTGCTCCTTCAAAAAGGATTTTAAACTATGACTTTACACTGTTATCATGAAAAAACTTCTTCTTATCTTCATCTGTAAATTCAGCTAATGTTTTATAGGTATACTGCGGATTTCGATCTTTATCAATGACGACAGAGCGTACACCTTCAAAGAAATCTTCATGTTTTAAAAAGTTTTTTGCTAAGATTAAATCTGTCGCAAAGCATTCTTCTAATGTTTTATCTCGCGCATCTATAAGCTGCTGTAACGTAATTTTTAACGAAGATGGAGATTTAGATAGAAGTAACTGCTTTGTTTCATGTGAAAATTTACTTGGGTCATTATCTAAAGACTCTACTAGTTCTTCCACTGTATAGTTTGAGAAATGTTGATCTATTTTATTTTGAAGGCTGGCAAGTTCACTATTTGTTAATGGGTTGCTTGAATACTCCTCGATTAATTGGTTTAGAGCTGTGCTGATCTCTTTTGTATGCCAGTCAGTTTGTTCGATCCTTGTTAGGAATTTGTGTAGCTTATCGCTTGTCATATAGCTATCAGCACCATTGACAAAAAGAACGTCAGCAGCTTGGATGACAGATGCGGTTAATGCTAAATAGTATCCTACAAAGCCAGGTGCTTTGTTTAAGAAATAGGCTGCTCCAACATCCGGAAAGAAGCCGATATTCATTTCGGGCATTGCCCATTTTGTCCGTTCAGTAACGATTCGGTGGCTAGCCCCAAAGGTTAAACCGACACCACCACCCATGACAATGCCATCAAGGCAGGCAATAATTGGTTTTGGATAGTGATAGATAGCCATATCTACTTGATATTCTTCTTCAAAAAAAACTTCGGCATTTTTGAAAGCTTCCTGACTGGAGCGAGCATTATAAAGTGTTTTAATATTACCACCAGCACAAAATCCCTTCTCACCAGCACCTCTTAGAATAATAAGATGAATTTCATCATTTGCTTGCCATTCCTTTAGTTTCTCGCCGATAGGTTTTAGCATTTCAGTGGAAAGTGAGTTTAAAGCTTTAGGACGATTCAATGTAATGGTGGCTGTTCCACCGTCACTGACCGAAAATAGTACTTCGTTTTCCATATTAAATTCCTCCCTTACGAATGTTTAAATTCTGGCTGTCTTTTTTCAATAAAAGCCTGAACACCTTCTTTAGCATCCTCTGTTAAAAATAGCTCAGCAAAACGTGTTCGTTCAAGTTCCAGTCCTTTTTGAAGATGAACGTTGCCGCCCTGCATTACACAGTCAATTGTACGAGCCACACTTGTCATACTTTTACCATCAACAAAGGACTGAGCAACAGCTTTTGCAGTTGGCAGTAGTTCCTCTGGTTCAGTTACCAGTTGAATAATGCCTAGCTGAAGTGCCTCGTCGGCGCTTAATTGTTTACTTGTTAAAATTAATTGTAGGGCTTTCGCTTGATTCGTTATTCTGCTAAGTCGTTGTGTGCCACCGAATGTTGGAAGTAGCCCAAGTTTTAGTTCTGGTAAGCCAAGAATTGCATTACTCGAAGCGATTCTGAAATGACAGCCTAACGCTAACTCTAGTCCTCCACCAAGGGCTGGACCATTTATAGCTGCAATAACAGGCTTTTTCATAGCTTCAATTTCATCACAAAGAGCTTGACCTGCCTCGGCCATTTGCAATGCTTTTTCCTGTTGCCCAAAAGCAGAAACAAATTCCTTAATATCTGCACCAGCTACAAAAAATCGCCCGGTGCCCGTAATAATGATGGCGTTTGTTTCTTTGTCTTCTGCTAGCTCTTGGAAAATGAGACGAAGATTTTCAATAGTTGCTGATGACAACGTATTTGCTGGTGGATGATCTAAATGAATAATCGCGATGGAACCTTCTTTACTTACATTGGCAAATGTATCGACCATGATCTTTTCCCTCCTGTTTATGAAAATTAACTAATAGATTTTGGATTGTTGATGATACTTCTTGCAATCTCTCTCTTCTTCATAAAGAGATTCTGATGTAGGGGAATGTTTAAGTGTTGAATATCATCCAGCCATGTTTTTCGTATTTGCTCATTTGTTTCAGCAGCAGCAATAATGTCAATTGTTCTTTTTTCTATTTTACGATAACCCTCTTGGCACAATATGTCTGTCATCAAATTTTTCGTTTTTTCACGTGCTGCCTTTTCCGTTCTCAGTAAAGAAGATTCCATGATATAAATATCCTTTGCTATATTAGCCAACAGACGCATGTATTCCTGCTCTTGTTCCAGATTAATTTGTGCAGCTGAAATGACAGTCATTGCCATTTGCATTAAATGCTTGGATAGCTGGATATATTGGTGATTATCATCTGCTGGTTGGCACGCTCCTAAAAAATTTTTTGTAGAAGCTGTTTGCGTATGCTTTTTATAAAATATTTTAGCAATTGTTAAGCGATTGATTTCATTTGTTCCTTCAAAAATACGGCTAATTCTTGCGTCACGATACAAACGTTCTACTTCATAATCTTGCATATAGCCATATCCGCCATGTATTTGAACAGCTTCATCTACAATTTTGCCAAGTGCTTCCGAGCAATTGATTTTATTGAGTGCACATTCCATAGCAAAATCGGCTATTTTTTGAACCATGGACTCTTTACTTTCTAACTCAATAACATCATCCATTTCTCCAGCTGTTCGGTATGCAGCACTTTCTGCGCCATAAATTAAAATCGCCATATTAGCAATTTTTTCTTGAATCATTGTAAAATCAACGATCGGCTTTTGAAATTGTTGCCGTTCCTTACCGTAATTCACTGCTAATTGGAGCGCCTGTTTGGAAGTTCCTATGTTTGAAAAAGCAAGCTTTAGGCGTGCCATATTTAATATATTCATAGCAACTTTATGGCCTTTTCCAACCTCTCCAAGAACATTGTCCCTTGGTACGACAACGTCCTCTAAAATAAGTGTAGCCGTCGAAGACCCTTTAATTCCCATCTTCTCTTCTTCCTGCCCTATAGATACCCCTGTTAAAGTACGCTCTACAATGAAAGCGGTCATTCCTTCGTTTGTTTTTGCAAAAACAACAAAGATATTTGCTAGCTGGGCATTGGTAATCCATTGTTTTTCACCGTTTAATACCCATGCTGTACCATCTTCATTCAAAATCCCATTTGTTTTTGGATGTAATGCATCTGAACCTGCGTCTGGCTCAGTCAGGGCATAGGCTCCAATCCATTCACCTGAAGCCAGCTTAGGTAAGTACTTTAGCTTTTGTGACTCATTCCCAAAATAGACATAGGGCAATGTGCCAACTCCTGCATGAATATTGTAGGAGACACTAAAAGAGCCCCCGTAGCCCATTCTTTCTGCAACAAGCCCCGAAATTTTTTTATTGAGTTCAAGCCCCCCATAGTCTTCGGGTATCTCAATGGCAAGTAAACCAAGGTCACCTGCTTTTTGAAATAATTGACGGGTGACATCATATTGATGCTGTTCAATAGCTGAAATATTAGGTGAGACATCCTGTTTAATGAAAAGCTCTGCCGTTTTTGCTATGAGCTCTTCTTCATCATGAAAGTCCTCAGGTGTAAAGATCGTCATTTTGTTTTCTAGTTTATCCATACAAGCCCTCCTTGAAAGAAAGAGGAGAAAAGCAGATTGCTTTTCTCCTACTTGATTTCCTCTTTAGGTAAGATAGTTTTCGCCAACTCACTATCTAAATCTTCGAATTTGTAATAGGAGATTGTTTCATATAATTCACTTCTAGTTTGCATATCCTCAATAGCTTCCTTTTGAGTCCCCGTATTTTTTATTAAGTCAAACACTCGCTCATATGCTTTGGCTGCTACTCTCATTGATGTAACGGGATAAATAACCATAGAATAGCCCATTTTTTCAAACTCCTTAGCTGTATAATAAGGTGTTTGCCCAAATTCAGTCATATTTGCTAATAAAGGAGCATCTAGCTCACTAGCAAATTGTTTAAACTCTTTTTCTGTTTGCAGAGCCTCTGGAAAAATAGCATCTGCTCCAGCAGCTACATAGGCATTTGCTCTTGAAATAGCTTGTTCTAAACCTTCTACAGATCTTGCATCAGTGCGGGCAATAATAACTAAAGTAGGCGCTATTTGTTTAATCATTTTTATTTTTTGTATCATTTCCTCTTGGGATACGAGTGTTTTACCATTCAAATGTCCACATTTTTTAGGAAGATTTTGATCCTCTAACTGTACAGCAGCTACTCCAGCCTCTACCATTTCGCGAGCTGTACGTGCAACGTTTAATATACCGCCAAAGCCAGTATCAATATCCACTAGTATTGGTAAGTTAGTAGCTTGGATAATTTCACTAGCACGTTGCGCCACTTCATTTGAATAAATTATTCCTAAATCAGGTAAGCCCCTACTTGCTGTGTAGGCAGCTCCAGAAAGATATAATGCCTCAAAGCCCACTTTTTTAGCCATTAAGCCTGCCATCGCATCATGAGCTCCTGGTATTTGCAAAATAGTAGAACGCGTTAGTAAAGCTCGAAATTGGTCAGCCAATTGTTTTTGTGTCATTACTTCATTGACAATCCACGCCATTTTTAAAGACCTCCTATTAATCAATATGCCGCGGCATAATTGAGCCCGGAATCGGCTTTGTGCTTAGCCCTGCAGATGTTTTTTGCGCGAAAGCGAAGCGGCAGCAACAGATGTTTTTGTGCGAAAGCGAAGCGGCAGCAACAGATGTTTTTGTGCGAAAGCGCAGTGCTAACGAAGCTTTAGCAACACCGAAAATGCTGGGCGGTTAGCCGTTATCGCATGGATGTGATGATTTTAAACTAACATCCTCCATTGAACTCCTTTCCGATTCCGTGACATCCGCCGGAGGCACTTCTTTCAGCGGATGTTTGGACACCCGCTATAAAGTGACTTATTCTTTCGATACATAAAACACAGCTGAAAAAAGTTAGATGAATAAATCTACAAATTCATGAACAGCACTATTTTCGAGAATCTCTTTATTAGCACAAAGCTCATTAATTTTACTTAATTGTTTTTGACAATAATGTGTACTAATATTTTGTTGGAATTTATCAATGATTTTAGGGAATGCTTCCTCACGACGGAAACGATGTCCTAAAGGATATTCACACGCTACTAATTCTGATGATGTCCCATCTTTGTAATAAACTTGAACAGCATTAGCAATAGAGCGCTTTTCAGGATCTAAGTAATCGATCGTATATTGTGAATCTTCAACAACAACCATTTTATTTCTTAGTTCATCTATGCGTGGATCTGCTGCCACGTCATCTTCGTAATGGTCTGCGATAATATCACCATAGATCAGTCCAATTGCTGTGATGTATTGAATACAGTGATCACGGTCAGCTGGATTATTCAATGGGCCCTCTTTATCAATAATGCGAATAGCTGATTCATGTGTCGTAATGACAACTTTTTCAATATCATCTAAACGATTTGTCACTTCATGATGTAAATGAACTGCACATTCTGCAGCTGTTTGCGCATGAAATTCAGCCGGGAAAGAAACTTTGAAAAGAACATTCTCCATAACATAAGAGGTAAGCGGTCTTGCAAGCTTTAATTCTTGTTTATTAAAGAGTACGTCTTGGAATCCCCAGCCAGGTGCAGATAAGGCCGTTGCATAACCCATTTCACCTTGCACAGCCATCATGGCTAATTGTACGGCTCTACTTGTCGCATCTCCTGCTGCCCATGATTTTCTTGATCCTGTATTTGGGGCATGGCGGTATGTTCGTAAACTTGAATTATCAATCCAAGCATTTGATAATGCATTGATAATTTCTTGACGAGTTCCACCTAATGCCTTTGTCACAACCGCTGTTGTCGCAATTTTGACATATAATACGTGATCTAAACCAACGCGATTCAGACTATTTTCTAATGCTAATACCCCTTGAATTTCATGGGCTTTAATCATCATTTCTAAAACGTCTTTTATTTTAAGAGGCTCTTTGCCTTCAGCAATACGTACACGACTCAAGTAATCCGCAACTGCTAATATGCCACCTAAATTATCAGAAGGGTGTCCCCATTCAGCCGCAAGCCATGTGTCATTGTAATCTAACCAACGAATCATGCAACCAATATTGAAAGCACCTTTCACTGGATCAAGTACATAGGAAGTTCCTGGAACACGCGTACCATTTGGAACAACCGTACCGGGTACAACTGGTCCGAGTAGTTTCGTACATTCGGGATACTGTAAAGCCAAAATGCCGCAACCTATAGTATCTAATAAAACATAATGTGCTGTTTCGTAGGCTTCTTCACTTGTAATCGTTGTATTTAATACGTAATCGGTAATATCAGTTAGTAATTGATCTGTCTTAGATAGTTCATTTGTTTTTATCATCTATATCTTCCCTCCGTTGCATGAATTTGCTATACTAGTATACTGATGGACATTGGTCAGAATGCCCATCAGCTCTATGGCGAGTTGTTAAACTTGATTATACCGACAATTCTTCAAGGTTATGACGCTCGCCAATATAATTGACACGAGGTCTAAATAATCTATTATTGTCATGCTGTTCAATTACATGAGCACATAAGCCGATCGTTCGTGAGCCAAAAAAGATTGGCGTATATATTTCAATTGGCAATCCAAGCATGTAGTACACTGGTGCCGCATAATAATCTAAATTTGGGTATAACCCTTTTTCCTGTACCATCACTTTTTCACCAGCTTCACACATGTGATATAAGCGATGATCTCCTTGCTGCAAACATAATTTGTGTAAAGCCTTTTTCATAATTTGCGCTCTTGGGTCCATTTTTTTCATATAAACACGATGGCCAAAGCCCATAATCTTTTCTTTATTTTGCAGTTTGTATTTCAGCAATGTTTCAAAGCCTTCTACTGTTTTGGCTTCAAGAAGCATATACATCACTGCCTCGTTTGCCCCACCATGTAAATTACCTTTCAATGATGCGACCGCGCCAGTTAAAGCACCATACAAATCAGATTGTGTTGAGGCAATAACACGAGCCGTAAACGTCGAATTTGGCATCTCATGTTCACTATATAAAACGAGTGATTGATCAAAAATTTCTTCTTCTAAAGCAGTTGGTTTTCTGCCAGTTATCATGTAATAAAAATTGGCACTATAGGAAAGCTGGTTATCAGGCTCCACGACATCTTGACCATTTAATACACGATAGCTATTCGCTACAATATTTGGCATACCACCTAAAAGTCTATATGCTCGCGACAAATTCATTTCAGTAGAACGATCATTGATTTGCTGATCATAGCCTGCTAACACCGAAATGCCTGTTCTAAGCCCATCCATAGCATGCGTCCCATCAGGTAATAACTTGAAAATTTGAAAAATTTCTTGTGGAACCTGGTAATTAGATTTCAATTTAACCTGTAAATTAGCTCGTTGCTCGGTAGTTGGTATTTCTCCATGCAACATTAAGTAGACAATGTCTAAATACGAATATCTTTGTGATAACTCAATCAAATCATAGCCTCGAATCACAATCTGACTTCCTACAGTGTCTAAAAAAGATAGCTTTGTTTCAGCGGCAATGATTCCATCGAGACCTGGTGAATAATTTAACTCCATTCATTACAACCCCTTTGTTTAATTATTCTTGTAAGCGTTACCATTAAAACACGAAAGAACAACAAAAAAACAACTTCTACCCCTTTGAGAAGTTGTTAATCTACAAAAGCATGATAGAGCAAATAAACAGTGAATTTACATGAATTCACAAAGATCATGTAGTAGCTAACACCTCCCTATCCTCGTAGGTCAATTGATGCTTATTTAGTGGCAGGTCTCCTGACTTATGATCAACGCTACAATAACACCTTCCCATTTTGACAAACAAAACAGTGGCCTTGTTATTGAACTCCTAAATACAGTTGCGGGACAGTGTTGGACTCTCACCAACTTCCCTTTTAATCAAATGGAATCAACTCCATTTGAACCACCAAAATTTAGCATATTCAATTTGTCATTTTACCTTAACATAGAGTTTTTAAAACAAGCAATATAAGTAAAACTCGGAAGAGACAGACTATCATTAACTATTTTTCTTTTTTGGTGAACTATTCTACATTTTTTAGCAATATTTCGTATAAAAAAGATTTTTAAAAGGATCCCGCCGAACCGGCATTAGAGAGGTTACTTTAAAAGAAAGGCGATCTCTTTTAAATTTGAGCTTTATTAATCGTGAGAAATTTGGGTACATTTAGGAATTACGAAAATTTATAGGAAGTAGTCCGATTATAAGTGTTGGAGCAACGATTCTTGTGCTGAATGATGAAATGCAAATTCTCTTGATATAATGAATCAGGGGTTATCTGAAGGGCTAAACAAACTATTGAGGAAGTATCAATTTGTTTTAGTGATATTGTGAGTTCTTTTCCTGTTTGGTTACTAAAAACGCCAGGATCAATGATTTACCAATGAGCCTGGCGTTTCGTTTTTTCTATTGACATATGCCGGTTTTATATTTGTGTTCAGCAACTTCGTTTATTGTTCCTATGACTAGCTTGCGATACAACATTTAAAGAAAATAGGAATTGTTATGAATGCTATTAGTTTATCCATTTTTTTATATTAAGTTATTCTTTCAATTGAAAACTAGTGCAAATGATTCGTTGGTCGTTTTACAAATAACGCCAATAACAGACCGATTACTGCCACAATCACAATAGTGCCGAATGTAAATTGTGTACCTACTGCAACTAGTGTTTCAGGGCTTGCTTTTGAATGCTCTACTGTAAAGCGGTGTTGTCCTGTTGTCATAAGTGTAATGGCTAATGCGGTACCTGCTGCACCTGCAATTTGCTGAAGTGTGTTTATGACAGCGGAACCATGAGAATACAACTGTTTTGGTAAATCATTAAGTGAGTTTGTTTGCGCCGGTATAATAGTTGTTGAGACACCTACGTAGAAAATCATACATGAAACTATGATTAACCAAAGTGGTGTTGTGGCACTAATGACAAAGGATAATATACTCGTTGAAATAACTAAGCATAAGAAACCAAAACGTAAGTAAAACTTTGGACCAACACGATCAAACGTTTTTCCGACAATTGGAGCAAAGACGGCATTTAATATGTTTCCTAATAACATCGCAAACCCAGCATTCGTTGCTGAAAGTAATAATGATCCTTTTAAATACAGTGGCATAAGAATCGCAATGGCTAACAGTAATGCGAATACAATAAATATTAAAACTGAACCAATAGCGAAATTACGATATTTGAAAACATGTAAATCAATCATCGGATGCTTACTTGTAAATTGACGCCATATGAAAAATAAAAGAGCTACAATGCCCAATACTATTATGATTGTTGCCAATGTAGAATCTTTCTGAAATAGTACTTAGTCCATAAATAATACTACCAAATGCAATTGTTGAAAGAACGATAGATAAATAATCGATTTTCGGTTTTGTTAGCGTTGAGACATTGTACACTTTTGGCATAAAAGTGAAGAAAATAATGATATATAGGGCAATGCTTATCCAGAAAATATAATGCCAGCTAGATATATCGACGATAATACCAGCGATTGTTGGCCCAGTTGCTGGAGCAAGTGTAATGACCATCCCCATTGTTGCACTACGTTTTGCGATTGGTACAACCATGAAAATTACATTAATCATAAGGGGTAAAATTAACCCTGTACCAACTGCTTAAATCCCGTGATAATAATAAAATTGAAAATGTTGGCGCTAATGCACCAATTATTGAACCAACAATTGAGAATAAAATTGCGATTATAATAATCCAACGTGTTGAAATCCATTGAATAATAAGGGCAGAAATGGGTACTAAAATTCCCAATACTAATAAATAGCCTGTTATTAACCATTGAGCACTAGTTGCACTGACGCCAAAGTCTCTCATAACATCGGTCATGGCTATATTCATGGCTGTCTCTCCAAAAAGGCCCACAAATTTGATTCATAATAACTGTATTGAGTAAATATATGCACTCTATTGCGGAAGAAAAAATTATACCCTTAGTAACACAATAAGATTATAATAAGAGGCTGCCCCGTTAGTTGAATAACAGGTAGAAAAAGTTCCTGAGACTATACTTCTATTAATTATACTCAAACTATATCTTAAAACACACATAAAAGCTGAACTAATATCAAAATTAGTTCAGCTTAAAAAAATAGCATATTATAATGTTGCACATTGTATATAGATCCAGAAATATTAAGTTCATTACTTTAATTATTGACTTTTAATAAAATAAATAAGTATCCTAGAGTTATTTTTATACTAATTTAGCGTGTACCATAATTACCAAATTTATATTTAACTAAAAAACATTATAATAACAGATAAGGCTATCAAAATCACTTTGTCTTACTCATCAATCTTGTTCCCAATCTGCTCAGCAGTTCATTCGATAGGCTGCCAGAATTGTTGGCGACCTCTGGTGCAGTTAGTTCCATTTCACCATCTCTACCAATTATCGTAGCAATATCGTCAACTGCCACATGAGGTATATCCGTTACATCAATTGCTAGGTGATCCATACAAATTCTCCCAACTATTGGTGCTTGATATCCATCTATTAATACATTACCTTTCCCACAAGATAAATTTCTTGGTACTCCATCAGCATAACCAATGGGTAATATTGCAATTAAACTATTTCTGCTTGCAGTAAATGCTCTTCCATAACCAACCGTCTCGCCTTCCTTTATCGCTCGGATAAGAATAACCTTGGATTTCAGTGATAAAACTGGCTTTAAGTCTAATTTTAATTTGGTTTGGTCAGTTGGCGAACTAAGAACTCCATATAAAGCTATACCAGCTCTTACATAATCACATTGGAGTTCTGGATAATTCAGTAATCCATAGCTGCTCTGTATATGCACTTTATTCGGGTTAACCCCGTTTTCCAACAACATACCTATTAAACTATAAAAACGGCTTATTTGAATCTGTGTAAATTCTACATCCTTAGGTAAAAGACTATCTGAAACACATAAATGCGTATAAATTCCACAAACACCTAATTGCTTTGTTTTAAATATCTCGATTATCTCAGCTATATCATCAACATCAAACCCAAGGCGTTTCATACCAGTATCAATCTTAATATGTGATTTAAGATTGTATCCTTGATGACTTAAAGCAACGGCATAATTATAATCAATAAGGCTTTGTATAAGGCTGTATTTATGAAGTTCTTTCGCTCTGGTTGGACAGGTATAGCCCAAAATCAGTATTTCACCTTTAACTCCATATTTACGCAATTTAATACCTTCATCTATGGTTGCTACCGCAAAGGCTTTTACACCTATTTGATTTATGAATGTCGAAACTTCAAAGGTACGATGCCCATATGCGTCTGCTTTTACGACAGCCATCAGTTCGCAATCTTTTGGCATTGATCCCTGTAAGATACGTACATTATGCTCAAGATTGTTCAAATCAACCTCAATCCACGATCTGTTCATACTATTTTGTACCTTTTTCCTGTAACGCAATTTCAGGCGACTATAAAGCCGCAAAATAACAATAGATGCAACGATAGAAAGGACAGATACAACAACATAGTGAATAAGACTATTCTCTACTAAAAGCGGCTGCATACGCAGGATTGTGGCAAGCATTCGTACTAAGACAATGATCATTGGATGAATAATATAAACAATTAAAGTTAACGAGCTGAGTGCCTTAATTCTTTTTCCCTTCCAGTAGGTAAGGGCATTAAATAAAAAGAACATACATGGCAGAAGCATCATATACATACTGTCGTGTCGTTGTACTCCCCACTGATGAAGTGCCATCCCCTCGCCAAACAAAAGTGCTAAAGATATGACAAATCCAATAACACTTTTTTTGAGGCTCACTTTTATTGCTTTATCCGCTATTATGCCACCAAGGACAAAAAATAGTGGGGCAAAGAAAAGTCCATTTCGTGTGTAATCAGCTACCTCAAACATCAGCTCGAACATCTTTTTAAGAAACGGTATTTTTTCTGCAAAGCCGTAATAGCTATCGCCAAGCATACCCACTACATAGAGAATCATAGTAACAATGAGTGCGAAACTCACCCCAACTCTTTTCAACAGATACCATGCAATTGCAGCACCGATGATCGATGCAGGCAGGTACCACAAATGATATAAGGTACCATCGAAAACAATATCTTTCATGATGTTTGGAAGTAGGTTATCCATCGAAAAATAGCCGTTGTAAATGTTTAAAGGTACATACAGCAAGATGGCTATTACATATATAATAGACGTCTTTTTGAGAAAGATTTTCAATTTATCGGAATTGTCATTGTACCGGGAAATCAGAAAAAAGCCTGATGTCATAAAAAAGAAAGGTACGGCAATACGTGCAATAATCCGAGTTAAGATGAAATCGACTGTTTCACTGTATGAGAATAGCGGAGATGTATGGACGGCAATAACTAGTAATGCGGCAGCAAATCTAAAATAGTCAATGCCTACATACGCTCTATTCTTGTTCATTTTTTCACCTCCAAATCGTCACAATAAAACCGTCTACATTATTGCCAGATACTTGATAGATTGCATGCTCAGGTATAGTAATTTCCACGCTTTCTGTATGACAAGGAACGAAAAATAGTTCGATTTCTTTTCCGTCATTGCCCAATATACGAAGATGTTCTTTGTTATAAGTGAAATTCCTCATATATTCAATGTATTCCTCAAGTGACAGATGTTCTTTAGCCATCACTTCGGAATGAGGATACCCAACATAGCGAAAATGCCATGGTTCATGAGAAATCCCTGTTATCGTTTCTTTGTCTGATTGATAACGCTCAATAAAGCCGTAATAAGGTGCTGTTTTGCGAAATTCATTGCAGATACCCTCATACGGAAAATCTGGTCGAATGAAATCTATCACCTCTTGTTTTAATCCTAAGTCAATGGCAAGTCCTGTATGATGCTCACTATGGTTAGGCAAAGCAACATAGCTTTCAGTAAAGCTTCGACCATTGTCACGCATTGAACCATTATATATATCTTCTTGTTCAGCTAACGATCGGTGTCCACTCACTGCAACAATTTGATCCGCACAGCCGATTTTGTCAAAAATGCACTGCAATGCATTTACAGCATTACGCTTCATACGCACATCCGGATACTTTTCATCAACGGCTGAAAATCCTTCCACGCTATGAGAGTGAACGGGATAGTGGGCATTCACAAGGATCAAGTCCCCTGTATAAATTTGAGCTTTATTTAGAATGATCGTTTTCATTTTATTGTGTATAAACCAATCAGCTTGTCCAAAATTTCCTCATAGGACAGACCGATGCCTTTCATCATATTTGGATAACGACTATGAGAAGTGAAGCCAGGGATCGTATTGACCTCGTTAAATACGATCTCTCCCGATGGTGTCAAAAACATATCTACTCTTGCAAAACCTGAACAGCCAAGTATTTGATAGATAGTTTTTGCCGTTTCCTGTATTCTCTTTTCGCAAGTTTCATCAATTCGTGCTGGCATATGAATTTTCGAGGTTTTTAGGCTATATTTCTCTGTGTAGTCAAAGAAACCGTTCGATAATTCAATTTCGTCTACTCTGCCTACAAGCAAGTCATCTATTCCTAAAACTGCACACCCAACTTCAAATCCTTCAATCGCTTCCTCGATAATAACCTCACTATCGTGTTCAAACGCCAAAGCAACGGCTGCCTGTAATTCGGATTGGTCGTAAATCTTTGAAATGCCAATCGATGAGCCTGCTCGGACTGGCTTTACAAACAACGGATACGCTAAATCTTTTGACAAGCTAAGTGCTTCCTGCATTGTGGATCTTCTCATTGTTATTGCTTTTGGCGCAGCAATACCTGCAGCTTGAACAAGTTTATGTGCTCGATCCTTATCCATACATAAAGCCGAAGAAAGGATATCACAACCAATAACTTGTATTCCTGCTATTTCAAACAACCCTTGAACTGTTCCATCTTCACCATTTTTTCCGTGCAATAAAGGCAAAGCAAAATCAAGTTTCGTCACATGGATACCTCCCTCTGAAAGTTCAACAATACCGCCTACTGAACAATTTTGAGAAACAATAATAGGGGTAAGGTTATCGGTGTCATCAAGCCACGAGTTATTAAGAATATGATCGAATTCTCCATCATAACGATACCAATCACCTTGTCTTGTAATACCAATTGGAATAATTGTATATTTCTTTGCATCTAAGTTTTCCAAAATCGAGAAAGCACACTGTAACGATACGGGATACTCCGAAGAATTCCCTCCGAAAATCACTGCAATATTAGGTTTCATTTTTATTTCCTCCATGTTTTGTCGATTTCAATGTCATTAGGTAGCTCGTACCCTATTTCACAAGTATTGTTATATAGAAAAGCTTGTTCGTTTTGCCCTGTTGTAACATCTGTTCTAATGCGATCAACAGAAGCCTTTTGAAACAGTTGGCTACCAACTTTGTCATATGAAACAGATTGATTAAAAATCTTATATTTATAGGTTTGCTCCTTGTCAGAACGGATGTGACCGTACATAAATTCTTCGTCAAAGGAGATGTTGATCTGAAACGTACTATCTGTTTCATTTCTTACTTTCAAATCTAACCAACCTTCATTAATAGTTGCATCCGTTCCAAAGGGTATTTCCTCTGTTGTAGATGGAAAGGATTCAACAGCATGCCCGTGTCGCTCTACAAGTGTTAACGGTGTATGAAGGAACATCCAGAACAGCATGTTACTTAGCTGACTTATCCCTCCCCCATATGAACCTACAATTTTTCCATTCACGAGGTTTAAGCCATCCTTGTATGGTTGAAAGCGGTCTGCATATCGTACAAGTTGCCAGAAAGAAAAAGTTTCATTTGATTTTATAATGAACTTATCGAGCGTTTTTGCGGCGAGTTTCAAATTGTGTACTTTGTTTACTTGGTACTTCATATCAAATCCGCTGTTTTTATTCAGCATCAATGATGATGTTGAAAACACCTCATAAGGCAAATTAATTACGGCGGTTTCCTTTGCATATTCGTCGCCGTCTAAATACATCTTTATATAGAAGAATTGCTTCCTTTGCCATTTCCGTAAAGGAAGCAGAAACGGAAACATCTGCGTTACTCTTTTCCGTGACACTGCATACACTCCTTTGTTTGATTCCACTCAAAACAAAAAGCACTCTTGTTTTGATACGATAATTGTATCCATAACAAGAGTGCCGTTTATTTGTTTACTCCAACGACTTTATACTATTTTTCTATCGAATTTCTTACAATTTTCCTACGAAAGAGGAAGGGTCACTTCAAAACAAGTCAATTCGTTTTCGCTATATGCCATAATCGTGCCTTGATGAAGTTCAACAATATCCTTTGCGATAGCAAGTCCCACCCCAGCTCCGCCATTGCTTGAACTACGGGCAGTATCTAGACGATAGAATTGCTCAAATATTCGTTCAAGTTTTTCTTCAGGTATTGTATTCCCATTGTTCGTGAACTTTAATGTTATATGACGATCATCCTGTTTGGCGGATACTTCGATCGTCGTGTCCTCATAACTGTAATTAACAGCATTGCTTAAAAGATTATCAAAGACACGTTGTATTTTATCCACATCACATTTTAGTATTATATCCGGTACAGTTTGCAACGTACATTTCAATTTTTTCGTTGCGAACATCGTTTGGAATTCAAACACTAATTGTTCAAGCATTCGTGTTACATTCACTTTGCTGTATTCAAGCGTAATATTTGATAGATTAAACCTGGTGATTTCAAAGAACTCATTGATCAAATCTTCAAGACGCTCTGCCTTATCCAATGAAATAGATAAATATTTTTCTCGTAATTCTTCAGAAATTTGGTTTTCATCTCGGAGTAGCGTAAGATACCCTATGACAGATGTGAGTGGTGTTTTTAAATCGTGAGCAAGATAAACGATGAGGTCATTTTTACGTTGTTCTGCGAGCTGGGTATCCATTTTCCTTTTTTCTAAGGTATGTTTAATCTGATTTATCTTTTTTTCAGTAGCAGATAATTCCGGGGATAGTATAACATCTCCAATGTCCTCTTTAATTAACGCATCAATACCACGATTGACCTCAATGAAGTACTTGGTAAATTGATTAAGATAAAATCGTAAAAGGATAATAAATACACCGGCGCATGCGGCTAACATAATTAATTCTTCATTATTCCGAAAGATTTGCTGATATACTGTCATTGCAACATCGTAATCTATTTTTAGCACACGATTAAGAAACCAAACTACACCATTTGCAAATCGCCCTTCTAGCACAACACTAAAGAGTAAAAAGAGAATAACAGCGCCAGAGAAAACGATAATGGCTGCTCTGGAAAACAGTTTATTCCGCAACTCTTTATATTCCCTATTATAATCAATCTTTTTATTTTTCAATTGTGTAACCTACCCCCCAAACTGTTTTAATGAACTTTGGTTTTTTGGCAGGTTCGTTCAGCTTTTCACGCAATCTTCCGATATGGGCCATAACAGTATTATTATTATCAAGATATTTTTCGCCCCAAACAGCTTCAAATAATTCTTCCGAAGAAACTACTTTACCTTGACGTTCAAATAAATACCAAAGGACAGAGAATTCTTTGGGCGTTAACGAAATTTCCTTTCCAAACAAACAGCATTTATGCGTTTCTCTATTAATTAGTAATCCTTTTAATTCATATTCGTTAACGATCACTGTGTTGTTCTCAGATGTATTGTTATACATTGTATAGCGTCTTAGTTGGGTCTTCACTCTTGCTACTACTTCTAACGGATTAAATGGTTTTGTTATGTAATCGTCAGCTCCAATAGTAAGTCCCATTATTTTATCGCCATCTTCAATCTTTGCTGTCAGCATAATAATGGGATAGAAGTACTTCTCTCTGATTTTCTGGCAAATTTGAAACCCTTCAATATCAGGGAGCATAACATCTAAAATAGCCATATCTAGTTTGGTGGACTCTATACATTTTAGAGCATCCATACCATTGTAAAATTTATATACCGTATATCCATCATTTTTAAGATAAACCTCAAGCAAATCGGCAATCTCTTTTTCGTCGTCAACAATTAAAATATGTTCATTCATACTTGCATTTTTCCTTCCTTGTTATCGAAGATCGCCTCCATAATATCACCAAAGTCGCATTCAAGAACTTGACATATGCCAAGTAAGATAGGAAGCGTAACATTTTCATTTTCCCCAAGTTTTGCAAAGGTGCTTTTACTTGCACCGACAGCTACATAAGTTGGCTTTTTTTGCATACCTCGATCTATTAGTAGCTTCCATAGCCTGTTATAACTGACTTTTAATTTAACCTCCACGATTGAATTTTAATAATAATTTCAATATAACACAAATAATCGGTCTTTATACGCAGCCCTTTACACTAGTGAAATTGCTCCTTGTCATCAATTATTTTTTAAAAATCAGGAATGTATAATCCTAGTTTCAACTAACTTTCCATGGATTAAATTGTTGAATTTTTACCTAAAGATATAACGCGTTCTACTTTGACAAAGAAGTTATATTCTTTAAAAAATCGTTAGTATTAATTTTTCATCACCACCAAAGGAATTGTAGTCTAAATTAAAGGGCTTTAGAAATAAATTCTTTGAACTTTTAACTAGAAAATCACTTATTAAATGAACACTATAAAGCATAATATAACAAGAATAATTAACAGGAATCATACATATATTGATTTTAGTATTTCATATTAAAACAGAAGTCTACAATTATCCTAATGATGGAAATATAATATAAGAGAATTCATTTTCACCTCAAAAATTATCAATAAAGATTGGATGATGACAGTTATTGAAAAATCGGTTCTTGCTATGGTTATTTTACGTGTATTGTCTGGAAGTATTGAAGTAAGTGCTGGATTGTTGATGCTAAAGTTGAATAATTTAGAAAAAGCATTCTATATTAATACAATGCTTGCATTGGTTGGACCAACAGTTTTAATCGTAACGACAGCAATTGCATTATTTGGACTAGCTGATAAAATTCCTGTGACGAGAATCATTTGCCTATTTACGGGAATTACACTTATTATTGTTAGCTCACATGTTAAGTAATACTAAAGTCAAGTAATTCAAAAAATAATAAAATTCTTCAAAAAGTATGTTTTGCAATTGATGTTAATTACATTATTATAAATTGACACACTCTAACGGCTGCTCCATTACAACGTACATATCAGTATACCAATGGTAGTTAAAATGCAAATTGAACAAAGTATCATAGCAAAATGGACATTCCATTCATAATCCTTGTTAAACTTTTTATTACAACATCACATTTATTAGCCAAACTTCCTTTCTGAACAATATCTTTTGATTTTTTATCCTAATAATATTCATTAGTTTGCTGTAGCGTATGACGACGATGCGTTTTTCTATGTATAAATAACAACTACTTGCACAAATTAATATTGAGTGTACCGCACACACTTATTCGGTTGTGGCGTTGGTTGACCGTCACATCCTCCCTCATTTAGGGTCACCTTAACTCAGTGACCCTTTTATAATTTTTTCTCAAATTATTCAGTAACATTACATTGTCTCCGATAGTTTTCTACTTGAATAAAGAATGAAAGGCAACTTCTTTCGGCTTAACATGGATCGACAACATTCTTTCGACCTCTACCCATTTGGTAAAATAAGTTCCTCTATCTTATGATATATTTGGCATTGCAGAGCTTACCCTGGTAATTGTTCTGTTGTACATTTTGGTCACTAATAGGAACATCCTATAAAGTGTATTAAGTATCTTTTTTTATGTTTTATGAATGTAATGCTTGCTGAAGCCATTTATACCATATTTTCAAATCGATTAAAGATTCCTTCTTCTTCAAAGAGTTTTTCGTCTGCATAATCCAAAACTATTTAATTTCCTGATGGGACTTTGGCGAATAAACTGTCTATTAAACTTGAAATTTCTTCTTTCGTTAGATAATAAGAAACACCTAAAAGGCTAAAGAAATTTTTTTTACCAAATTCTTGATCTCTTAGATTTGTCCATAGAAACTAAATGAAGATGCTTGGAATTTTAAAATTACGATTTGCAGCTCTTCTTAACCTTTATAGATGTTCAACCCGTTTAAATGAGCTTAGTAAAACAATAAAAAAACGCTGTGAGAGCGATCGAGATTCAGTAACACGTACCGTTGCCCATTTCGATCGCTCTCACAGCGTAAAAATAAAAGCCATCCGTTTTTTACGGAAGACATGAATTAAAAAAAGAAGCTTACAAATCAACATTGTATATAGTATCGATTTTTTATTAGCTATGCCAAATTTAGTCGCGTTATTTATGGCTTGCTAAATTAAGTTTGTTAAGGTTTTACCTCCAGGTACAAATGACCCCACACCACCTAGTTCGGAATATTCAGGATTATTAATCGTTGCGAGATTCCAATCAGTTAATATGACATTATCGTACATCATTTACATTTCATTCTTCAAACGTGATTCACATGTATTTAATAGATAAATAGTAGCAATTGGAAAACCCTCAAATAGACCCTTCATGTGCTACATTCCTTTTTAAATTTTTTTAAAAGAAGGTTTCCATTCTGACAAATCCTGATAAACAAACGTTATATTGTCACATATGTTATCTGCAACTTCGTACATATGTTTTATATCATTAGCCGTAAATAATATATATCCTTTGCGCCCTGTACTGTCTACAATAGTTGGTATGGTGTCGCCCTCTTTTACTAATAGATCAATTAATACGATCTCGGATATGTTAGCGAACCCTTCATACTTAATTTCTTTTAAGCAACCTGGTTTTGGTATCAAGCTTAATGACATAGCTTGACATTTTGAAGGCACGCATCTAAAATCATCTATAGTCTGTGTAGCTAACGCATCATAATAGTATCCAAATTGAGAAATGCCGGTTGTAAGTTCTACCATTTTCCAAATGTTGCCTCCACCTATCCTGACTTGAGACTCTATGATTATTGGCTTATTTTGTTTGTCGATTTTTACCTCTGTATGAGTAATGCCGTCTTTTAGTTGCATCTCATCCAAAAATAGCATTACTTTCTCAATGATTAATTTTTTTTGAAATTCATCTATAGGTGCTGGCATTATAGTATAGTTTATTAAAAACGTATCTTCTTTAAATATTTCAGCTGATATAGCTAATATAGAATGTTTTTTGTTATAAGAAACGGCTTCGACCGTATAAACTACGTCTCCTTCAACGTACTCTTCCACTAAAATAGGTAGTTGAATACCGTTATCTTTAATAAATTCTTCTACGTCATCTCCAATATCTAGCTTAGATACTCCTTTACCACCTGCGCCAATCGGGGGCTTTATTATAATACTATCTTTTTTCTTCAAAAATTCATTGATGTCTTTTATGTTGTTGCAAACTATTGAATCTATAGAAAAGTCTTTTCCTGTTAGAATTTCACGCATCATGTCTTTATTGCGGGTTATCATATTAGCGTTGTAAGAAAATCCTTTAACATTAAAAATCTTTGCAATTATGGAAGCCGTATCTAAGGCTACTTCGTTGAAAGATACAACCACATCAAACGGTTTCTCTTTGTACAATTCTTCAGCATAGTACACACACACAGGTATGTTTGTTGTGTCTATTTCTTTTTTATAGAAACATTTTTCTAAGATAGTTCCATCGAAATATATATGTTTAGTGTAAGATCCTATATACGAAACAGTAAACCCCCTGTCTAAAGCATCTTGTATAGGCTTTGTCCATCCCCCTATAAATAAAACGTGTAGTGTATTTTCAGTTCCTTTTGATACTTTATGCATTATAATCATCTCCTCTAAATTGAACTCGTATTTTCAATGTTGGCTCCATTTAATACGCCTCGCCTTAACAACACTATTAAACACAATGTTGTTCCGAAGCCCCCTATAAATAACGTAGTTTGAAGCCCAAATATAGAAACTAATAATGCACTAGCAAAACTTCCTAATGCCCAAGCTCCCCAATTAAGGGTACGTTGTACAGCATTTACTCTTCCTAGCATGTGACTTGGTGAAGCAAGTTGTCGTATGGTTGCAGCATAAGGGCCAAATACACCTTCTCCCATACCATGTATGATACTTGCAGCTACTATACCGTAAACGGTTCCCAAATAGCCCATTATCGGTATAAAGGACAGACCGATCACTGATACAGTAGCGCTATAAATAAGCATTTTTGTATTATTAATTTGTTGACTTTTTTTTACGAGAATCGTATTGCCTATTAAAAATCCTACTGCTGCCGAACCTACAACAAAGCCTATTTCAAGTTCAGATAGACCCATTACCCTATAGAGGAATATAACTAAAATGCTATTTAATATGTATTTAAAAAAACCGTAAACTGCGCCACAGCTCACAATTGGTTCTAATACAGGGTGACTTTTGAAATATATCAAACCTTCATGTATGTTTTTATAGATCGATTTTATATTTACGTTTTTTAAAGAGCCTTCTGTATGCGGTTTAAACCTTGAAATAAATAGTACACACAAAAAACAAACAAAATATGTTACTGCGTCAACAGTGAATAAGCCTGTTAATCCTACTAGAGTAATTACGATTCCTGCTAGCATAGGACCAATTACAATAGAAAGAGACTCCGAAAGGGCTAGTTGAGCATTTCCTTTTTTTAAGTTGTCTTTATCTGTTAATACTTCCGGTAAGAAAGAAGGAATTGCAATGTTGTAAAACGTAGTAAATATCCCATTTAAAAACATGAGTAACACCAATAGAGGGAACGTTATTATATTTGTTACAGTCAGTATGAATACTGATAAAAATAAAACGCCTTGACATATACTACAAATTAACAAAACCCTTTTTCTATGAAGGATGTCTATTAAAGCACCGGCTACTAATCCAAAAATTAGGTAGGGTATGAATACAATCCCACGAAGTAATGCCGCATTCGACTCACTTGTTTCTAGCACCTCTAATGCAAAAAGAGGCAAAGCTACTACTGTAAACTGGGTACCTAACAAACTTATAGACTGTCCTAGCCAAAGTTTGTAAAAATTTAATTGCTTGTTATTTTTCATAACACACCCCTATTCATTCATATTTATAAATTACCCAAGTGTTTACGATATAAGTAAGATCAGGTGAAACCTATCTTTCATCTAATGTCTGTACCACATACAAATTCGAAACCTGTTGTAAAAGTGATTTTAGTTCCAAAATGAAGACTTGATGAGTACTTTTATAACGCTAAGGTTCGAATCCCTTCTGGCTAATGAAAAGTTCATCTTCCGAAAAATACTGCCGCATTCGTTTATAAACCATTTGATAGACGGATGGATGATACCATTCTTCCATTTCCAGATTTCTATATAACGCTTGTAAGCCCATCCTGTGTGTGCGTTTACCACCACTGCCGTCCCCCATAAAATAATCATCAATACATACTCGGTTAGCCAATGGACGTAATATTTCTGCAAATCCCTCGCTACTTGGTAATACGGGAGCGATGGCAACCTGTGTAGGAATATCGAATTTAGCAAGCTGTTGGAGTGTTTTAAGCCTTGCCGGAATAGGAGGAGCATAGGGCGAAAAATGTTTACGAATATCTTCCCTATCTGTCTCTACTGTCATACTTACCCGAACTTTATCTTTAAAATGTTGCAGTAAATCGATATCTCGACTTACCAGTGGGCTTCTAGTCTGTACTAATAGGAAGTCAGGTGGATCTTCTACCATAACTTCTAGTAAAGATCGCGTCACTTTTTCCTGATACTCAATTGGTTGATATGGATCTGTACTTGATGACATAAAAATGGTTACATTCCCTTTAGATTTGGCGCGATGGAGCTCCTTTTTTAATAAATTCGCAGCTCCGTTTTTAACATCGACCCAATTTCCCCATTCCCCTTCTCGAAAAAGAGCTACAGGCATTTCGCGTACATAACAAAAGGAACACCCAAATGAACAGCCTGTATAAGGATTTAGGGAATGAGTATATCCAGAAAGAAAGCCAGTCCCTTTATTCAGAATGGTTTTCGGACTTTTATAAAATAATTCACTTTTCATGATGAACCTCCATTCAATCAATTACGCCTCGGCGTAATTGCGTCCAAATTTTGAATTGCGCTTGCGCAATTAACTCCCTTCAAAATTTGTGACATCCGCCGGAGGCTTAACTTGAATCAGCAGGGAGTTTGGACCCCCTCTGATTTATATGTATCTTCGTATTCATCCCTCCATTTATAGAAGTGGGGGACTTCTGCTGAATCAAGTTAAACGGCAATATTTACTCATTGCTAGATGAAGCTCGCTTTTCTAGATCCAGGAGCAGTGTCTTCATTTCTAAACCGCCCCGATAACCAGTTAATGAGCCATTCTTTCCTATTACACGATGGCACGGTACAGTAATTAATACCGGATTAGCCCCAATAGCCGCGCCTACAGCACGAACAGCTGCTGGCTTATTTATATTATTTGCAATGTCGGAATAGGATGTCGTCCGTCCATAAGGAATTTCACAAAGGGCATTCCAGACTGCTAGTTGAAATGGCGTACCTACGTACTCAAATGGAACAGTAAAGGTTTTGCGCTTTCCTTCTAAATACTGAGTGATTTCAACGACATAAGGTTCAAGCTTTTCATCATCGTCAACAAGAGGACTTCCTGGAAAGCGTTTCTTAGCCCATTCGAACAATTCCTCGAATGGTTTGTTCGGTGAACCTACAAACACAAGCCCCTTTGAAGTTGAAGCAATATAAAAATGCCAATTCTTAAACTTAAGTAAAGACCAATAAAGGGTTGGTTTATTCTTTGTTTCCATTGTACTTTTCCCCCATTTTACTCATTTGACGAAATTGTGCTGGTGTCTGTCCAGTTTTCTTTTTAAATAAAGTAATAAAATAAGCCGCGTTAGTCATACCCACACATATGGCGATATCTCCAATCGCTTTATTTGTCTGAATTAAATACTTTTTAGCCGCGTGTACTCTCACTTGTTGTATATACTCAACCGGCGTAACGCCTTTAATCTTTTTAAATGTTCGATGCATATGATACGGACTCCCGTGACAAATAGTTGCTAACGATTCTAGCGTTAATTTTTCTGTGAAATTTTTATCAATGTATTCAGTAATTAAATTAACCCACTCGCTATCAGGTAGATTTTCATTAGTAGGCTTGCACCGTTTACAAGGGCGAAAATTTGCGCGGAGGGCTTGTTCTGCGTTTGAAAAAATGCATACATTTTCTTTTTTCGGAACGCGAGATTTACAGGATGGTTTACAGAATATCCCTGTCGACTTTACAGCATAGAAAAATTGATGATTGTACGCTGCATCATTATTTAGTATTGCTTGCCACTTTTCATCTGTTATCATTTCTACATCATTCAAAATTCTATAACCATGGTTTTCTTTATGTCCGTTATTAATTCTATCCGGCATTTATCTCACCTCTCCTTACAATATACTCTCATTAAATTCAGAATGTACAATTCTGGGAATAGAATAGCAAGATATTGAAGTTTAATTTTTATTTAGAGTCGTGAAAAATGATTCAAAGACCGTATCGTTCTCCAAAAGTAACCGTGCTTACACCGTGACGAACCGTATTTTTATAATATCCTTTTTTACCTAGAACAGGTCTATAGTTTGTAGGAAAGATCAACGCACTGCCTTGTTCTAAAGTAATGACGTGTCCCCTACTCTGAGCACGAGGAATTTGTTCCACTATTAGCGATTCTCCACCGCGAAAGTCTTTATCTCGTTGATTTAATACAAATACTACTTGAAACGGGAAAAATATGTCGCCATATAAATCTTGATGCAAACAATTAAACCCGCCTGTTTCATACTTTAATAGTAAAGGTGTCGGTCTCGTTTGTTCATATTCTTCACAGGTGTTCAAAAAATCTTGAAGATGATTTGGAAATTGTTCGGTTTTCTTTAAATAATCCAACCATCGATTAGCTGTTTTGGCCAATTCTAAATAAAAGGACTCTCTTAAACGTTGGATGATTTCAGGTAATGGATAGGAAAAATATTTGTACTCCCCATTCCCAAAGCGATATCTCGTCATATTGATTGTCGTTCTGTATGACTCTTCCTCATAATACAATGCTATGAACAATTCACATTCCTCTTTTGTTAAAATCGCTGGAAGCTTTGCAAATCCTTGCTCATCTAATTCATTTTGAATTGAATCCCAATTTAAGTTCTCGATGCGTGTTTTTAAATCTTGGACCATTGTTATCCACTCCTTTAGCATTCTTGATAAATAACACTATAACCTCATAAATAGAAAAAAATAAGGTGTTTAGAATGTAATAGCAAGATAACAAAATTAGGTAAGATTATTATGTGATAAAGTAAAAGTACAATAGAAAATCGTATTTAGATGAGGAGAATGAAAAAGTGACATGGAACGAAGTCAATGATGTTATTGTAATCACATTACCTGGAAATTTCGACATGAATGCTAACCTAGGCTATCTAACAAGGGAAAAAAATGAATGTATGTATGAAATAGAGAACGATAAAATTACAAAAGTTATTGCCATTGGAGAAATTCGGTCCTTAGTACAGATCAGCGTAATCAATAATAAACAAATGGTTGTTCAATTCCTAAATGATTGTAGACCTATTGACAAGTGGCAGCGGGAAGAGATTGTCAAATATATTCATGAATGGTTTGATCTTGATAACGATTTAACGCCATTTTATGAAATGGCAAAGGCAGACCCATTACTTAAAATGCCCGCCCAAAAATTCTATGGAATGCGAGTTATAGGCATTCCTGATTTATTTGAAGCTTTATGTTGGGGAGTTTTAGGGCAACAAATTAACTTAGCCTTCGCGTACGCCTTAAAGAGGCAATTTGTAGAAGGATTTGGCGATTCAATCGAATGGAATGGTAAAAAGTATTGGGTGTTCCCATCGTACGAACGAATTGCACAGTTAACACCTACCGACCTAGCAGATATTAAAATGACGGTGAAAAAAAGTGAATATATTATTGGAATTGCCAAATTAATGGCAAGTGGAGAATTATCGAGGGAAACATTAATGAAAATGAACTTCAAAGATGCTGAGAAGAGCTTAATTAAAATACGAGGAATCGGCCCTTGGACAGCCAATTATGTTCTCATGTGCTGCCTCAGGTTCCAGACAGCTTTCCCAATCGATGATGTGGGTCTTATTAATTCGATAAAAATTTTACGTAATATGGACCGAAAGCCGACGAAAGATGAAATCTTAAAAATATCGTTTCCATGGAAAAACTGGGAATCATACGCTACCTTTTATTTATGGCGTGTCCTATACTGAATAATTATCACTTAAACCGGAATGTCTCCATCAAGTTAATTAGTTTATTTCGAAAGGAATCATCTTACAACGGTGATTCCTTTCTTTTTTTCCTGGAATATTACCAAAATATAAATTGTTGTCTTTAACAATTTTGCATTATTTCCTACTTCATTCATAGAGCTGTTAGATGGTTTGGTTATTGCTGTCACTTGTTCAACGCCTGTAGCTGTTCCTTTCGTTATTTGAGCCCCCTAGTCTTTCCTTTCTTTATGATTTAAAGCATAGCAAGTTCTTAAGAATTTCTTCATAAATAACCTTTCTAAATATTAATAATTTCCATTTACAATTAGAAAGGTCGACAATATTACCTCAATTTAAGCTAATGGAAGTAATCAATTATTAGATGGTCTCTTTTTTTGTGTAAAACCGCACAATATCAGATTAAATCAGTTAGGAGAGTCTCACTTTGGGAATGACAGAAATTTTTAATAATATTCGGTATTTAATGTTGCCTGTATTAATAATTATTGGAATTGAGTTCATACTTATCGCACTATATTATATTTTTTATTATCGAAAACAGCCGTCAGATCGAAAAAAACAGGTTCCTATAAAGAAACTTGTTCTTGGTGCAGTCTTCATCGGATATATTATTTTTGTGTTGGAGTTAACTATTTTTGGTCGTGGCACTTCCCATTACCTGCAGATGAACCTTCAGCCGTTTAGTGGTTATATTGATGCATGGAAAAAATACTCTTTACGTGATCTTCAAAATTGTATTTTTAATATTTTAATGTTTGTTCCTCTAGGCATTTTTTTACCTTTAATTAGCTCTAAATTCAAAAAATTTAAGTGGCTTCTTCTAATCGTTATAAGTGCTACGGTATCTATAGAAACGTATCAGACACTTTTAGGAGCCGGAATTTTTGAGCTTGATGATTTAATGAACAACTCACTTGGTGGTATTATTGGATACCAGTTATACAGACTAGGGGCTTCCATTGTTCATCACAAAAAAGTAAAAATAAAAAGTCTAGTCGGAAACCTTGCCATACCTCTATTGATGGGTTTGATTTTTGTTGGGATGAATATTGTCTACGCCCAACAGGAGTTTGGTCATTTAGCAATAAACGCTTATACAAAATCGAATATGTCAGATGTGCATATATCAACTTCACTGGAATTAAGCACATTACCAACAGTTGCCCCAGTATATAGGAAAGTCATTAAAAATGATGGTGTTGAGGCCCTATTGCAACAGAAATTAGGATTATCAGCGTTGAATGAACATGTTTATAGTGGTGATCGTGAGATTCTATTGGAGAACAAAGCAGGTTCCCAATACACGTTGTTTATAGGTTCAGAGGGATACTGGTCATTAAAAGAGAATAATTATACGCCAGGGCAAACTACTTTTTCGGGGCAAAAGTCAATGCATGACATGGCAAAGGCAATGATGGACGAATTTACCATACTACCCCAAGACGCTGAAATGACTGTATTGGATACTGGAGAATTTGCATGGAATCTTCAGGATAGTACTAATTTAAATGCTGATTATTGGACTGGAGATATAATGCTTGATCTTAAACAAGATGGCAGTGTTTCTTCGTTAGCATATAATATCCATTTGAATCAATTTAAACGAGAAGTGAACATACTGTCTCCTGCAGAAGTGTATGAGCGAATAAAAAATGGGGAATTTCCCCAAATAAAATATAATGCATTGGTGAATGAGGAAGATCTTGTTATAAAAAAAGGAGATCAACTTGCTATAGAATTAATCGAGCTTTCTTATATGTATGATACGAAAGATTTCTATCAGCCAATATATAGAGTTTCTGGAAAGTATAACGGGAATGATTGGTTTACCTTAATTCAAGCAAGACGGTCGTAATTATGAAGCATTACACACAAGCCCTTTTTTATGTTTCCTCTATGGCTTTTACAATGTTCTATTAAAGCTTTTCACGGCATTGTCAAAGCATCCTTTGGCTTGAAAACAAGCGTGTGACAGCACACTAGAATTTGAGCGTAAACGAGAACCGCTAATTAATCTAAAATATTATTATAAATCTGTACCTCATATACAAAATAAGGTACAGATTTATATCTCACACCATCTTATCTATACCCACCATAGTAAGAGATGGAAATGTACTTGTTTGTATAGCTGTTCTATGTAGTCCAAACTGCAGGATTTTCAATATCATACGCTTGTAGAGCATTCGTTCCATCAGTTTGGTAGATAGTCTAACTTGTATTTCTGCCGAGATTCGATGTAATAGAAAATAATTTTTAGGGTAGATCGATGTTACCGACAACATTCTATTTTTTATTACGAATTACTACTTTTTCTTCTTCTCCTTCCCATTGAATTAGAATAGGTACATTATTAGGAAGGGCATTACACGGACCGCCGCACTTTACATGAATTTCAAATTCCTCTTGGTTTTTAAATTCGCCATCGCCAAATGTTGGGTTGTGAGAAGATTCATATATTTCGTATTTAAAATTTAATGGTTTATTTTCTTGTCCAATATAAGAGATGATATAGCGCCTATTGCTCTCCATTTCGCTTACCATTTTTACATACCAATTATCACTTTTTCCTTCAAAATATTGTTTTTTAAATTCTGACTGACTTGTTTTTTTTTCATTTGCACAAGCACCAAGTAGCATCATTAATACAACCAGCAATAAAATTTTCTTAATGTCTACTCCAATAATTGATCATCACCCTTCCCGATTTATGGTCATCTAAATGTTCTCTTTACTGTAAAATTTCAATTTCAAATAATAACTTCGTTTCTTTATTTTTATGTCAAGGATTCCTCATTTAAAATCCCAAACCGAAAGTTAACACAATGTTTGCAACTAATGTATGTATTACATATATTGAAGATATTGGTTAAATATACTTTAAATAGTAATTACCACAATTTATACGAATAATCCCTTTTTGAACGATAAATTAGGAGCACCATCCGATAATTTGAAGAGTTATGACAATATTAAACTTCAAGTCTGAGACGATCTGAACTCGTTTTCTTTAACATAGGTACAAGAAGATTTAGCGAATCGAATAGATGGAAATGGGAAAAAGAACGGATATTGCCCCTTCACCCGCATTTAATCCCGCTTCTGGCATCCTTTCAAAGTTGTTTAAGATTAAATCAAATTTATCCATCTGGAACCTGTTTTCCTGAAGCTAATATTATTTATAATGTTTGGATATGAAATCAAAGCCCTTGCTGCAGCGACTCTCTGCGCTTAAATACAATAAGTTTAAATGAAGGCGATAACCTTCTTCTTTCTAACCTATATATTACTTCAATCCTCTTTTTTCAAAGGATCTTTCTCAATGATTGTTTAATATAGATTGTTGCTCTTTGATGTTGACTTAGTAGAATAAGAAGATGTATTTTTACAGAGTGCAGAAGTAAATATATGGGGATATATCGACGATTATGGAAGAGGTAATAGAGTAAAAAGAGCATGTTCTTTACTTTATGTAGTAAAAAGCATGCTCTTTAAGTAATTATTTTTATATTGTAATAAAAGTCTGATTTACGTTTATTATTATTGGATTTCGTCAGTATGCTCCTTAGCTATTTCATCGATAGCATTCAGATACTTTATTACCAGCACTTTTTTGTAAATTAGTTTTGATCAGGTTCTATATAGTAAGGATTTATATGAATAAGGACTTCCCCTACATCTGGGTATTTATTTAATATTTCATTTTTTATATCACGAGCTATATCATGGCCTTGTTTAATTGTTAAATCATGATTAAGTGAAAGTCGAACGTCTAGAATCTTATAGTGACCGTGTTCTCTTGCACGGATTTTGTCTATTCGTTTTACTTGATAAAATTCATGAATAGTGGCTTCATAACCGTCTAAAAGATACTGATCCACGCTTTTTTCCATTAAAATATCAATAGAAGGTCTAACTAATTCCATTGCGATTCTAAAAACAAAATAGGCTACTAAAGCACTTGCGATTGCATCCGCGTATAACAAATATGTCCATCCAATTGCATTTCCTATAATCGCTAAGAGGACTCCTATAAATGCTGCAAGGGAAGCAATAATATCACCTTTATGATCATAAGCAATCGCTATTATAGCCTTACTATTCCACTTTTTCCCCTGTTTTATGGAGTATCTATATAATATTTCTTTCGCTATGTAAGAAATTATAGCTACAATCAATGCACTGTACTGTGGTACACCGGGTTTATCAAAAAATGCTAAAATTGCTTCTACGAATATATAGAGTGAAACTAATATTAAAATAATGCCAACGATCGCTTCACTAATCACCTCTGCCTTACCATGCCCAAAGGGATGATCCTTATCGGGTGGTTTATTAGAGATACCTACAACTGCTAGCACAGCAATCGAAGCTACTACATCTGCCCCAGAGTGGATTCCGTCTGCAAATACAGCCTCACTACCTCCAAAAAGACCAAAGAAGATTTTACCTATCATTAGCATTAGGTTGGATACAAGTGCAATCCATGCAACTTTTTTGCTAATTTGTTCTCTCTCACTAACCATTTATTTCTCCTCCGATTAAGAGTTTTAAAACTAAAAAATGAAGGAAGAAATTCTCCTCGAATACCCTTAACCTACTTCATTCAATTACTACTCAACTATGATATCAGACGAATATCGAGTGGGTCTACAACAACCTTTTTTACCATTACTAAATAAATTTAGATCATAAAAATAAGTTGCCTCAGACCAAATTTAACAACTCGTATTTACTGTTCTTTTCTCTTTCGGAATATCTTTCAAATGGATTCTTTATTAACATGTAATTGCAAACTTTTACGTTAGGTTTTGCATTTGGTATATATTGTATTTCAGAGAGTCAGGTAGCAGTGGTTCTTGCTCTAGCATTGATTCAACCCTGGGGTCGCTTGCTTGTGCTTTTCATCGCCTTTGTAGCGTGTACAATGTTGACAATTGGAGGAATCGTTGGTCTTGCGACAGTACTGTTTCAAATAGGGAACACAACACACCTTCCAACTGCTTTGGGTGGACTGATTTTCCCTCTATTCACCATCATTTATACATGCTTCTTATTTTGGGGCATTATGCTGTGCATAGCAGCTTGTTTCTATGCACAGCGGACACGTCGCTGGTGTAAACACTGTCAAATGGCGGCTGGTTAAATGAAAAGAAGCTATTTTGAAAAAGATAATCAAAATAGCTTCTTTGCTTCTTACATAATGAGGTTTATTAAAACTTAGGAATATTATTGTATCCTTCGATGATATACCCAAATCCTTGGTTGATGAGAAGGTCCGCTACCGGTCGAAGAATTTCCTGTTTACTTTCCACGAGATATTGTGCTTTTGAGCGAATGAGTTGATCAAACATTTCACTTCGTTTTTCTCCAACAGCTTCCCAAGATTGTTGAGACTTCAGTAAATCTCCTAACGTCAAGAGAGGATAATCAATTCCGTCAAAAGTGAAATCACCATTCACTTGATACCAGACATCTCCATTCTCTCGTAACCATTTTTCTCCGATGTTTTCAATACCCCGTCTCATATTTCTGGCTACGTCTAAATAGGATTCTTCCTTTGTTTGTTGATAGGATTCCAGTAAGAAATTCATTTCTCCTAAAGCATGATTTAAAGATGTATGTGTCTTCTTTGTCTGCTGGAGAGAATAATAATCGGTCACAAGGTAACCACCTTCGGGAACTTCGATTATGTTGCCATTTTTCGTCTGATCGACCAAAAAGTCTGCATAGGTGATCGTCGAGTTTTTGAGTTCTTTGATGTCAAGCATGTCCCCTGTTTTTTTTAGGAATAGCGCGACATTCTCGTTATGCCTAGTATCGGTATAGGGAGCTTGGATTCCGTAATCTTTTTTCAACCACGTACTCGTATACTCCGTTTCCCATAACCCTTTGTTATCTCCTTGAAAAATAAATAAGTTCGCAACAGAATTTAGTAGCAAATCGTAGAAGTATCGCTCCTGTGTAGTTTCATAGTAATTTAACGCTTTTTTATCTTGGACCCTCACTAGGTTTCGTCCATATCCTAATTTTGTTTCCGGTTCGATCGACCATGGAAGTTTTGAATAAGGCCCTTCTGCTGTATACCATTTGTTCGTTTCTTTGTATTGTTTAGTACTTTGGCTAATCCATTCATCGAGCGCTTCTTCTTTCTTAAATAGAGGCTCTTTAGATAGTAACAACCAGTTTTCAGATACATCATTTCCAACTGATTGAAGTGGAAGCGTTACAGTAAGGCCATTATCATCATGCATTAATTTCAAGTCCTTATTTTCACTCGTCAATTCCCGGACGACACTTTTGTCCCCGTTCTCATAGTTGGTTTTTAGTTCTTTCGATATGTAGTTTCGGCTTATCATCATATTGGTCACTAAGTTTTCGTGTTCCTTTACTGTTAACAGGCCGATAGGATAGGTGGTTGGATCTACACCGTATACATGATCGTGCTCATGTTGAATTTCCTGGCGTTCGAAATCTGTCAAATCATACTTTATATTTCCGCTTATGGGGTACGATATTGAGGCACTATAACCTTTACTGCTTTTGTTTTGTAATTGAGTGAAAATGAAGAAATCCCCATTATCGATTTCTCGAACAGTGACCTTGATGGAACCCATGTTTTCCCCATCTTCAAATAAATTATAAATAGTTGTTTGATCTGTTGAACGAATATATGATTTATTTGAACTATTGGTTTTTTGCAGTAGTAAACCATTGGCTTCCAAATGTAATTGTGCGGAGTTTGGTAATTCTAGTGAAACGCTCTCTTTGGGTTCAATTTCTTTATTTTCATCTTCTTTTAATGACCATGTAATCAAAATCATGACGGCTAACACGAAACATAAAATGCTACTCCAGATTTTTCTTTTAAACAAATTTTCCCTCCAAAATGTAACGATTCTTCAAAATAAAAGTCACCCAAATTATACCAGTGTTAAATAAGAAAAACAATTTTTCCTCCATAACTAGTTTACATAAATATAATTTTGAGAATTAACTAAAGAACAAACTGTTCAGTTACAATAACGATGTATACTTGTGAGTTCTAACTAATACTGTCACAGGTAATTAGATGGCGTCAGTTCTCGTTTTAATGGTCTGCCAGAACCCATTTTCCTTGAATTTGTGAGCCCAATTATTCCATTCTTTTCATAGGCTTTTTCCCACCTATAAGCTGATTGTTCGATTCGTTTCATCCCTATAACATCCACATCAAAGTTGTTCTCCATAAAAATTTGTCGAGGGAGTTTACCGGAGAGATACTCATCCATAAATTTATTTTTAAAAGCATCAGTATATGTAATAGCTCTTTCGCTAACACGTTTTACATTAGGATTCTTTTGAAGTATTTTTATCTCTTTAGTTGAAAATGTTATCTTACTCCTATTGTCCCCTATCCCTGTATCTTGAATTTCAAATATATAAAAAAATACCCGTAGATAAAACACTCCTTTTTCTAGTGTCCTAACTACAGGTACCATATTAGCTTTCGCTACTCTTTTTTATAATGAAGCGCACAAACTACTTAGTTTTAATTCTATTTTTTAATTCGTTTTTTATTTCTGATGCATGTAAATCGATATTTTTTTTATTTTTCAAAGTTTTTTTAAGCTCTAAAAATCCAAAGATTAGCATTGCTATAGCTAGAGGTATAAATAAGAGTAAAAACACCTCTTGTTTTATTTTATTAGTAGTTAATAAAAGTAGTACAAGGATTGTTATTACAGTAATAAAGCTTACATATTTATTATATTTGTTGGACATATGATTCACCCTCTCTTTTTTTCGAAATCATTTGATTTATCTGTCACTTTAGTCTAACATGGTATATTATAACATAAATGGGGGTGCGTGGTATGAAATTAACGAAGAAATTAACTAGTTTATTTGCAACTTTTCTTTTATTGAGTGCAACTTTAGGGAGTGCAAATGCAGATTCATTGGTTCCTTCAGCGGCTATAATGACAGAAGAAATCACAGGTACTAATGATTTAATTAAAGCTAACGAAAATGGTGTTGCGGAAAATGATTTTAATATTGTAAATCTACCTAGGCAGTTTGATGATGGGATTCTTGTGAAAAATAAGGAAACCGGAGAAGATTTAAAAATCGGTGTCCCGAATAATATGAATTTAAGTAAACCTATAATTACAGAATCAGGGAGCTATGAGTATAAAAATGACGGTCCAGTAGATTTGATTTTACAACCGACGGAGTTTGGTGTTAGAAGTGTTGTGAATATTAAAGATTCGAGTGCACCAAAGGAATATAAATTTGAGTTGGATTTACCGGAAGGACACAAGGTTATTTCTTCTGCAGATTATTTTGGAGATGTTCCTGGAAGTGAGTTAGATACAGAAGAAGTCTTTATTGTAGATGAAAATAATATTGTTCAAAGTGTTTTTGGTAAAGCTTGGGCAGTTGATGCTAATGGTGCAGATGTCCCGACTAATTATGAAGTAGTTGATAATACTTTAATTCAAACCGTGAATTTTAATGAAAATACTGCATTTCCTGTATTGGCAGATCCAGATTGGGTCGCGATAGGAGCATGTAGTGCAGCTTTGGTATGGTTTGTTGGTTCAAATTTATTTGTAGCAGCTAAAATTCTCAAAGTGAAAAAGTATGTTCAAGCTTTAGGTGGTTTTAAAGAAACTGCAAAATTAATTGCGGGTGCTACATCTTGGGAAGAAAAATTACGTGTGGGTGGATCAGCATTACGTAGTTTAGCAGCAGAAATTACAGGTGTTACAGGTATGTATGCGTGCACTCAATTCTTTAATTAAGAAATGATGTGAAAATGTTATAAAATGATTTTATATCTAGAAAGAATAAAAAATGAATTTTTATAGTAACTCATTAAATAATTTAAAAAGGTAAATCCGATCTCGATTTACCTGCGACGATTCTTCTTGGCTGGAGAGCGTTCAAAAAGAGTAGACAAATGTGTCTGCTCTTTTTTTGCGGTGCGGTGGGCGCTACGTGGCGGTTATCAATCTAAATTTGCGGTACCGGACCGAAGGGAGGATAAGGAGCAAATCCTCACTGCACTCGAACCCTCTTGGCACTGAATCGAATGCATTCGGGGGCTTTACTAAAGTATACAACTTTATTGTCTGTAAACACTAACCCATTAGACGAAGAGGTGGCTGTTTTCAGTTTTTACTCGTTTTTTAACTTAAGCACAATACTGATTCCAGACCCATTGTTTATTGTGCGAAAGCGAAGCGACAGCAACAATTGATACTCATTTAGACCTTCTCAGATGGAAAGATATGAAAAAATGAAAATAAAAAAATTCTTTTGATGCAAAATTTCTGAATACCGAATGCCATCAATAGAATTCTTTTATTTATTTTATTGCTTATATTCAACTCAAATAATAATAAAGTAAATCTCGGCCATTTTCCTCGGTAATGTAAGCGAGAAAATTATATTTATCTTCAAAATACCAGTCAGTTGAACAGAACGGTGTATTGTAATTATAGTTTAACCTTAACCTCAGTACCGTCTTTAGCTTTGACATCAACTAGCACGATTCCTTTATAATTTTTCAGTTCCTTGACAATAGGCTTTAGCGTTTCTTTGTCAATTAGCGGAAAGGTAAAGTCCAGCTTTTTTCTTTCGAAGTGCTCTTTTGTCCATTTGTTTGCTTTTTGCTGAACAAATTTTGAAGACAAAATTGAAATAACAAAGTTTAAAAAAGCATATGGAACCGGGATGGTGAACCGAACGTCTTTTGCTTTCACTTTTACATACATCATAAGCAAATCACTATTCAATAATGACCGAAACGGTATCCCCGTTAGCCGATTTAATATCAACAATTTGGCCATCTAGTTCATTTTCGATTGCTTCGATAATAAGGTTTATGTCTATATCTTTAACGTATTTTTCCGATTGAGGAATACTCGCTGCGATACTGTGTCCAGCCATTAATACAACCTTGACAAGCTTTAAAGGTAAATTGACCGTGACGTTATCATTTTCGGCTGATACAACGCGAATTTTTAAAGTCTTATCTAAGTATTTAGTCGGTTTTTCTAAAAGATTGTCATCCGTTTCTGCTTTCTCTTTTAATACTTGAATTAGTTCCGATGCCTTCTCTGCATCAATCTTACCTTCTTGAACCATTGTTAACACTCTTGAGATTTCCTCTTTCATAGTAAATTCCTCCTTATTCTTCTTTTAAGAGTTTGATGGCTTCTTCTGGTGTGATTTCGCCATTTTCCAACATAGTGACAACTTTTTTCTCGTCTACTTCATTTTTCTTCTTCTGCACATATCCAAGGGATGAAATGATGTCTGTTAGCTTTCCTCGGACTGTTGGATACGAAATCCCTAGTTCCTTTTCAACTTCTTTGATATTCCCTCTGCATGTTAAAAATACTTCCACAAAATGAAGCTGATCCTTTGATAAGGATGCCAGCTTAGATAATTCAAACTCATTTTCAATCGTCGTGTGACAATGAGAGCACTGTAACTTTGTAATTTTCAACGTTTTACTACAAACAGGACAATTTGTGATTACTTTATAAGCCATAATGAAGTCCTTTCCTTTTAGTTGATTTGATTATATAACAAATAATTAAAAATGTGAATCACAAAATTAATTTTTACAATACATTAAATCAATAATCTTAATTCGTTATTTAATATTATTAAAAATCCATCTTCTTTCCTTTATTATTTTATTCCCTTCTCCCCCTAAAGAATTGCCACCGGGTAAGGTTGTTCTAGGCGCAGACGTTATATTTCTATTTTGATAGCAATAATACAGTTTTTCATTTTTAGTTTATTAACTGTTATAAACATCCAAATAAACACTTTAACTCCTTTTCATCCAATTATTCTAACTATTTTTAGTAAAATTGCCCATAATTGTTGCAGAAGTTTTACACAATTAAAATTAAGGTTTCAATTTTGCTGTTTAAGGGGAATCGGTAATATTAATGAAAAATAACTCATGCCTGTTTCATGCTATTCTTACTTTATTCAATTGCGAAAGCTTTTTGAAAGGAGTAGGTTTAATTGAAGAAAAGATGGTTATTACCGATTTTCGCATCGTTTATGTTCCTCACAGGTGTGGGTGTGCATGATGCACAAGCGGCAACGATAGCAGATTTAACAAGTACAGCAAAAGCATATATAGGTGTTCCTTATCAATATGGAGGAACAGATATTAAGACAGGTATAGACTGTTCAGCATATACACAAATTGTTTTTTCTAAGTTAGGGATTTCACTACAACGTACATCTACAGCTCAATATCAGCAAGGTACTTCGATTGCTAAAAATCAGTTGAAGACTGGGGATCTTGTATTTTTTAATACTTCGGGAAGCGGTGTTTCCCATGTTGGCATATACATAGGTGACAGCAATTTTATTTCAGCTACTACAAGTTCTGGGGTTAAAATCGATAAAATTAATGATCCTTATTACTGGGGATCTCGTTACGTAGGGGCAAAACGCATTGCAAATTTCACTGAAAATGATTTGGGAGAAGTAAAAGGCACTGAAGTTGACTTTAGCGTATATGCATCGCGTGGAGAGGTAGCTCTTAAACTAGCAAATCAATTACATTTAGATACTAGTAATAGCAATTCAAGTTTTCCTGATGTAAGCCCATCGTCTAAATATGCAGGTGCTGCGGAAGCACTAAAAAAACTCGGCGTTTTTACGGGTGATGTAAACGGAAAATTCAATGCAGGTTCTCCTATAACACGTGGACAATTATCGAAAGTTTTAGTGGAAGCATTCCATTTAAAACAACAAGGAACAGCGTTACAATTTGTTGATGTTCCAAGTTCGCATTGGGCTTACAATTATGTAGCCATTCTCTCTTCCAATAAAATTACAATTGGTAAAGGTAACAATATGTTCGGCGTGGAAGACAATGTCACACTCGTACAATTAGATACCTTCCTCCAACGATTAGCTCAATAACTTCAAGAAAAGGTGTTTCATCTATGGATGAGATGCCTTTTTTTCGTTCTTTTGCTTCTAGGCACTATCATTTTACACTCCCCCACACTAGACGTATAAAAAAAGCCAGTACAATTGTACTGACTTAAAAAATTTAGCTTGTTTGATTTGGAACAAAATAGCATTAAGATACATGCGATGATGGCTAAGATTATCATAAAACAATTAGGCATCACTTGACCCAAAAATGGCGGTAAGTGTGCGAATAGTTGCTACCGTAATAGTTTACGTATTTTTGATAGTTCGTTCTCGAGGATGCGATGGCAAAATAGCATTGTATAGTTCTAGAGATGCGGGATGCTTGTATGCTCCATCTTTCCCAATCTCCTCAACTAGCTGACCATGCTGCATCACGAGGATTCGGTCTGACATAAAACATGTTGCTTGTAAGTCATGAGAAATGAAAATGTAAGCAAGTTGCATATCTTTTTGAAGTGTTTGTAGTAATTGTATAATATGCTTCTGCAAGATCATATCAAGACTACTAATGGCTTCATCTAAGACAATCAATTTTGGATTTAAAGCAAGAGCTCTTGCGATGTTGACACGTTGCTGTTGCCCGCCACTAAGTTGTGAAGGATAGTTTTGAGCAATTGTACTTTCTAACTCCACGCAGTCTAGTAATTCCTTTACTTTATGTTGTCTATCTGTTTTACTGAAACATTCGAAATTAAGGAGGGGTTCTTCTATTATCTCAAAAATCGTTTGCTTTGGATTAAATGAATGATAGCTATTTTGAAAGACTGCCTGTAAATCTCTACGTATTATTTTTTTGTGCTTACTTGTTGCTTCGTAAAGATTAATACCTTGAAATAGAACCTCACCTTTTGTTGGTCGTTCAATTCCTAAAATAATGCGGCCTAAAGTACTTTTGCCTGAACCACTCTGCCCGACAATTCCTAAACATTCACCCTCCTGAAGCGAAAATGTCACCTCTTGTAATACAGGGTCTTTCCGTCCTCGTTTGAACATGAATGGTTTGTGACCATAATGCATCTCTATATTGTTCACTTCTAGCAGCGTCATATTTTTTCACCTCTAAAACATAATTCTTGATTGTAAAAGTTTTTTTGTATAGGGATGCTGAGGTGCATCAAAAAAATTATAGACATCCGTGTGCTCTATTATTTCTCCTTGATACATCACGGCCACATCGTCAGCTAGTTCAGCAATAACACCAATATCGTGCGTTACAAGAATAATAGCGGCTTCCGTTTCCGAGCGAATACGATGAAATAGTGTTAATACTTGTTTTTGATTGACTGTGTCAAGGGCTGTCGTTGGCTCATCTGCAATATAGACAGAAGCTTGTATCGCCAATGACAAAGCAATCATCATTCGTTGTAACATTCCGCCACTTAATTGGAAAGGATAATAGTGCAAAAGCTGTTCTGGATTAGGTAAATTGACTTTATACATAGCATCAAGGGCAATCTGTCTCATTTCTTTTTTAGTCATTACAAAGTGAGCTTTTAATGATTCTCGAAAATGGCTTTCGATTGTTTGAATACGATCAAAAGCTATAGACGGATTTTGCATAATCATCGACAGATGCCTTCCACGATACGTTCGCAATTTAGTGGCTGATACATTCAATAAATTTTCTTGTTGGTAGATAATTTGGCCTTGGGTAATCTGCGCCGAAGCCGGTAATGATTGCATGATGGCGTGGCACAGCATTGTCTTTCCACTACCACTTTCCCCTATAATCCCTAAGACACGCCCTTTATAGGCTGTCATATTAATTGAGGTTACTATCTTTTTCTCACCGATTTTTACCGTTAAGTCTTGCACTTCTAAAACTTTCTCCATAAATCCCCCTTTATTGGTCAAGCTTCTTGAAACTACTTGCCAAATAATTCAATAATAGCACAACAAAAACGATGGCAAGTCCAGGATAAAGCATTAATTCAGGATGTTGACGGATATATTGTTTTCCTTCATTCACCATCATTCCCCATTCAGGGATGGGGGCCTGCACGCCAAGTCCAATAAAAGAAAAACCTGCGATTTCTAAAATAACCTTTCCTATATCTAATACGACAATTGTTACGATAGGAGGCAGTAAATTGGGGATATAATGGCGTATGATTAATTTGATTCCTGAAGTACCACTGATTTTTGCTGCTTGAATAAAATCTTTTTCATTCATCCCAATAAACAAACTTCTTATCAATCTTGAATAATAAATAAATTGCGTAAAAATAAGTGCGATTAACACATTTTTTAAGCTAGGCCCTAATAAACCTAAAAGTCCAAATGCAAGGACAAGTGTAGGAAAAGCTAATAAAATATCACATATTCGAATAAATAGATAATCTATCATCCCTCTTTTTAGCGCAACAAATGCACCTAGTAAGATCGCTAAAAGAATGGCTACTATTTGAATGACGAGCGCAGATCCTAAAGAATAGCGAATACCTAAAAGTAATCGTGAGAAAACACATCTTCCTAGATGGTCTGTACCTAATGGATAGTCCCCTGTTGGACCTAAAAATTTCTTTGATATATCGACCGCTAAAGGATCATGGGGCATTAAAATTGGCGCAAACAGTCCTAACAAGCCAATGACCAGCAGTATCGTTAGACTAAATAATCTTTTAACATTTGCACGTTTTTTATGTAATAGACTCACTTCAATCTCTCCTGTCCTTCATCATCAGATGAGGATCCAATAGCCGATGCAACACATCTGTGCATAAATTTGCAAGCACATAGATGACAGCAATAATCAATACATAGCATTGTACAACCGGGTAATCCCTGTTAATAATGGATTCGATTAAATACCTTCCGAGTCCAGGCCAACTAAAAACCTGCTCCACAATTACTGCACCACCAAGTAAATTACCAAGTGTCATACCTAATACAGTAGTCAACGGAATAACAGCATTTCTTAAAACATGACGTACGAGGATCACTGAGTTTTTTAATCCCCTTAGCTGTGCATATTGAACATAATGCTGTTGTAATTCTTCAATGATGGTTGTACGGATAAATTGAACGAATAACCCAATTGTTGGTAAAGCTAGTGCGAGTGCGGGTAAAGCTAGATGAGCTAGTGTGCCCTTTCCATTTGTCGGGAAGATCCCTAATTTCAGACTAAATACATATAGTAGTAAAAAACCTAACCAAAATGTTGGAATCGATACACTCATGATAGTCAATAGTCTAATTATTTTATCGATGATGGAATGCTTATACAAGGCACTTATGATCCCTAATGGCATACTTATTCCTAAAATCAACACAAATGCAGCAACAGCTAATTCGATGGTTGCTGGTAATTTTGCGAATAGCTCATGTGCTACTGGTAATTTACTAACAAAAGATGTCCCAAAATCTAAATGTAAAACGCCTTTTATCCATAGCAAATATTGAATAAGAAAAGGTTTGTCTGTTCCAAGTTCTTCACGCAATGCTTGAATGGCTTCCGCTGTTGACGCAACTCTTGCCAATCTAAGAATGACCTCAGCAGGCTCTACTGGAACAAAACGAATAAATACAAAGGTCAGGATCGATACGCCCAATAATACAAAAGGCAATGTCAAAATTCTTTTTAAACAAAACATCCATGTTGATTCATACATGCTGTCACTTCCTAATCAATCCTATGATAAAGAGAGAGCTGTCTTTGATCGACATACTCTCTCTTTTACAGTTATTTTTCTTTTTCCATTTGTGCATATGGAATATCATATTCAGATGCACGTGGAGCAAAATCTTTCATATATGGCTGATAAATCACGTTATTGGTTTCGTAAGATATAGGATAGAATAGTGCTTGGTCATGGAACTTTGTTAAAATATCCGTATAAAGTTGCACGCGCTCTTTTTCATCTGTACCTACTAATAATTGATGAATTTTAGTATCGATTTCTTTGGCATTTGGTAAGCCTAATTTTGCTTCATAGACACCATTAGCGTTTGGTGTAGCTGATTCATTAGCAAAGCTATGTGGATCTGTTGGTGGTCCATTTGTACGCCAGAAATTAATATCAACCTGATTATCCATTAATTTTTGCAGACCTACCATCACATCTGCGCCTTCTAAATTCAACTGTACCCCTATTTTTGCTAGTTCACCTTGCATTAGTTCCGCCATTGGCTTTTGAATCGCATCTGTAGCAATGTAGATTAAATCTAATGTTAGTGGCTGTCCGTTTTTAGAGCGAATTTTTTCACCCTTCTGTAGCTTCCATCCCGCTTCATCTAGCAATTGTTGTGCTTTTTTGGGATTATATAAAATTGGCGCTAAATCAATATTGGCATATGGAATAGCATCCCAAAAAAGTGTATTGGCAACCTTTTCTGTACCATGTGTTATACTATCAACCATTTGTTCCTTATTGATTGCATATTGAATCGCTTGGCGAACCTTCAATTCTGCTAACGGGCCAGACTGTGTATTGAACAGTAGCGCTTTTGTAGACAAAGGTTCAGACGTAGCGGTTTTATATTTACCACTATCTTTTAAATATGTATAATTATCTAAACTAATAATGCCTCGACCATATATTAAATCTAATTCTTCGTTTTCAAAGGCCAATGAAATAGATTCTGAATCAGGGATGATTTTTACTTTTATTTGTTCTACAAGAGGTTTTTCCCCCCAGTAGTTTTCGTTGCGACTGAATAGAGCGTACTCATCCTTTTTGTAATCTGTTAAAACCCATGGGCCTGTCCCAATTGGCGCTTTAATTGCATCTTGGGTCGCATCACCTTTAGGGAATCCATTATCACCTAAAAAACGGAAAGGTCTTACAAAGGCAAGTTCGTTTAAAACAGGATAATACGGTTCATCCAATTGCAAACGAATTGTAAATTCATCCACTTTCACAACCTCTTTTATATGGTTTACCATACCCATCCAAGAATGCATATCACGGTTTGCTAAAACGGCATCAAAGTTTCGTATTACATTATCTGCATTAAAAGCTGTTCCGTCTGAATACTTAACATCTTTTCTTAAATGAAAAGTATAAGCAGTTTTATCATTAGAGATGTCCCAACTTTCCGCTAATTTCGGTGTAATTGTCCCATCGTCGTTATATTCAACCAATGATTCATAGACCATTGCTTGTGCTGTCATTTGATTTGGTAAATATGTATGGGGATTTAATGGACCTACATCTAATGGCCACCCAATCGTTATCATTTTTTCGTCTGTCTGTTGTTTCGATGCTGTCTCTCCCTTTTCATTGCTTGTACAGCCAGTGAGTAAACTGAACATCAAAATAAGCGTGAAAGGAAGTAAATACTTTGTCAATCTCATTTTCTGTCTCCTTCTTTGTTTGTGGTGCACTAAATGAAGAATCTAAAGATTGAAAGAAGGCATAAAAAAAACCTTATTCCAAAAGAATAAGGACAGAATAACTTACTATAAGTAAGCCTCTATCCATCTCCCTATCTTTCGTAGATCATCAATGAATCTCTTTACAAGCAGGCATTCTGGCTCATGAATCATGATTTTGCTTCACCTTCCCAAGTAATTACTCAGTGGTTATCGAAACAAAACTCCTCATTTACAGCTGCGGGACAGCATGGGATTTACACCCATTTTCCTTTTAATTGAATGAAAGTTTATTTCACTCAAACTTGTAATGGTTGCTATGAAATTAGTATTAAACATAACATGCGCTAATGTTCACGTCAATTTCATTTTCTGAATATAATAAAAATCTTATATATTATGACTAACTTAACCCTGGCCTCATGTAACTACTTTTTATTTTTAGTCACGCTTCTTCAATGAAAACAGAAGATAGATCGTATCAATTTCATGGGATTCTTCCAAAACCCAAGAGGTTTGACTTAAAATCCGCTGCAATCCCTCTAGCCCAAGATATTGGATTTGCACGCCAACAAACTCTGTAAATCCCAAGTATCCCGGATTTACATGCGCTCGGTCAAAAATTAATGAACCCGTGACCCTAGCGTCCTCCGGAGAGTTAGTATAGAAATGGTTTAGATTTTCAATGATATCTGAATCCGAACCGTACTCAAATAGACCGCCCTCCGATGAACAGAGCTGAATCCAGTCGAAACGTTCTAAACACATCTTTAATAATGCCTCTGGTTGATTCCAGTCATAATGAATAATATTGAGGGTAATGTCCAGGTCTTGAAAGCGTTCCCCTGGCTTCTTCAAAACGTCGATGCATCGTTTGGCAAAATTGGGGCCGTAAGTATCGATATCTAAAATATTGATTTCAATCTTGCGTTCCTTTAATAATTCTGGGTCCGATTCTTGAATGAGAATTAAGGTGTTAATACTGTCGGTAGCGGCTCCCCCAGCGATATTGAAGAAACAAAGGTTCCGTTCAGGGAATTGCTTGAGCTGGGGGAGCAAAATTTCCGACTGGCGCCGGCAAAGATCCCTCAGCCTGATCCGGAGTCCCATGAAAGAAGTTTGCTTCACCGCCCACTTGTCCCGGAAACCTAATTTTATCCCGTTGGTTAAGTCGGGGCCAAGTTTGTACAGCAAAGTACGCATGCCGCTAAGATAGGAATTGTCAACATTCGACATTTTCACAAAGATGTTGCGGATAAAGCCAGGCATCTTTTTTAATGATTCAATGCTCTTGGCTGACTTGAGACAGCTCAAATGATACGCTTGTTCATCAATACTTGCGTTGAAAAGGGGATGTGTAATATCCAAAATCGGCAATTGAATATCATTCTCGAAAACGGCATAAAGAATTTGCATTGTCCACTTTATCACCACTCTATTTATCAATTTTCAAACCCATTTAGGTGATCAAACAACAAATATATCTTCTCCTCGATCTTCTTATATAAATTGAAACGCAAACTTTAAACCGATAGGAATAGTTAACCAAAGCAATAGAGTTGCTCAATATTATTCTGAAACAAAAAGCATTTTCCAATTTGTTTTTGGTAAGAAATTTCCACATCAATAGTACCCCAATAGCCCATATTGGTAGGATTAAAAAGAATTTTGGTGTTAAAGTTTCAGATTCACCTAATGAACTCTGTCTTTTTGTTTTGATATTCGTGAATTGAATATTAATAACTTCACCATCTTCAAAGAACGTACCCGCTTATTGCTCTAATAAATAAAATATCGGTAGTACTATCAATCCTAGTAGAAAAAGCAGTGGCATCGCGGAAACAATTAACGCAAAAATTCTCAACTTCCCCTTTTGGCTAAAAAATGCAGTTAGAAATGAAGCGATTATTAAAGAAATAACCACAATGTCCCCAATTTCCGAGGTTCCGTTCACTTCAATTGGTGTAATAAAGGCGAAAATAATGAACAAAGAAAACAATAACAATGAAATAATACTTAAATATTTTCTTAACACCATTACCTCACCTCATCTGCACCTTTAGTATAAGGCTACTGGGAAAGTCCACTTACAAATGGCGGTTGGATTATTTTCTTTTGTCATTAAGGTTCGTCATCTTTAAATAATGATACACTCTCTACTTAATTTGATAAATTCATCCACATCTTTAATGCATAATTCTATTCCCTTTTTCCAAAAAGCTTCCGAAGTGATATCATCACCTAAATGTTTCATCACTAATTCCTCTGTGCACATACTCCCTGAATCGCGAAGCAAATCTAAATAACATCTTTCGAATTCTTTACCTTCTTCTTTTGCCTTTGCAAATAAACTCAATGCAAACAAATATCCGAATGAATATGGAAAATTATAAAAAGGAGATTGTGTCATATAATAATGTGGTGTCCATATCCATGAATGCAGTGAAGGATTATCAAGAGAACCATCATAGCCTTCATCTATTGCTTCTTGCATAATTTCGTTTAAGCGTGATGATGAAACAATTCCTTCTTTACGTTCTTCATAAAATTTCTTTTCAAATAAAAACCGAGAATGAATATTCATGAAATTCATGACACTACGCTTTAATTTCTCATCAAGCAAAAATAATTTTTCATTAGTAGATTCAGCTTTTTGCATTGCCGCATCTAATATAATCATCTCTGAAAACGTTGAAGCAGTTTCAGCAATGCTCATTGGATATTGTTTATTCACGCCATTAATAGATTTCATTGCATCGTTATGGAAGGCATGTCCTAATTCATGAGCAAGTGTTAATACATCTGTAATTGTACCGCCAAATGTCATGAAAATTCTTGATTCTTTCGAAAGTGGAAAACCTGAACAAAATGCAACAGCGGACTTATTTGCACGATCTTCAGCTTCTATCCATCCTTCACTAAATGCCTTTTTAGAGAAATTTTCTAATTCTGTTCCGAATTCACTAAAATGCTCCAAAATAAAATTAACAGCATCTTCGTATTCAATTTTTTGTTTTTTTGTTGTAATAGGTGCCCAAAAGTTAAATGATTGCATCTTTTTATAGCCATTTATTTTTGCTTTTTGATTTAGGTAGTCAGTGAAGGGTTTTTTAAATTTATTAACGACAGACCACATCGCATGAAGCGTTTCCTCCTTCATACGATTTTTAATTAAAGATTCTTGTATTACATTATCTAAGCCACACTTCTTGTAAACTTGTAATCGAAAGCCTGCAATATGATTTAATATTTTCGCAAATAGTTCTTCATTCTCTTTCCACGTATCTTCTAAAGCATAATGGGATTCTTTACGAACATCTTCATTAGGATGTGAACGTAAGTTGATAGCTTGACCGACGGATACATTTTTTTGTTCTCCATTTATTTGAACTTTAATCGTAAAATTATTTATAAAAGAACTATAAAATTGCCCCCAAGCATGATATCCATCTACCATGAGGTCTGAAACTAAATTTTGTTCTCCATCTGAAAGGGTTGTCTCACCGTCTTCACGCCATTCATTCAGTATAAACTTAAAATTTGCTAAAACATCAGTATTCAGTAGACCCTGCCACAAATGATAATCAATTTTTACCAGAGTATTTTTTACTTTTTTCAATGCCGATTCAAAACGAGTATTTATTGTCGTAATGATCCCTTGGAGAATTATAGCCTCCTGATCTTTTGGACTTTGAGCAAGAAGGCAAGTTATAAAAGAATTTGCTTGAGATATATTAGTTCGAATATCTCCTATGTATTCAACTAAAACCACAATATTAATTGATTCATTTATTTTTTGTGGAACATTAAAGGAATTTGCTTTTTCTTCAAATTCAGAAATTTCTTGTTCCAAATATCTTATATGTTCATGTAATTGTGATGATTTACTTCCACCTTGGAACAAACTATCTAAGTTCCATATTTGCCTATACTTTGTTTCGCCCAATCATTTCTCCCCCTTAAACTATTCAGCAATAATCAAACGTACATTCCCATCTTATCACATCATGGAACATTAGCGAGTGTTATTTGCGCAACTGTTTAAGTATTGTTAATTTACTAATATAATCAAAAATATACCCAAATTATACGTTAAGTTCCCCTTTTTGACATCGTTAAGGTATAAAGAAAGGAAGATTTGAAATTTAGGTATGCGCGTGTTAATACGCAAGATCAGTCGTTATCACTTCAATTTAATGTAATTGTCGAAGGACTTTGCGTTTAGTTGCAATCGTGGAAGATTTTGAAGCAAAGGATATTCATATTGTATTTCTGCAAGATAAAATTGACAGAACAACTGCTATGGGAAGTTTTTTTAAAATTTATATTCAAGGAGTAGATAAATATCGCAGTTCCTTTTAACAACTATTCATATTATAGATTGTAGAAAGGAGGTAATAACTATGTCTGAATATTGCGGTAGCGGTAGTGGTTATGGTACTGGTTCAGCATTTGCGCTAATCGTTGTACTATTCATTCTATTGATTATTGTCGGCACTAGCTTCATCGGATTCTATTAATACCCAATACCGCCATCTATCCCATAATTTTTAGGATAATATAAGGTTATCCTTTCCCTTCGAATATTTAAAAAGGGTCATTATCCTCCGGTGACCCTTTATATAGTTTATAAAGAAAAGTATATTATTCAGTCGCATCTGGAGAGGCACTAAGTTTCGCTTTGGAGATAGTAAAAAACACTTTATATACGTGTTTTATTCAATTAATGACGTGCACAAGTGCTGGAGAAATCGCATACTACTTCATATATGTAAATATGTCCATAACACGTAGGATACCGACAAACCAATCTACATATAGTTAGTCCAAAACTAAAACGATTCCTCAAATAGATAGATGATGCCCCATGTTATTCACCGTATTTAAAGAGAAATATTTATTACGCTATTTACAACTATACTCTTGTTCACTTATCTATAAGATTAGTTATTCATCTAGTTCTAAAGGTAAAAACGCATATTCACCGTTTTTAATAACAGCACATTTACGAACTGGAATAGGTTGTTTGAAAATTGGCCCATCTAATACTGTAGTATGGAACTCTCCACCTTCTCCGCAAGGGTCAATACCCCGAGCTTCAAGCTCCTTTATGTATTCATAGGTTAACGTCCGCCCTAAATCTTCCTCGCGCATACCCAAAGATAAATTAACAGTTACAATAATTGTAACAAATCCTAGGTTTATGAACTCTTCAACAGCATCACGATGATCCATCTCCCATAAAGGCATGCCTAGCTTTAACCCAGCATTTTTCGTAACCTTGTCATGCCAGCAGCCATGTTCAGGCATATCTAAGTCTCCTGTTACTAACACTTCTGCCCCTTGATTTTTAGCTTTTTCTAAAAGGCGCATAAATACTTTTTCGTATTCTGTCCAGCTGGCTGCTGCAGTAAAAACAGGTAAACCTATAGATTTCGCTTGAGCACGTATGAGTTCCGGAGGCATTCCGTGGGATCTGGAACGATTTCCTTCTTCCTCCAACATGACGATTAATCCAAGCGCTTCTCCAACCTTCATTGCTTTATATAAAGCTAAGACACTATCCTTTCCACCGCTAAAAGAAGCGATGAATTTCTGCTCTCGAGCATTATTTTTCCAATCCTTTAATTCTGTCATACATATCTTTCCCCTTTAATTTCTAATGACTTTTTAGAAGCTCATCTTCAGAATATCATAAAAACTCATTTGCAATTTTATTATTGCAAATGAGTCTATCTGAAGTAACTTTCGTTAATCTAATTGTTTTGCTCTAGGCATTGGTAAATTGCCATCATATCTCGTTTATTCAACTCGCGAATACGGTTAAAAATTGGAATATCTGCAACAGCCTCTGTTCGTAAGCTTTCTTCCACAACGTCACTTACTTTGCCAGTTAACCATGTTTGCACGTCTACACCATCGACAATTTCCTTACGTCCTTCATCATTGATACCACTTGCAGAGCAACTAACACATGGTACGGATAATTTATAGACGCCATCGTGGAGATTATCTTCTGAAATGACTTTCTTCCCATTACAGAATGGACATTTATGACTTGCTTTAATTTTATTCATTTGTGTCACAATTTTTTTGTAGCCAAATGCTTCATAGACATACGTTAGTTTTTTGTATTTTCCATTTGTGAAATACTTATCAATGATGGTTTCTCTCGTTTCGTCAATGTTGGCAAAATCACAAATTGTTATTAAATTTTTGCTGCTGATTGCATCGATATTGTCTTTAATTTTGTCCCAAAACGGTAAAACATTATTTAGTACTATTTCATAACCAGCAAAGCTTGCTAGATCTAATTCAAGCATTTTTAACGATACTTGTGTTTCTCTAGGAAGTAAGGAGACATCTTCCGTAAGAGTCATATCGCCGCCTACAATTGCTTTTAGTTTTTCAAGCTCTGGTAAGTTCCCTACTGTTTTTATGACCTGTTCGATAGGTTGATGTATTATCTCGCGAATATCAGTGTCGCCAAACGTTAGTTTTTTCTTATGGTTTAGCACCGCTCCTTGACAAATTGGACAGGCAATCATTTCTTTTGATTCTTTCATTTGCTCTTTAATGTTTGATTTCGAAATAACGATATAACGTCCAAGGATAAAATTAAAACCTTCCCATTTTTTTGAGGACTTACTAGCTTTATCATAAAATGATTTTTCCCAATAACCATAGAGGAATGTATGTCTTTCTTCCTCTGTCATTTCATTGTAGCTTTTACTAATATCTTGACCCAGTTCATTCTTGAGCTCATCAAAAAGGAATTGTAATTTCGGATATTGATAATATTTTAATACTTCCATCACGTCTGGATGTAATAAGCCATCCCAGAACGACACTGTTTTGTCTTGTATGACAATATCGAAATCAAATTTTTCAATTTGTAGGCGTCCAGAACAGCTAGGACAATGGTTTTCTTGACTAAAGAAATCGAAGCTTCTCGTATCTTTATTCGTCGGATGTGCAGCCACGATATGGTTAATTAATCCACCGATTTCATATAAAAAACTATACTGACTATATAAGTGTCTTTCTAGATCGATGGCGACGACTGGTGCGATTGTTGCTGATTCATACTCACCATAAATTAAACGGGCCATTGATGACAAGCTTTTTAAAATACCGCCTTTATAAATGTTTTCGGCATTTTTAAAATAGCTAATATGATTGTCTTCTAAGTAATGGATGCCACTTTTTGAAGCAAGTGTTGAAGAGATATGCAATGAAACATCACTATCTGTACTGTTAAGTTGACTAAAATAATCATCATGGCCGACAACATCAAGGTGTTGAACTGGCTCCTGCTGTCTTTTTCCAAAATCAACGATAAAATCAGAGCTCTCAATCATATAAGCATTATGTTCAATCATCATGATAGAAACGGATTCGTCTTTGAGAATGTCCCTAACACTATCAATAAATTGGTTTAAAATATTTTGTGATAAACCTTTTGAAGGCTCGTCAAAAATAAACAGCGTATGGGGATTTCTTGCGTTCGAAAACAGCTCAGACACTAGATGAACACATTGGAATTCCCCTGTCGATAAAGATTGTGTTTTTCTTTCCAACGTCAAGTAACCGAGCCCAAGTTTGATTAGTAAACTTAAACGTTTATGAGCGATGTCTTCATGTGGAAGCTCCTCGATAATGTCTTCAATGGAACGTTGGAAAATATCGTCAATGTCATCACTGTATTTCGTCATTTTCTTTTTAATATCAAGAAACGTTGCAACCGTTGATCGGCTTGTAATTGATTGGTTGCGGTCTTGTCCTACCATGACTAGTTTATCTTTTGGATATCGTTTTAGGAAGTCCTTAGAGATGCACTCATTGACAAGTGTTGATTTCCCACAGCCAGATTCACCTGTAACTGTTACGAGTCTATTTTTTGGAATCTGAATGTTAGCCATTTCAATATTACGACAGTAAAGATCATGAAATTGATAATAGTCTGTAGGCATTGCCTGATTTCGTTCCCAATAGACTGGTTCTGGACGTGGTGATACTTCGACAATTTTACCGCCGTATTTCCCACTGCCAGGTCCAAAGAACAGCTGCTCATCCGCTGTATCGAGCACTGTATCAGAATGATCAATAAGCCAAATTTGGTTTTTATAGCCCAATTGTTTAATTTGCTCTAAAATTTTCAACAGCGTTTGATGATCAAGACCAACAGAAATTTCATCTATAATAATGACCGTATTTTCACTAGCTGCCATAAATTCTGCCAAGTACAGTCGAGTTAATTCTCCACCAGACAAGGTACCCATAATTCGATTTAACGTTAAGTAACCAATATTCATATGGATAATATTTGTAAGAATACGTTGTCTTTCTTCGCTAATCGCCAATTCCTCTGAAAGGGAATAAATCGCTTCTATGCTTAAATTGTTTATATCGGAAATACTATGTGGTTGATTCCATAATTCAAACTTATATTGCTCAACTTCCGGATTATAGCGCTTGCCCTTACACTTTTTACATTCGACATTTTTAGTCGTACCACGCCCTTTACAAGCAGGACACCAACCCAGTGCATTATTAAAGGAAAAAACTTCAGGAGAAAGATCAAACTTATCTGCCAACTTTTCACGTATCTCTTTAAAAACACCTGTATGAGTACCAACTGTCGAACGTGGATTGGCAGAAATGGATGATTTCCCGAGAAAAAGGACTAAAGGCATTTCTTCCATCTTGATGGCACTGAAATTCGTTTCCATAATAGTAGGAAACAAATACTGATATTCTGCCTTTGGCAATAAAGAAACAAGACGCTTCTTAGATTCTTCACCAATTGTTTGGCAAAATGTAGTTTTACCAGAGCCCGACAATCCAGCAATTCCTAAAGATTGATCTTCCGACAAGTTGACATCTAAGCGTTTTATATTGTTAGCAATTAATTGATTTATTTTCATCGGATATTCTCTCCATTCCATTTAGTATTGTCATGTTAGCACAACTTCAACTGCATTTGTTATGTTTATGACATCCAATCAATTATGCCTCGGCATAATTGCGTCCGGAATCGGCTTTGTGCAAGCACAAAGTACTCCTTTCCGATTCCGTGACATCTGCCGGAGGCTTTAACTTCTTTCAGCAAAGGCTGAAAGAAGTTAAAAAAATGACGCTTTCTATGTTCCGAAAGCGTCCGATTGTTGAAGAACAGTTTATTTTATTCATTTCTTATATGATACCTGCTTTTTATTTAAAAAAGCAGGTATCATAATGGAGAAATAGTTTACAGTTCTGCTAACACTTTTTCGAGCTGATTACCATTGTTAACCCAAGCGTATTTAGCTCCTTCGATTGCTCCTTGACGAGCTTTTGTTGCTTCACTGAATCCGCTTTGATCAAGATGTAAATGTGTAGTGCCATCTGAACCTTCTGTCAACGTCCATGTCACAGTAGTTGTTTCTCCGGCACTTGCCCAAGTATAAGATAATGTATGAGGTTCTTCTACTTTGAGCACCTCACAATTGACAATTCCATCCCACCATTCATTTGGCTCAGCTCGGAATTGAAATTTATGCCCTACGATTGGTTTAAAGTCATTTTTCCAGATCCATTTTTCAAGAGTGTCCGAATCCGTTAATGCGTTCCAAACTTTCTCGATTGAACTTGTAAATTGATAATCTAAAGATACATCTGCTTTCATTTTTCTTCCTCCAATAAAAGATTTAATCTAGCCATTCTTTCTTTCCAGAATCCTTCGTAATACGATACCCAATCTTGAATTTCTTGCAATGGTTTGGCATTCAATCGATATCTCGTTTCCCTACCAACCCTGCGAGCAATTACGAGATCAGCATCTTTAAGGATCGCCAAATGCTTAGAAACTGCTGTACGCCCCATTTGAAATTGAGACGTTAATTCGTGAAGAGGTAATTCTTCCGCATCCGCCAGCAAGCGTATTAATTGACGTCTTGTTGGGTCAGCAATAGCAGCATAAACATCACGGTCTTGATTTTTCTCGCTCAAAATCTCCTCTCCCTTTTAAATTGGACACTAAATGGTGTCTTAATTATACGACACCATTTAGTGTCCAGTCAATTTTTATTTTGGGATACTTCCATTCGTTTTATTCTCTAATCAATAATACTAATATATAATTTGCTGAGCTTCTCCTCCACCGTGTACTTGTATTTCAAGATGCTTTTTTAAAAAATTTGATGTATTAAATTCAAATCTTAAAAATAAGCCTGGACATATCAGTAATTCTTTTGTCCCTATTTAAACTACCTCTACTTGAAAAAGAAGTACCCACTTTGACGTCCGCGTTTACGGACATGAAAGTAGATACTTCTATTCCTTTATTATAGCCTTTATTCCATTTAGTATTATTTTCGCCTTGTCACTTTAGTATGCCTGTTGCATTTCCGGAAAAGTGATACAAGAAGAATAATCAATTGTCCAAATTTTATTTGATTTTTCGTCTTGATATGTAAAAGCTTTTTTCATACATTCATGTTGATAAAATAAACCTTAAAGAATCTGCCTATAAAAACTACCAGTACAGTGGTTGCTGAGTATCCCAGATGATCCAGCGGTACGATTCACGTATTGAACTTGTGCTAATCTCAAACGGACTTGGCTCTGTACTTGTTAAATCAAGTATATGTAGCATTCCATTGTATGTACCGACAAGCAATATTGTCTCATCAGAGTTTAATGCCATGCCACTGATTGTCCCAGATACGAAGTAACGCCAAAGTTCATTCCCCTCCAAATCAATCATTCGTAAATAACCATATGCGTCACCCAAAATGTTGCCCCCTTGCACTGCAACACCGGCATATACACGCATACTTTCATCTATTGAAAGGGGCTCTTCATTATTGTCCGGTTTAAGATCATGGAGTGAGATACCAAGTGTACATCCATTATAAAAATGACATGCATTGAACCAAACATGCTCATTATCGGCACTGAACAAGCTGTAATGCGGATAACTCGACATCGGTTCAAACGAATGCATAACATACTTTTCCATATCTAACAACATATGATCGCTGTCTTGACTTCCATAAGCCAGCCATCTGCTGCTTCGCGAAACAGCTCCATGTGGCATCGCTAAACTTGCTGTGAAGTCATCCTCTTCCTCTGCCCACTCCCTTATATTTTCCACTGACGGGTGCAACAAGAGGGCATCAGTTTCCTCAATCAAATAAATGCCATCATGCGATACCACCAACAACTTCGTGCCATCAGCGAATGGAATGACATCTGCGCTTCGATAGCTTTCTGGCTGCAAGGTCTCAATATCGGGGTATTTTTCGTGCAATTGGTCGATGATTGTCGCCCATTTGTATGTAGCCAGCAAAGTGCCGTTCAACTCTCGATCGGGCTCGCGTACGATACGAACTCCTAGCTCATCCATCAAAGCAATGTCGCGCCCATCCGCAGAACAACTTGCTGCTTGTATGTGCTCGATACGGTTTGCTTCCTGTTTATCCATCACATAGACAGTTCGTGAAAAATCTTCATTTTGCGCTGCAACAAGTAATGCACCATCATGGAGAAATGCAATTGGATAAACAGCTCGCATCAGTTGGCTGTGCGTTTCCTGAAATGGCCAAGAAGCAGCTGGAAACTGTTCACGGAGCGTTTCCTGTTCCTTTGTTCTATTCGCCTGTTTAATAAACTGGTAAACTTGCGAAGCTAATTGTCCGCGTGAATCTTCAATTGGCTCCTCTCCTGGTGCCTCCCAGTTAGTTTCTAATCCTCTGCGCACGTAGGCATTAATTTCACTTGCATAACGTAACCCCTCTTCTCGCCATTTCTGGGATAATTGTAAAGTATCATTTGTCATTGTATTAGTCTCCTTATTTGTTAACTGACCTTATCATGTTTTACGGTTTCCTCAAGCATCCAAACCGAAACCAACTATCCGCACTACTGGAGTTAGATGCCCCTAGTACTAAGGAGCATAAGCTTTCATTTTCTGTTCACCACTGCTCTACGTTCCTTGTTGAAATCAATAAAACGAAAATTTGTAGCAAGTACTCCATGTCTCCATCTATAAGCTTTAGTGGCTATACTTTTTCATTTTTAAGACATTCCATTGTTAATCGGAAATAGGGATTGCCTTCGAACTTGCTTTCAAAGTTGTTCAATAATTGAACGATTTTTCATAAATTCTTGTGGAAACTGTAATGTCTAGATTCAAGTTAAATCTATTATAGAACAAACATTCCTATTCAAACTAGTCTAAAATACAAAAAGAGATGTCTGAAAAGCTATTTTGAGACATCTCCTTTATGACGAGGATAGTGACAATCGATTACTCGTCGTAGAAACATCTAATTGTAACTAATTTTCCTGTAGCGAAAGGATAGTGAAAGTTACAATGGTTCTTGGCTAATAGCAAGAAGTTGTATGACGAGCCATTCACGTGCAAATAATATTTGTCGATGATATGACCACCTTCATCAATGAAATAAAAAAACAGCCTATCGTTCAGACGAAATCGAAACAGTTAGAACGAAACAATAAGAGTTAGAAAAGATGTCAGATAATGGATTAGAAATATGGACATATTTCCAATAGTTGAATACTTGTGTTTGAAAGCAAATTTGACAACTATTTAATACGCCTGAGCAAACCAAACTGTATGCTTTGCTTCATTTCCACAACAAATACAAGTAGATTTCGTAGTTGGTGGATGAAACGGAATGTTACGAGAAGTATATTTTGTCTCTTCTTTCACTTTTTCCTCGCATGCATCATCTCCGCACCATCCAGCAAGAATCCACCCAGAAATAGATCCATTTTCTTTGGAAGTGTTAATATGCTGCTGTAAATCCTTCAGTGTATCGATATTTATATGAGCGTTTTCATCCCGGAATTTACATGCTTTATCGAATAAACGAGTTTGCATTGTTGATAATTCTGCCTCAATTGCTGCAACAATGTTATTCAGGTCAATGGATTGCTTGTCATCTTCATCTCGTGCTTTTAACAATGCCTGGTTGTTCTCTAAATCACGTGGTCCTAATTCAATTCGAATTGGTACACCTTTTAATTCCCATTCATTAAATTTGTAGCCTGGTGATTGGTCCGAATCATCTAGACGCACTCGAATTCCCTTCTTTTTAAGGGCTGCAAAAAGGTCATCTAGTTTCTCTATAATTTCAGGGTTCTTTTTCCATGGTCCTACAGGAATTAAGACAACTTGAGTTGGTGCGATTCGTGGCGGTAAAATAAGCCCCTGCTCATCACCATGAACCATAATTACTGAACCTATTAAACGTGTGGAAGTGCCCCAAGATGTTGTGTGTACGTATTCATGCTGATTAGCTTTGTTTAAATATTTAATATCAAAAGCTTCAGCGAACTTTGTCCCTAAATAGTGAGAGGTACCAGCTTGTACGGCCTTCCCATTTTTCATCATTGCTTCAATAGAAAATGTATCGACTGCCCCTGCAAAACGTTCTGAAGGTGTTTTTTGTCCATCATAGACAGGAATGGCAAGTAAACCCTCTACTACTTCCTTATAGATCGTTAACATTTGCATTGTTTCTTGACGTGCATCTTCTTCATCAATATGGGCTGTATGGCCCTCTTGCCACAAAAATTCAGATGTCCGAATGAACGGAAGCGTTTTTTTCTCCCAACGAAAAACATTTGCCCATTGATTAATTAAGACCGGCAAATCACGGTAGCTTTTGATCCAATTCGAATAGAGATGTCCAATCATCGTTTCAGAAGTTGGACGAAGTGCTAAACGTTCTTCTAATTTCTCGCCTGCTGCTTCTGTTACCCAAGGAAGCTCAGGTGAGAAACCTTCGATATGATCTTTTTCTTTTTGGAAGAAGGATTCAGGGATTAACATCGGGAAATAAGCGTTACGATGACCTGTCTCTTTAAAACGACGGTCCATTTCTTTCTGAATATATTCCCAAATTTCATAGCCGTCTGGTTTGAATGCGATACAGCCACGTACTGGTGTATAATCCATTAAGTCTGCCTTTTGGATTGTCTCGATGTACCATTTCGAAAAATCATTTTGTTGTGTTGTCATATTCTCTCCTCCATTTTTGCAACTTTAGCCACTAAAAAATAAAAAGCACAAAGCTGTCCTACAAATAAGGACGTCTTTGTGCAGACTAAACGTGGTACCACCTTGATTTAGTTTTAAGAAAACCTTAAAACCCTCTAACGTTTTGTAACGAAAACGACTCGGTTATGTTTGCATAACATCTCCGTGGTAGGGTTCAGATAAGAAGCGGTGATATAGCTCTCAGCAATTGCTATATTCTCTGTTTCACTATTCTTACTTACTTGGCCACATCAACAATTTATATTTTATATAACTTTAGCAAAACAGTTCAATAATTTCAAATATTAAAACGATTATTTTTCGGGAAATATTAGAAAATTTATTTTACTTATAGACGAAATTACATCTAGCAAGCACAATTACATAGTATTTTTTAGCAATTGATTTGTAATTCATTATTTGTTGCTCCGTTAATTGCGATTATAGCCGAAAGGGATGGTTTGTAACTTTCGTTTAAAGCTACTTTCAATTTCGATTGCTTCTAATGCTGTTATATCTTTTGGTAGCACTTTTAAAACTGTAAATTGGAATTGTAAATTTGCTGTTGTATTTTTCGCAAGTAACTGCTTAAATGCTTCATTGCCTCCATGGATCGTTGTGGCATAATCTGACCACCGTCCAAGTAAACCATTTTTATTGTATGAGGATCCGATATAAATTTTACCGTTAGAACAATCTGTAATTGCGTAAATCGCATTGATTGAACTTAAGGCAATGTGCCAATCTGCATATGTTTGAGGGTCATCGATGATTTGTTTTAACTCATTAAATGTTAATAGGACGTTTTCGTATCCAGGAAAGACAAATTGACTCGTATTTACAAGCTGTGTAATGATTTTCTCATTTGTCCCTTTTTGATACCATTTCACAGCGGCTTTACCCCATTCTATAAATAATTTACTTTCATATGTACGTAAAGGATCATTTGAAATTTCAAATAAAGGATGCATGATATCATCTTTATAAGGCTCTAGCAAAAATGGCGAACAGTATGGGGAAACATTTGGTTGCTCTCCATGTCTTACTTCATACGATGTTAAGTATTTCGATGTCGTCCCTTCATCTGAGGAAAAGACAATGATATGATCAAAGGCATCGAAAAAATGAGGTGGCTGTTTTTGCGTATATTCACGTAAAAAACCATCTCGATATGCATTGATGAAACGCTCATGTTTTAGCGAATGACGAATAAGTAATGTTTTATTCAATTTATAGTTGCAACGTTTTAACAAATCAGATAAATAGAAATGGACCATGTTATTATCTCCTTTATAGAAAATGAAATTTTAGCATAGGCAAAATTCAAAACCTTAGGTTCATCACCAAAAGTTGTGGATGACTTTTGTTAAAACGTCTACTATGTAAATAGTTGATTGGAGTGGAGACTGGGCGACTCCTCGGGGATCAGCGATAGAGGAACGAAGGCTAAAAGCATCACATCCTGTGATAACGCCTTCGTGACCAACATCGTGTTGGCCCGAGACCCTGCAGCGAAGCGAAGCGGCTCATCGGACGCCCCCAGGAAAGCGCCCAGTCGGAACGGAAATCAACCACATGCTTTGGTGATGATCCAAACTTTAACGTTAGCTCCGCACATAGGAAATATCGAGATATTCTAAACCTTCCTTTACATAAACACTTAGAGGATCTTGTCCAAACTAAAGACAAGATCCTCCATATTGAACTACCTAGAACTATCTACTTTTTACTATCAATTGTGTAAAGTCCTCTACCGATAATGGCTTACTGAAATAATAGCCTTGTACGTACTCGCAGCCATGTTCACGTAGTACGTTTAATTCTGCCTCTTCCTCGACACCTTCAGCTACTACTTGAAGATTTAAGGCATGCGCTAGAGAGATCATAGCTGAAATCATGGCTATGCCTGATTTTTCAGGCACAATATCACGGACGAATGCACGATCGATTTTCAAAACATCTACTGGGAACGTTTTTAAATAATTTAACGATGAATAACCAGTCCCGAAATCATCTAATGAAATCGTAATACCAAGTGCTTTTAATTGCTTAATTGTATTAATTAAGTCCTCGGTATAATCCAGCATACTCATTTCTGTTATTTCAATTTCTAAAAACTGCGGATCAATTTTTGTTTCTGCTATAACTTCATGTATCATTTCAACAAAGCCTGATGTACTAATATGAATCGGAGAAATGTTTACGGCAACACGTAAGTTTGAATTATGTACTTCATTCCAAGTGCGTACCTGGGCAGATGCTTTCCTTAACACCCAGACCCCTATATCATTAATGAGCCCACATTGCTCAGCAAATGGAATAAAGCGATCCGGTGGCATATAACCTAGTTCAGGGTCATGCCAGCGAAGCAATGCTTCCATGCCAATCACTGTATTCGTTTTTAAATTGATTTTCGGTTGATAATGTAATTCTAAACTATCTTTTTTTAACGCTTGATGTAACTTTGTTTCAAGTAATAACCATTTATCGTTGATTTCCTCCATATTTGGACGATAAAAGCGGTATTGATTACCCCGTGAAGATTTTGCAGCATACATGGCGATATCTGCATTTTTCAATAATTCCTCAGGAGAGTTTGCATGATCTGGGAAAGTACTAATTCCAATACTAATACTTGCGTAAAATTCATATGAATTAACAACAAAACTCTCATTAAAGACGCTAATTATTTCATCAGCCTTGTCCTCAATACAGTCAACGTCGTTTAGTATAATAACAAATTCATCACTATTGTGGCGGTAAATAGAATTTGATGTATAATCAACGTTGCGTAGACGATTCGCCATTTCTACTAAGAACATATCCCCGATGATATGACCAAGTCCATCGTTAATGTTTTTAAAACGATTTACATCAATGAAAAATAACGCAAACTTCTCTCCTGTACGTCGAGATTGATGAAATTCATTTTCTAAACGTTGTTCTAACTTACGACGATTTGGTAGTCCTGTTAATTCATCATGATAAGCAATATGAGTTATCTTTTTTATATCCTTTTGTGCGGTAATATCGACCCTTATAGCAATATATTGATACGGTTTACCATTGTCATCAAGAAAAGGAAATACCGTTGTCTTCACCCAGTAAAGGCTGCCATCCTTCGCTCGATTACACACCTCGGCATTCCACATCTCACCCTTGCCTATAGTTTTCCACATCTCTCTAAAGAAGGATCTTGGATGGAAACCTGAATTGAGTAAACGGTGATCCTGCCCTAATAATTCTTCACGGGTGTATTTAGATATTTTGCAAAAATGATCATTAACAAACGTTATTTTCCCAGTTCGATCTGTAATTGCTACAATGATTGAACTATTCATTACTGAAAAAATATCTTGTAATTCTTTCAGACTATAGTTAACTTGATTGATACTATCAGGCGTGATATTCATCATTTTCATTCTCCGTTCATTAGAGGGGTTTGGTACTTTTATTTTATATTTCCACGGGGTATAAGGTTATGGGATATCGCCCTTTTTTATGTAATTATATTATAGTCTTAGAAAAGCAGTTAATTCAACCCAAATATCAAACCATTCAAATCTACATTTGATGGTTTTCAATAAAATAGCCCCTAATAATAAGGTCTTTTCACTTACTTAATACGATAGTTTTTGATTACTTTAATTACCTTAGTGCTATTCATATGTTATGTTTAGCCTAGTTATCTTTATAATATATGAATCTTCTGTAATTTTACTACACTTGAATAATTGCTTCATTTATGATATGAAGTCAAAATGCCTTACTGTCACATAAAGACAGTGAGGCATTTTTATAAGCTAAGAGATTTCATATTGTATTTGACCTCCCAATGTTTTAGCTCGTTCATTGTAGGCATCTAATTGTTCCTGAGATAAGTTTAATATATAATAGTAAAAATTTATTGGCTCTAAACCATGTTTCTCGCACACTTGTCGGTAAAAATCATAGCCTTTTCGATAATCTGTCATATTAATAACTTCCTTTCAATTGTACAGTTTCATTATAATATTCTAATTGTTCTTGTGATAATTGATTGACATATCTTGTTGTATAACAGAATTACATTTTTAATTATAATATATAACAGACGGTTTGCCACGTCAATGAATTTTCTGATATTTCTTTCAAATGCACAAAAGCCCAGTCCATTTAAATTAGTATGGCTGGGCATTTCATAAAATATTCACGTCGGCTTCCGTTATAACCACATCCTTTAATTACAAACCTTTCAAATTCCTAATTGTTTGGCTTGCATATTATAAGCTGAAAGTTGTTGCTGTGATAACTGTAGCAAATAGTAGCGGAATGAAATTGGCTCAAGACCATAGCGCTCACACATCTCACAATAAAATTCATAACCATCACGATACTTTGACATTAGAATTCCTCCAAACCAAGCTGTTTTATAACAGTTGTTTTTATTTTTATTTAATATATAACAGATGGTTTATTTCGTCAAGTATTTCTAAATAGTTTGATTAAAAACATATCACAAGCCATTGTTTTGATATTGATCAAAACAATGGCTCTCGCTATTTTCACATATTAATTCAAGGAAGTAATTCTACCTCTACCTTTATCTTTCGTTGCTTTTTAAAATACCATTTACAACTTTTGTTTCTTTATCTACATTTCGAATTTTGTATATAAAGCTTTCAGTACCAGTGATGGAACATCTCCATCATAAGTAAAGTATGATTTACTTTCACCTATGAAGACGTTATCTCTTCATCAATCTCAATTGGGTGAGTGGTTCCTGATTCTGGGCCTTTCTCTTTTTGAGTGATATCTAGGACAACAGGTTCACTTTTTACAGCCTCTGACGTTACTTTTGAAGAGGATACTGCTGTTTTAGCTGAAATGCATTACACCCGGATAAGAGTAAAATAAACGATCATATACAAATTGATTTATAAATCTTCATAACTTCTCCTACCTAAAAATAGTAAATAATAATAATTATACCATAAAGCATACAAAAAGAAGGAAAGCTCTTTGCCCCTTCCTTCTTTTTTATGTCTATTTATCAATCTCTTTTGTTGCTCACTAGAAATTGGACCTTCATCATATATTCTTCAATAATCTAATACTCATTCTAGGAATAAAAATTAAGATGTTCCAAATTATTTCAAATACGATTGAATTTAAAATTTCTATTATAATTTCTTTAACATAATGTCGTGCTTTTCTTTTTTTCATTCTTTGTATTCAATCTCCAATTAGGTCATTAATGCTCAACTTTGATGAGTGCTTTGATTTCTTTTATTTGTTCAATATGCCGTTGTTCATGAATATAAACTAGTTCTATCCATTGATCAAGGGGTAATTCGCCTAGAACAGGATGTTTAAAGATTTTTTCTGTTAATAGAGATGGATCTTCAATTGTATCAAGGAAAGTTGTAAATTTCTTTCTAGAATCGTCAAGCAGCGCAATGATTTGCTGAACTGTCAAAAAGTCATTAGCAGGTTCAAGAAATTCTGGTGCTGGAACTTTCGTTGTTCTATCTAATATAAGGTGAACATTTTTACGTTCCTTTTGCTGACTATTCTCTTGTTTTAAACCCCATGCAATTACTTTTATAAAAGACTCTTCCGTTAAAGTTAAGTGATGGCAAACCTGGGCGATACTCCAACAATTAACATCAGACTTAGCATTGAATTGACTATCACTTAATAATTGTATTTCCTCAACTAAGTTATTTCTTGTTTCACATAGATGATCGTTTATTAATTGATTCATTTGTATCTCCTCCACTAATGTTTTTTTACTCCCTTTTCTGTATATGTTTTATACAATGTGAAATATTCTTTTATAGTTGCTTTATGAATATTCGTTTACCAGTCTTTGCAGATTTTCGAACTACATCTAACAATCGATGCAGTTTGACAGCGTCATTAAAATCGGGAATATGCTTTCTGCTCTCAACAATATCTTTTGCCAACATCGTATAAGCTTGATTCACATAACTTATAGCGTCATTATTTTGTTCTGATATTTTTACATCTTCAATTAAAATATCTTTAGAGTTAAACAAATTATTTGGATGGATCATTTTTTCAATGATAAGATTCCCAAATTGGATATGGCCATAGGAATTTTTCTGTGTTAAGCGAAATGCTCCCTTTTCGCCCCTAATTTCTAATTGAAAAGAAGGATAAACCCCTCCTTGGATATGTACAGATGCTGAAGTATCATTTACGAGCGTCCCCTGTATCAATATTTGATCAGCTGTATTTTTTTCTATTGACTGACCTGTTTCTTGTACGAACGCTTCGGTATAGTGGACATTCATTGTAGCAGATAGTTCTTTAAAATCACCTAAAATATAACAGAGAACATCTAGTGAATGCCCGCCGTTAATGGAAAGAAGGGTTGCTCCATTATCTTCGTGTAATAGATAACGGCCTTTTTCATCTGTTATTCCACCTTTTCCTTGTGTTGCAACTTGCATAGTACAGGAAATAACCTTACCAATATCCCCCTTGTGAATTGCTTGTTTTAAATAGTTAACTTCTGGAGATTGCCTACCTTGTAGTCCAATTGCATGATGAATATGTCTTTCTTCTGCCAATTGAGCGATTTTTTCTGCTTGCTGCGTATGAATAGCTAGTGGCCATTCACAATAAATATGTTTATTTTCTTCTAATACTGCTAGTACAGCATCATAATGATGAGGGACTTTGATACTTACAACTACTAAGTCAACATCTTTCGATTGCGCTAATTCCTTATAGTTTGTAAAAGCATGAGGTGCCTTTAGGATTTTAGCACTTTTTTCAGCAGTAACAATATTGGAAGTTCCAATTGCTGTTATTTTGTAGAAGGGATTGTTCTTTAGTGCTGGAATATGTGTTTGACTTGCCCATTGATTATTCAAAGATCCACCTATAATCCCTACATTGATAATTCTATTTTCCATTAACTATACCTCCTATTAACTGGCAGTAATGTATCTATAGCGAAATCGAAGCGACGGCTACAAAGACTCCCACCTCAAAACTTAGCGTGCTGAAGACTAGCTAGGAATGACAAACTCCACTAATAAAAGTTTCTCTATATCCTTTTACAAAGTATAATGAAAACAAGACATCATTTTAAGTGTTAATTAATGATGGCCCTATCACTTTTTTTGATGGATGTGAATAGAAATGGATATTGAAAACATGAAAGCATTTGTGTCAGTTGCAGAATTGAAAAGTATATCAGCTGCTGCCACTAAATTGAATCACCTACAATCAAATATGACGGCAAAAATTAAAAAAATCGAAAATCATTATAATCAAGAATTATTTATTCGAAATTCTAAAGGTGTAACACTAACAAAAGATGGAGAAAAATTATATCATCAATTTAAGAAAATATTGTTTTTTTGGGAAGAAACAGAAAATATGATGAAAAAACATGAGGAAAAACTACGAGTTGGTACGATGATTTCAATGGGAGGAACTCAAATATCACAAGCTTTAAATAAGCTTTATCAAACATACCCTAATTTATCGGTAACCTTAAAAACAGGTTCAACAGAGTATATAGAAAATCAAATTCTGCTAGGGAAAATTGATCTAGCCTATACGATTGGCACATTAAAAAATAATAATATAAAGTATAAAAAAGTTGCTATTGAAGAAATGATTATCATAGGTCAAGGTATTGATCGGAGTACAATCTTCGAGGATTATATATGTGAAAAAAACTTACTTGTGCTATCTGATAACTGTTTGTATCTTTCAATATTGCGAGACATATGTATGAATTTAACTATTACGCAGGGAGAAATAATTGAAGTAGGAGACCCAGAAACTTTGTTACAATTTGCCATGATGGGTATGGGAATTACTTTAGTTTCTAAACGTATAGCAAGACGATACAACATTGAACAATACTTAGATGTACCATCAACCTTTAGATTCGTTGATTTATATTTAATTACTCGTTTACATCACGAATTTACGCCAATTGAAAGACAGTTTATTGAGCAAACAAACTCTATTGATGGAATGGAAGCTAACAACCAGATAATAGAACCAAAAGCCGACTCCTACAAGTAAGGAAAATCGGCTTTTTTAGTTGCCTATTTTATTCAATGAAATGTTCTCTAGTACGAACAATATTGAACGGATTATTTTCGAGTACATGTTGTAGCTCTTCATCTTCAATATGAGTATAGATTTGTGTCGTTGCAACACTTGAATGGCCAAGTATATGCTGGAGACTTCGAATATCTGCCCCAGATTTATACATCATTGTCGCGGAAGTATGCCGTAACTTATGCGGTGTCAGGCGTTCTTTTTGAAGTCCCGATTGCTGATTAATTTGTTTAACGATTTTTGCAACGGTTTGACGGGTGAAGCGTGTTCCCTTTTGTGAGACGAAAAGAGGCTCCTCGTCCCCTCCTTTATATGCAGCCTTTCCGCTATTATCATAGTCTGCAAGTGCCTGGATGCAGCTATCATTCAAATATACTGTCCGCTCCTTATTCCCTTTACCAACAACCGTTAAGTAGCGACCTTGTATAGATGACCTATTTAGCTGACAAAGCTCCGTCACACGAATCCCTAAATTTAAGAAAAACATCATCATACAATAATTCCTCGGTGAAGCACGATTTGGCTGGATGCCATCGATAAATTGCGTGGCTTCCTCAATGTTCATATAGATAGGCTTTTTCCGTCCTATTTTTGGCGTTTCTAATTCATCTGCCGGATTTTCCTCTAGTAGACGTCGTTTCCCTTTTAAATATTTAAAAAATGATTTTAACGTTGCTACTTTACGCGCTCTCGCAGAAGCTGAATTCCCTCGCTGCACCTCGCAATATTCCATAAATAAATAAAGATCCTCTAGTGTCATTTCGCGAATTTCTTCTATTGAAATAGTTGAAATATCTATTTTCGTTAAATCTGATAGTTCATGATCATTCTGAATTGCTATGTAGAAACGGAAGAACAATGTCAAATCATATTCATATTCTTTTCTTGTGCGATGAGACTTCCCTTTAATCGTCGTTAAATAAACAAGGAAATCTCTCATTATTTTAGGAAGCTTTGTCTTTTCCATAAAATCACCTCTATTTTCTCTATTTTACCACAAAAAAACGTTCCCAAATATAAATTTGGGAACTTTATAGTGAAAAAAATGCTCTTTCTCACAACTCAGAACAAACGTTCCTTTTATGGACAATAAAAAAGATGATTCTCTTTAGAAAGAAAATCACCTTTTTTAAAAGTTTTTATGAAAGTTTCATTTTTTAGGTATAAAGAGCAAAAAAAATGAATATTTAAATCTAGTGAGTTAAATGCTCTGAGACGATTCGAAAAATAAAAAGATGGGTAACTGTACGTGTCGATTCTTCTCACAATACACGTGGAATTATTTGGATTTTTGTCGATTTCGGTATGAAAACCGTTACTTTACAAAAATACTATACGTCCCATCAACTTGTTTGGCTAGAGACCAGTTTGTTGATAGCATATGTTGAAGTTTAGCGATAACTTCCTCATCACAAGTTAAATGCTGGATTCCCGTTTCTAATAATTGATAATCCTTTCCTTCTTCTAATTGGAGACGAATATACAATAAGCGTTTAATGCCTGGCAAAGTTACATATTTGATACTGTAGTTACCGTGCAGAGCATCTATGAAAATTTGCTCCCCTTCTTGGTAAAGTGCCATTGTTTCGGAAAATTCATAGTTTGGTACTTTTTCCTGCCAAACTGATACATCCCCTGTTTGCAATGTGCGTAAAATCTCCTCATCAGTAAAATCTATTTTGAAAGCTTGTCTAGCTCATACGCTTGCATTAAATTAATGATTGTCATTTCATTTGCTCCTTTTATATGTATTTATCTTCATTACTCTAAAGGTGATGAGATGAATGCGGATATGGTGCCTTTTCAATTGGTACCCATTTACTACAATGTCGCCAAGGCGATATTGATTCTTACTAAGTGTAACACGTTTTCTCGACTACTTAAATTCGGAGGGCGATCCATATGATGAAGTTCTATGAATCTGGTATGTTTTTTGATGAGATGTTCGAAGGTAATCAACCGAAGCCTCATTATCGGTCTTTCCACCATAAGCTCCATGCTTTCACTAAGGAACAATTAGATGAAAAATATCAGCAAGCACAATCAACATTCCTTAAACAAGGCATTACATTTACCGTATATGGTGCACAAGGTGGAACAGAGCGGACAATGCCCTTTGATTTTATACCTATTATTATTCCATATGAACAGTGGGAAGTAATAGAAGCTGGTATGAAGCAGCGTGTGAAAGCATTAAATTGTTTTTTACATGATGTTTACCATGAACAGTCCATTTTTGAGAATGGGCTTATTCCGAAACAACTCATTGAAAACAATCGGTATTATTATAAAGAAATGCTTGGTGTAAAAGTACCTATTGATAATCATATTTTTTTAGCAGGCATAGACTTGATTCGTGATGAACATGGCGTTTACTACGTGTTAGAAGATAATTTACGCAATCCTTCAGGGATTTCCTATGTTTTTCAAAATCGATCTGTGATGAAGGAAGTGTATCCTGAATTTTTTTCTAAACATACGATCCAGTCACTCGACAAACAAATGTCCTTTATGAAGAAGGCACTTCTTGCTCATCGTCCACCTTCTATGAATCCAGATAGAGAACCTAAAGCTGTCCTCTTAACAGCAGGTATGTATAATTCGGCCTATTACGATCATGTTTTTTTAGCACAGCAGCTCAATATTCAGCTTGTTGAAGGGCGAGATTTAGTTGTCCGAGATAATAAGGTGTATAAGAAGACAATATACGGTCTAGAGCAAATTGATATTATTTATCGTCGAATTGATGATGATTTCTTAGATCCTGTTGTTTTTCGTGAGGATTCTTTACTTGGAGTTCCTCATATTATGGCTGCTTATAAAGCTGGAAATATTGCTATTTTAAATGCTGTTGGTAATGGTGTTGCTGATGATAAAGCGATGTATGCCTATGTACCGGATATGATTCGCTATTATTTGAAAGAGGAACCTATTTTACGTAATGTGGAGACTTATCATCTAGCTGATGATAGACAGCGAGGTTGGGTCCTTGAGCATATGAGAGAGCTTGTCATAAAAAACGTTAGTGCATCAGGAGGCTATGATATGCTAATTGGTCCGCATGCGAGTGATGAAGAAATGGCTATTTTTAAAGAAAAAATATTGGAAAACCCAGTTCAATACATTGCACAACCAACAATTAGCTTGTCTAGAGCACCAGCTTTTCAGAATGGGAGATTTTATCCTTGTCATGTCGATTTGCGTGTTTATGTCATGAAGGGCGAGGATACTTATGTGCTTCCTGGAGGTTTATCGCGTGTAGCATTAAAAGAAGGATCTTTAGTCGTGAACTCTTCCCAGGGTGGAGGAGCAAAAGATACATGGATATTAAAGGAGGAATTGCAGTATGCTAAGTCGAGTAGCCGATGCACTATACTGGATGGCACGATATAGTGAACGATCACAAACGAATGCACATATATTACAAGTACAGCTGTTGAATATGTTGGAGCAATCTGGCAAAGAAAATGAATACATCGATCATTGGGAAGCGGTGTTAAATATTTGTGCCTCGAAGGAAGAATACATGTCCTTTTATGAGTCGATTCGAGTCAATCCACTTATCGAATATCTACTCTTTTCTAATAATAACTGCAATGCCCTCCATGCTACTTTACGTGCAGTTCGAGAAAACGCCCGTATAACTCGAGATAGCATACCCATTGAGCTTTGGGAATTGCAAAATGCCTTTTATTTATCATTACAGCAAGAAATGTTGAAACGTGAAAGACCAATTCCACTAATTGTTCTAAACTCTTTTTTACAAAATGTTCGAAAGACTTCTTTGACGGTAACGGGGCTTATCGAAGGCTCGATGGATCGAGATTTACCCTTTTATTTCATGCAAGTTGGGAAATGGTTAGAACGTGTAGAAAAGACGATTCGTATGGCTTTAATTATACTGGAGCAACATAAGGAAATAGCCATCTCTTTAAAAGAAGCGGACGGATCGTTTTTACTTGATTTATCGGAGGCGACGGAGTCTTATTTACGCAAGCATCGCCAAACCAATTTACTTTATGTTATTCAATATTTATTACAGGATAAACATTTCCCACGTTCAGTGATGTTTTGCTTAGAAAAATTAGAAGAAGCTTTTATCTGTTTAGAAAGCGACCCTCTTTCAGCAAGATTTTTAGAGCTTCATACCCCATTAAAGAGTTTATTATTTGCCGTGATGAATGTAGATTTATGGAATATTACCTTAGAGGAAACTATTTTGTTAATGGAGGAAAGATTGTGTCAATGTATTGATTTTGGCAATACATTTTCAACAATTTATCATTTATATGAACCCAGCGTACAACCTTGAAAGGAATCAACAACAGCTCCCTTTCAGCAAGCAAGTCAGTAATCCAAAGGAAGCAGACACAATGAAATTTGAAATTCAACATACAAATATTTTTCAATATGAGTCTGAAGTCGATCAAAGCTTAAATACAATCCGCTTAAAACCAAGGGGCGATGAGCGTCAGCGCTTACTATCCTATCGAATTGCCATCACTCCTTCATCTTTAACGCGTGAGCATACAGATATATGGGGCAATACGGTTGGTACATTTTATATACCTGAGCAGCATCAAGTGCTAGAAATTCAAACGACCTCTATTGTCAGCATTCAACGTGCACCATTTATTCATCGCATTCAATATTCACCAGAAATGCAGACAATTTTTCACTCGAAACTGTTTTATGAGCATTATTTGCCCTATTTAAAGTTTACACATTTTACGTTTATGACAGAAAATCAGTTAGAGGAAGTTTATCATGCAATTGGTCATGCTGAAAATCCTGTATTATTTTCATTAAATTTAATGCAATATTTATACTCGACTTTTGAATACGTTCCTGGTGCAACCGATGTTACGACAACTGCAAGCGAAGCCTTTTCCCTTAAGCGAGGTGTTTGCCAGGATTTCACACATGTCATGCTTGCAGTGCTAAGAGCTAAAGGAATTCCAGCACGCTATGTTAGCGGTTATTTATACGTCGATGAAAACTCTGCCTTAATCGGTGATATTGCAACCCACGCTTGGGTAGAAGTCATGATACCAGGAATCGGCTGGATTGGTCTCGATCCAACTAACAATGTAGAAGTATTAGAAAATCACATTATTTTATGCATTGGCCGTGATTATTCCGATATAAGCCCTGTTGAAGGCGTTTATTCAGGTGGAAAACATGATTTAACAGTTAAAGTGAGCGTCAAAGCATTGAATCATTTATAACAAAACGTGCAATGGTATAAATTAAACCCCTGATTTTTCTACGCCAAGCAGAAGAATCAGGGGTTTTATTAAGATGATTTTAATCTTGAATTTTGCAGTAGTCAACAACAATTTATTCTATATCAAAAGAATTTATCTCGGTATCATTCTTGATCATGATACAATACCCATTTCTTTTCCTATTTTCTTAATGTTATTTATGACTACATTGAGTTGCTCCATTGTATGTGTAGCCATCACTGTAATCCGCAACCGGCTTGACCCTTTTGGCACAGTTGGTGGTCGAATCGCTGGAATAAAAACACCTTCATCCATTAGTTTCTCAGAAAATTGCATAGCTTCATGGGCATCACCAATAAGAAGAGATATAATTGGCGTTTCTCCTCCCTTAACTACAAAACCCGATTCCACCAATTTCAAACGTAAATACTTAGCATTATTCAGCAATTGTTCCCTTCGTTCGGGCTCATGTTGAATAATGAAGATTCCTTCTCGCGCTGCTTCAATCGCACTTGGAGATAAAGCTGTTTGGAAAATAAAAGATCTAGCGCAATTGAGTAAATAGTTCTTTGCAATGGACGACGTCGCCACAAAGCCACCCTCTGCACCAATCGCTTTACTCAACGTGCCCACTGTCAAATCAATTTCATCTTTCAATCCAAAATAATCAGCAGTACCACGGCCATCATTTCCTAAGACACCTGTCGCATGCGCATCATCAATCATTATGTAAGCATTGTATTTCTTTGCTAGTGCAACTATTTCGGGAAGTGGAGCAATATCACCATCCATACTAAAGACGCCATCTGTCACAATAAACTTCTTTCCATCTCCACGTGATCCCCTTAATTTATGCTCTAAATCTACCATATCCGCATGTTCATAAACAATTGTCTTTGCAGTACTAAGTCGACAACCATCTATTATACTCGCGTGATTCCAAGCATCAGAAAAAATCATATCCCCAGCCTTCATCACACTCGAAATCACACCAATGTTCGCTAAATAACCACTGCTGAAAACAATGGCAGCTTCAGTCTTTTTCAAATCCGCAATTTCAGATTCAAGCTGTTCATGAATGACGAAATTTCCGGTTGTTAATCTCGAACCACCTGCTCCTGTACCGTATTTACTAATACCTTCAAATGCTTTCTTTCTTAACCGAAAATCTGTTGCAAGACCTAAATAGTTATTAGATGAAAAAAGCAAGAATTTCTTACCATTCATGATGATCTCGCTCTCATTTCCATTTGAAAACGAACGTAACTTTCTTGTCAATCCTTTCTCTTCTATTAACTGTAGTTCCTGCTGAAACCAATGCTCCATTTTTTAATCCCTCCTAATGAGAACCGGTACGCTTTCTAAATAGTCTATAAAAGATTCTAGTTCAACTTCATCTGACACAAAATAAATGCGCCCTCCGCTCTCGCAGCCTTCCCTTTTTAACGGTGTAATTCTGACATAACCAATGGCACGATTACTTACATATCCAGTCACGTAATCTGGATCATCAGACCAACATAATTCTGCAATTGTAAACGGAGAATTTGCCACTTTCGTCGCCAGAGCCAACGCTTCACGGACGCGCTCATTCAGCTCCCCATTAGCATCCTGCCAATCGATTCGTGATACACGAACACCCTTCTCCCCCCGATCGTCAAGCCGTAAGCCGCTTTTACTATTTAGAATGATCGCCCCACGGAGGTTTTGATGACTATCAAGTTGATGAAAAGCAACATTCAATGCATGTTCCGAAACACCTAAGGAGGTTAGTATCTTTCTTGCTTCACTATGGGCTTTTTCAATTGAATCGGCCTCAACTGTCGTAATTTCTAATGGTGGCAAATACTGTATCTGATCATGCGCAATTTTTTCAACGGTAATTTGTATAAAGTCAGCATCTCCACGCGAATGATTACTTGCTTTGTTCAATAACTGCTTTACAATTGGCTCTATCTGAGATTTACTACCTATCCGTTCACCACCAGATATATGCTTTTCCCCTAGTTCAGGGCTTCTTTCTGCCGCACGCATTCGAATGCTATAACACGTTTTTAACATGATTATTACCTGCTACTTTCCTATTTATTGTCTGTAACATTTTCGTAATGGGATAAACACTAACAGCTGTGATTACCATGCCTGGAATAGCCAAAACTACTAACGGTAACAATGGAGTTCCTAACGTAAAAGCCAAACCAAATCTAGCAATCGTTGTTCCGATTGGGCCTGCCAAAACAAGTACCGGAATTGAAGTCCCAAATAAAACAATAAGTAGGCCTACAGTCAATCGAAAAATGAATGAGATCTCCACATTTAAGATCGAGTGTATACCTAGTAAAAATAAGATTATACTTGCAATAATCCCCGCTAGAAAATATCGCTTAAATCCAAATACCGCTGCAATCGCAACTGCAATAGGTGCTGATAATTGAAAGTCAGACCCAGGAAAACCTGTTGGAATTTTAAACATGCCTGTAACGATAATAAGACAAGCTAGCAATGAAATCTGGGCAAGATCATATGTAGAAAACTTTCGGATCATTTTATTCCTCCATCTTACTTTTTAAATACTTGATGTCATTGCCTCCTACTCTTTCTATTTGAGTTAACTTATATTAATAATAAGTTAACACAAATGTAGATAGGAAAGTAGATAAAATGGTAGGAATTTTTATTATTTGTGAAAATTCAATTTTGTTAATTATCACTAAGAGGATACAAAATGAAGTTCGTGTTCCTAAGACTAGATACTTTTTTCAGATTCCGCATCGCCGTGTGAACTCTTGCACTTGGCTAGTTACTACTGCTGTCCCACGATTCAAATATATACTCTATAGATCACATACATGTTGGGGCGCACAAAAAAAGTATAGGCTACTCTGTAAAATTAAAGACAAGTGAATGTATATAAAACAGTAATTTCAAGAGGTTGTGTTTAATGTCACACATTATATTAAACAATTAGTACTTCACTTATATATAGTGGTGTACTTTTTTTATTTGTTAGACCCTAAACGACCTCATTTACTACCACATATACCCTATATAAGTAATATCCGTAGTAATTAATTGTTTCGGTAAAATAAAACGTACATCCTTGAAACATACATTCTGTTTGGAGGCAATCGCTTGAAAGAATATAAAGTAAAAGAAGTGGCTGACTTATTAGGTAAACACGAAGAAACTATTAAACTTTAGATACGGTCAGGCAGTGATAAAGAAGGTTGGATAGTTATTGAATCGGATAATAAAGTGATCCCAGTTAGTGAGGCTGAACAGATAGGTGCTATAAAACCAGAAGTCGATGAAACAGTGTTAGTGAAACTGGCGTATCAAGCAGTTACTCTTACTTTTCCTACTGATGAGATGTTATCAATCTTCTCTGTCGTGGGGAGAAAACGAACCTTGGAAATATTATTGATAATGCATCAGGCACCATCGAAAGTGAAGAATCCTGGTGTGTTCATCAAAAAAGCAACACGTGAAAATTTAAGTCCGATTTCAACTCCTATCAAAGACACCATAAACGAGAGTATGACCAATCACGAAAATGTTTAAAAATCCCGTTATAAATAACAACTGAGAACCTTCTATCCCTGTTAATAACGGGCTGAAAGTAGATTAAAATTCATAGTAAAACCTTTGAAAGAAAATAGCAAAGTAAATAAACCGCAGAACAACTTAGATTTGGACATTTATTTCAGGAAACTAAAACCCGACCGTAACCTTGATATTCTTCATAGAAAGTATATGAAACTATCAAAACAAGAACTTATCCAAAGACTGATTCTTGCTGAACAGTATATTTCAGACAACGAAAACAAATGGGTTACAGCTCATTTTGAATTATTTAAGTAGTAAAAAAAGACAGTGATTGCTGTCTCTTTTCAACTAAAGCACCCCGTTAATTAAGTCAATGGTTCACAATCTTTTTTATTTAATGGGTTCCAGCATAGCAGTACATTAGAGAAAAGATAAAGATAAAAGTTAAGAGTGCTCCTATAACATTTTGGTTATGAGTACTTTTTCCATTCTTTAAATTCTTCAAAAAAGTAGTGAAATTTAAAAACCACAAAACTCCTAATAACGGTACGACAAGCAAAAGCATAAATATCAATTCCTCTCCATCTCGTTTACAAAATCTTATTCACCAAAACTTCCCCGTTAGCACTATAATGAAGATTGAGTTCCTTATTTAATCAATACATTTTTCTATAAAAATTAACTTCTTTCACTTTGTCTTGTTTGCCATAAATCATAAATAAGAATCAAAGCATCAATTGAAAATAATATAATACTTAATGTATAAGGAACCCATCCAATTATTTCATTTAGAACTGTCGTAAGTTTACCAGGAGGGTCACCCCAACCTGTTAAATTAGGAATGAATAAAGCAATCGCCAGGTGCATTAATCCGAATGAAAAAAATAATTGCCCCGTTACTTTAATAAAACGACTCCCCAGTAAAAAAACTCATAGTAAGAAAGACAAATGCAAATGTAGTTATTGCTTTTGGTAATTTACGATAAAAGTAAATTAATACTAATCCTATGAGTAGGTGAATAAAAGCAAAAAGAATAAGACTCATTCACCTCACCTCTTACCCAAATTGTACCATTATTTGTAGTGGAAAATAATACTCCCTTTCATTAACTTGCCTCGTTAGTTGAATAGCAACAATCTTTTAGAAAACAACCTATATCTTTTATTACTTAGAAGTTTAAGAAATAGGCTTAATGTACAATTAATAATTGATATAAGCTTCTTTTAAATTACTGCAACATTCGATTGATTTAATTGTTGTAGTAAATAGGGTCATATCTGTGGTAAAAAAGGATAGATAGAGCGAATTTATTTAAGCTCTTCTATCCTTTTAATTTCTATACATATAATGTGTGACATTAAATAAGAATTCACTATTTAAAATAGTTTCAGCTTATAACTCACTTTTAATAAAAAATTTGCCTATACTTTCACACCACGTATCTGATGGAAGCCTAATGAATAATGATAACACCATACAATTTCTTGTAATGACACACTATCTATACACCTCTTTTATTCCCCCAAACAAGGGCATGCAACTGTGGTAGTACTTTGACATCTCTGAATTCCTCATCATTAATCACTCTATCAATCAGTGCATGATATTTATCCAATAAATGTAGTATTAATCGTGAATTGTCAGTCGACGTTAGCTCATCATTACCGACTTGAAGATAAAAAGGAATCATTGGATATCGATGGTGAATTTGTTTAGCATAATCGTAATCCTCTTGATTAAATACGACTATTTTGAGAGATATATGGTGATTACTATTTCGATTTTTAAGCTTTTCGAAGATATCAGAGAGCACCGAATAGTCTGTGGTCATTCCAGAACTAGGTGGCTTTGGTGAGATTGTCAGTTCATCAATCTCATACATCCATTTTTGCCACCTACTTCCCTGTGTTTCTACCCCGACCTTTATGTCATTTTCTTTTAAAATTGCAATGAGTTCTTCCAAATTTTGATGGAGTGCAGGATTGCCGCCTGAAATCGTGACAAATGAAAAACCACTGCCTCCAAGGCTTTTCAACTCAGACCAAATCTCTTCTGCTGTCATTTGGACGATAAGATACTTTCCGCTACCATCCCACGTAAACGATGAATCACACCAAGAACAGGAATAATCACAGCCTGCAGTTCTCACAAACATAGTCTTCTGGCCAACGACCATTCCCTCACCTTGAATCGTCGGTCCAAAAATCTCGATAACAGGTACCTTACTCAACTTCCATCCACTCCCGTCTAGCTTCTGCATAGCTTGTCGGAGTTTCATATAGCCTGATAAACTCTACACGAGCACCGTTATATCTTTGTTTATCAAGCAAGGCCTCAGTTAACTTTTCGTAAATCCAAACAACAATGTTCTCTGCCGTCGTATTCATGGGTGGAAGCGTTTCATTTAAATAACGGTGATCCAAATGAATTTCTATTTTTTGTTTCCATATTGCTTTTATATCGCCAAAATCAATCATCAAACCGCGTTCATCTGTGTATCCACTCAGTCCTAATACTACGCGATACGTATGACCGTGCAGGTTTTTACATTTCCCCTCATAATTGTGTAAATGATGAGCAGCATCGAAGGTAAATTCTTTGCTTATGAGTACACGCTTTGCATGATAGTTCAATTGATTTCTTTGAATATCTTCATCTATTTTTTGGAGTTTATCGACAATTATAAAGTCTGACATGCTTTAAGACTCCTTCCTGAAGCTCAAATACTCATCAAGCCCTTTATTTCGCAGTTTACATGCTGGGCATTCACCACAGCCATCTGCTATTACACCATTATAGCAAGTCAACGTTCTTTCCCGAACAAATTCAAGTGCTCCAAATTGATCGGCAAGCTCCCATGTTTGTGCCTTATTCAGCCACATCAACGGTGTATCAATCACAAAGGAATCATCCATCGATAAATTTAACGTTACATTCAAGGATTTAATAAAAACATCTCGGCAATCCGGATATCCACTAAAATCCGTTTCACAAACGCCAGTTACAATATGCTTAGCTCCTACTTGGCTCGCTAAAACGCCCGCAAATGAAAGAAAAAGAAGATTTCGGCCAGGTACAAAGGTCGATGGAAGCTCACCATTTTCTCCGTCTTCTACCTTTATGTCTTGTCGCGTCAATGCATTCGGAGCAAGCTGATTCAGGAGTGACATATCAAGAATGTGATGCTTAACTCCGAGCTCCCGTGCTATCTCCTTCGCACATTCAATTTCAAGACGATGCCTTTGACCATAATCAAAAGTAACAGCCTCAACTTCTTCAAAACGTTCTTTTGCCCAGAACAAACAGGTTGTACTGTCCTGACCTCCACTAAATACAACAATTGCTTTTTCCTGCTTCATCTATAAAAACTCCCTTATATCGAGAACAGCACTCTAAGAAAGAGCTGCTTTCTTCTTATTTTTTTTTAACGAATATTGTGTGCCTTGGTACCAATAAGTCCAATCCTTTAATCCATTTTCACGGCTTCGGCAAGACATAAAAAAACCTCCTTGTAAAATGTTTCCCAACACTTTTCAAGAGAGGCAGTACCAATCATTCTACTAAAACATAAGTAAAAACATAAAAAAAAACCACGTCCGATATGGACATGGCATATTGTCATGTTTCCATAGTTTTTTATAGAGGGTATTTGCTATGAACCTCTCCCGTTCTAGTCCGGGCATTCTTTTCTTCAATATAATACAAAAAATAGTATAAAACGTCAATCGGATTTTTCTTTCTGGAAAAACACTGTTATATTGCCCTATATTTTAGCCGTACACTAAACACTTTGCTGAGATTAAATTTATTCATATTTTGAGGATATATAGATAGTCACATTACCTCAATAAATTATAATTCCATTGTCTAGAACTGCTTTATTTTGTACCTGATTTCCTAAAATATATAGCTTTTTCAAATTGGGCAAATTCACTAAAGGCTCTACATTCGAAATAGCGTTATTTTCCAAATGAAGCTCCTCAATTTGTTGCCACTTTTCCATAAAACTTAATGATTGTAGTGAACTATCTTGTATAGTGAATGAATGCAAAGCTGTAAGGCCAACAAAGTAAGGCATTACCTGATCAACTTCATGTACCCAATCACCATTATCTATTCGGAAGGATACATTATTCAAAGTTAAATGTTCCAGTTTGTTGTTGTTAAACGAATTTTGACTATTAAATTGGAACTTACACTCATTACAATTTAACGTTTTTACATGTTGTAAATTGAATAATTCACTCGTCTCTTCATAAAAAGTTGTTTCATTTAAATTTATAGTTTGCAGATTTGGTAGACGATTTAAAGAACGAATGCCTGTAAAATCGCCTGACTCCATCGCTGTAAGTTGTTCTAGCTGTGGGTATTTCAGTAATTCTGCTCCATTCAAATACGACTGTGCCCCACTTATATCAACAGTTAAATCTTTTAAAGTAGGTGCCTCTAACTTAGGTAGGAAAGTACTTGTTAATACTGCTTTTTTTAAATTTGGTGCTACAATCGGTGCTATTTGGCCACTATAACCAGTTATCGATAAATCGGTCAGTGAAGTCAGGCTGTTCATAATATCAAGCAATTCTAATTTATAAAGAGAAGCTAAGCGAAGCTTTTTCAATGATGACTTATTTCTAAGGCGTTCTACATTCGTAATATCCATATTTTCAAGATCAAGTGTTTGCAAACTAGGCATGTTTTGTATAAAATCAAGCGTTTTTAAGTTTTTTACCGCTGTAAGTTTCAAATTTTGTAATTGATTCAGTGAATAGAACGAGCTAAAATCTGTTGCTTCACTATAATCTATTGCTAACGACTCTAAATCACTTAACGGAGACAACCACTTCAAATCGTTGGCAAATTTTAAAGGCAGTTTATTCATAAGTGGGAAATCTGTAACCTCCTCGGTATGATACGAAATTTCAAGTGATTGAAGGTTAGGAAATTCTAATAATAAAGCAAGTTCATCATTACTTCGAATTTGAATAGAGAGCTCTACAACATTAGACTTATCACTAAAATAGTCAGCAATTTTACTAAATGATTCATTAAAGCGACCTGTATAGCTTTTTAAACCTTCCAGATGTCGGAAGCTTACACTTTCACTTTGTGATATTTCATAATCGCCCATCAGATTCAATACCGTCAATCCTGTAAAGGCTTCAAAATCTTTTTGTTCAATTTTTTGTGTATTTAATAACTTATCTATAATAATATAGGTAGAAATTTTGGCTTGCTTATTTGTAAACGGATCGTCAAGACTGTAATCAAAATGCCATTGATCTTCAGAATAGTATGCCTTCAAATAACGGATACTTGCGATTTCTTCTTTAGACGGCATTGCTTCACCTTTATCAAAAATATCTTTTAAAAAGAATAAAAGAACTTCGCTTTCTGGCATTTTCCGAATAGGTATTTCCTTATGGTTACCAAATTCTGTTTGATTGCCACTCAAAAGAACATAGCCAAGAAATGTACAAAGGATAACAATCGGTATTATTAAAAGCGCTTTTAAATTCGTTTTTGGACGTGTATCTTTATGCGCAGAAGTTGTACCATAATAATTATTAATCGTCTGATCAACATAATAAACTTTATTCTCTTTCAACATTATTTCAGTTTCACAAAAAGGACATTTGAATGATTGTCCCTCTCTATATTCAATTTTTCCATTACAATTCGGACAATTTAATTTAATGAATTCCACTGGCAATCCCCTCTCCAGCTCTACTTTTAATTAAGCTTAGTTGTCCGAAAAATAATTGTCAATATTTCTATTAAATACTAATTATCTTCCACCTTAAGACCTACAAAAAAAGTCGCCCATAAGGCGACTTTTTTTGTTTATTCACTTTTTTATACAATAAGTTTAAACTTCTGGTTTACTATTACTTGTGATACGGCACTGGAAATATAAATCTAACAAAGCCGCAACTTCACAACAAGCTCCCCAAAGTCTCTATAATCCTCTGACGTAAGAGTAAGCTTTTACGTTTAAAGGTTTACTCATCGCGATCAAGTGCTTCTTTCACAAATGTAGGAAGTGCGAATGCACCAACGTGTAAATCTGTGTTGTAATATTTCGTTTTTAGAGCAAATTTGTCCCAAGCATCTACTTGAATATCTTTAATTGGATGTAATGCTTTTGAAGCAAATCCGAATAGCCAGTGTCCTGATGGATACGTTGGCATATGGAATTGATATACGCTTGCGATTGGGAAAATACCTTTAATTTTTTTATGTGCTTTACGCATGTTTTCTGCATACTCCGTGAAGTATGGTGATTCGTGTTGGTTAATTAAAATTCCTTTTTCATTTAATACACGGTAGCATTCTTTATAAAAAGCTGTTGTAAATAAACCTTCACCGACAGAAATTGGATCAGTAGAATCTACTAATATTAAATCGAATGATTGATCAGCTGCGTTTTGAACGTAAGCTAAACCATCATCGAAAATCAATTCCATACGAGGATCTTCTTCGACACCTGCAGCTGTAATTGGAAGGTATTTTTGGCTTAAACGGAATACTAATTCATCGATTTCAACCATAACTACTTTTTCTACTGATTCGTAACGTAGTACTTCACGAGCAGTCCCACCATCACCACCACCAATAATTAATACCTTTTTTATATCTGGGTTAGTAGCGAATGCTGGGTGCGTAATCATATCGTGATAAACGAACTCATCTTTTTCATTAACCATCATCAAACCGTCTAACGTGAAGAAAGTACCAAACTCTTCACTTTTATAAAAATCGATTTTTTGGAACGGAGATTGTTCACTATGAATCTCTTCGTTGTATCCGATTGAAAATTTACAGTTATCGCTCCATTGTTCTGTATACCATTTCATTAAATCACGTCCTCTAATACTTCTTGTTTCACTAGAATTGTATCAATTTCTTGTTCTGCAAATTGGCGAATTTTATCTGCCATTCCACGTGGTACTTCAAATGATTCTGTCTTTTTCGCTTGCAGTTTTTGTTCTAAATATTCTGCTGCCTTCCAAGGACTTACAGAGTCACCACAAGTGTAAACATCTACAGAAGCAAATCCGTATTCTGGCCAAGTATGAATCGTTAAATGTGATTCAGCAATAATTACTGCACCCGAAACCCCATATGGGTTGAAATGATGGAAGCAAGATTCTACAATTGTTGCCCCAGAATAGTCAGCAGCTTCATTCATAAACTGCTCGATTAATGTATTTTGCTCAATAATTTCACTTGGGCAACCATAAAATTCAATTAATACGTGTCTTCCTAATGTTGATAATTCAATGCTCATTTATTTGTCTCCCTTACGACTGTAATATAATTTTCTTCTTTCGTTTCGAACAGAACATTCCCAAAATTAAGATAATAGAAGTTATATAATTCTACTACTTCCTCTGAAATAACTTCACCAGGGATAATTAGTGGTATTCCCGGTGGATAAATCATTAATGAATCTGCACTAATTCGACCTACCGCATCATAAATTAACTTTGTTTCTGTTTCAGCATTACACGCCTGTTGCGGTGTCATTGCTAATTTATTAATTTGATTCGCTGTCACATAAGCTGACTGAATCACATCTTTTTTTGCGTGAATACGTTCAATATCTTTTAACGCATGTACTAATTTACCGATTGTTTCATTCGTATCAACATGACTAATGACTGCCATTATGACATATCCTTCAGCAAGTTCTACTTGAACGCCATATTGTTGTTTCAATATTGTGTAAACTTCGAAACCAGTTAAACCGAGATCGTTCACACGAATAACAAGTTTCGTCCAATCATAGGATTGATTGAAATTTTGTTGTACATATTCAGCTTTTAGCACTTCATAGCGTGAATTATTTTCAATTTCCTCAATTGCCGCATCAACAATTGACTTTAATTGGCTATAACGTTGTTGTCCATACACCGCTAATTCTCTTCGTGCTACATCTAAAGAACTCATTAATAAATAATTTGCACTCGTCGTTTGCAGCATATTTAATACTTTTTGCAAATGCTTCGAATCGATTCGTTTTTCTTGTAGTAATAGAAGCGAACTTTGTGTTAATGAACCCCCGGTTTTATGCATACTGACTGTTACTGCATCGGCACCAGCACTAATGGCATCGTTTGCATCAGGTAAAAATGTTAAATGCGCTCCGTGTGCACTATCAACAATAACGGTTACATTTTGTTCATGTGCAAGCTTACAAATTTCTTGCAGTTGATTCATCGACCCAAAATATGTTGGATACGTTACAAGTAAAGCTTTCGCTTGTGGATTTTCTGCAAGTGACACTTTTACGTTTTCAACTGAAATTCCGTGTGCAATACCAAAATGTTGATCAACTTCAGGTTGAATAAATACTGGTTTTGCTCCGCTTAATATAATGCCGTTCATAACTGATTTATGGCAGTTACGAGGTACAATCAATGTATCTCCTTGTTTACATGTCGCTAAAATCATCGCGAGAATACCTACAGTAGTGCCATTTACTAAAAAGTAAGCGTAGTCTACATTAAATGCTTGTGCAGCTAATTGCTGAGCTTCTTTTATAACCGATTCCGGATGACTTAATAAATCAAGCTCCTTCATCGAGTTTACGTCCATTCTTAATGTCATTTCTCCAAGCGTCCATTTTAATGGGTTTTCATGTAGCCCCATTTTATGTCCAGGTACATCAAACGGCGTAACATCTTGTTTAGTATAATTGACTAAAGCTTCAAATAATGGCATGCGGTCTTGAGTGGCTAAAAATTCCGCTGTAGCCACTCGATTTTGCACGCATTGCATTATTGGCCCATAGCAACTGTTAAGAGTTGCTCTAATTGAGAAACTTTGTCTGTTTTTTCCCAAGTTACGTTGACATCACTACGTCCAAAGTGACCATAAGCTGCAACTTGTTGATATTGTGGTTTACGTAGATTTAGCATGTTAATAATGCCAGTTGGCGTTAAGTCGAATAATTGACGAATCGCTGTTAGAATTTCTTCTTTTGCTACTTTTTCTGTACCAAATGTTTCTAAAGCGATACTAATTGGTTCACTTACACCAATTGCATATGATAATTGGATTTCACATTTATCTGCCAAGCCTGCTGCAACAATATTTTTTGCTACGTATCGCGCTGCGTATGCCGCTGAACGGTCAACTTTTGTACAGTCTTTACCAGAGAATGCGCCACCACCATGACGAGCTGCGCCGCCATAAGTATCAACAATAATCTTACGTCCTGTTAAACCTGCATCTCCGTGTGGTCCGCCTACTACGAAACGACCAGTAGGATTAATTAAAATGCGGAAGTCTTCATTCATACCAAATTGCTTCGCAACAGCTTTAATTACATTTTCTGTAACGTAATCAATGAATGCTACTCGGTCAAAATCATCATCATGTTGGATTGACATTAAAACAGTATCAATTTTAGGTTGCATACTATCCGAATAATCAATGGTAACTTGTGATTTCATATCTGGTCGAGCCCATTTGAATTGACCATTTTTACGTAACTCAGTTGCACGTTTGACAAGCATATGTGCCATTTCAATTGCTAAAGGCATATAGTTTTCAGTTTCATTCGTTGCAAAACCGAACATAATACCTTGGTCACCAGCACCAACTTCTTTTGTATCGCTTGAAGAATCAACACCCATTGCGATATCAGGAGATTGCGTATGTACTAAAACTTGTACATTGCAGTTATGACCATCAATGCCGAACTTATCATCTGTGTAACCAATGCCGATTAGGGTATTACGGGCAATTTTTTCGATATCTAGTTCTGCTTTTGTAGTGATCTCTCCACCAACAATTACTGTGTTTGTAGTTGTGAATACTTCACATGCCACACGTGATAGCGGATCTTGCGATAATGCTGCGTCTAATACTGCATCTGAGATTTGATCTGCAATTTTATCTGGATGTCCTTCCGATACAGACTCCGATGTGAATAATACTTTTTCTGACAATTTTAACTGCTCCTAACAATTATAGATTTTTAGGGCATAAAAAAAAGCTCACCCAATTTTAAGGAAAGCTTCGAATACTATCAGCTGCTGTTCCTCTTATTGTTCACAAAAGTTTAATTTTGTGCTCAGGTTCGGCCCACTGGATTCAATTCATGATGAACTAAATTGTTTGGCCACCGTATCTTCGACCCCTCGTCTCAACGGTTATTAATAAGAGCTATATTATTATGCTGAGACTCATATTAAGTCATAAACATTTGAGTGTCAATTTATTTTTTTATAATTAATCGCTATGAAAATTATTTCATTTACCCTTTTGAACTAAAAAATACTAAGTGTAACGTTTTGCACACATTAATAATTATTATAAAAAATGAATAATGATGCACTCGAAGGTTTTTTATATTAATAATAGAATGAACTCCTATTAAATTTGCTAATAGATGTGTCAAAATAACATATTGTAAACATAAAAAATTTCATTTCATCGAGGAATATATAGGAATTTTTCAGGTCTTTTATTGATAAAAATCATTCAAATTTCTATAATTCAGAATATTATTTTTGGTCAGTTATAAGAAGATCCTGACGATTCTTTCTTTCGAACATGGTGTGTTGATTGACTAAATTTAACCATATTTATTAAACTACTAGGTGCTTTCCACTAAAGGATACTTCTTCTCTTTAAAACCACTATGGCCACCAAAGCTATGGATTGAAAATTCATTTGTCTTAGCGGAGGCTGATTTAATGCTCTTTCCCTCCTGCTATTAATTATTTGATGCAAATAATTATCTACTAAGTATTTTACTTGCTTGTTTGATAATCCTTTTTATAAAATTTGCACTTGCTATTGACAGAAAATTCAGACTAGATATATAATTTTTGGTATTACCACTGTATTTAATTTGTATTACCACTAAGCAAAGGGGACGAGGATTTGAAAGAAAAGGAACGCTCCTCAGATAAAATTGAAACTGAATTAATTAGATCTATATTGGCTGGTGTTTATTTTGTAGGAAGTACTTTACCGCCGGAAAGAGAGCTTGCCAAAAAATTTGGTGTTGGTCGACCAACTATTCGGGAGGCTCTTCAACGTTTAGGAAGGGGTGGGTGGATAACAGGGAGAAAAGGAATGCCTGCGGTTGTTAATGATTATTGGCGCAATGGGAATCTAACGACACTTGTTAATATTATTGAGAATCATCATACCATAACAGATGAATTTATCATGTACTTATTAGAATTAAGAAGTTCTTTGGCTCCGACTTATATTCGTGATGCTGTCAAGTTTAATCAGCCTAAAGTAGTTGCTCTCCTTGCCAATCTAGAGCAGCTTGAAGATAGTGCTGAAAGCTATGCAGCATTTGATTGGGATTTGCAAAAGAGGTGTGCTGGCCTTGCCGTCAATCCAATCTTTCTACTCATTTTAAATAGCTTCGATTCCATTTATATGGATATGGCAAAAAGATATTTTTCTGTAAAAGAACATCGTGTGTTGTCCTTCAACTATTACCGCGACTTATTAAACGCTGCATTAAAGGGAGATCCAATGGAAGCGGAAAGGCTGTCTACGACAACCATGGCGAAAAGCTTAGTACTCTGGAAAGATAGATAAAAATAAAGAATACTGGAGGCGTGATAAATGAAATTGAAATATTTTAAAGAATATTTTTGCTACCCTGATATATTAATCATGACCTGTCTATTCCTTATTAGTTTTGGATTTATGCTTCTACATTTAACCTCTATCGGAATTTTGGGTGCTTTTATTCTGGGAATGATTATGTATTCCTTAGCTGAGTATGTTACACACAGGTTTCTTTTTCATCTGAAACCACCAAAAAGTACATTTTTGTTAAAAATGCTTAAACGCTTACATTACGACCACCATTCAAAGCCGAATGAATTACATTTATTATTTTTACCTTTATGGTATAGTGTGCCAAACATTGTAATTGCAGCAGCCATTTTTTATATTTTTTCATCTAGCTTTGTAATGACAAACGCATTTATAGCAGGCATCATGCTCTTTTTATTATTTTATGAGTGGAAGCATTATATCGCTCACCGCCCCCTTCGACCAATATCTCCATGGGGACGTTGGATGAAAAAAGTTCATTTATGGCATCATTTCAAAAATGAAAATTACTGGTATGGTGTTACGAACCCAGCCTATGATTTTCTCATGGGTACCTTTAAAAAACAAAAGGATGTTGAGCAAAGTAAAACTGCTAAAAATTTAGAGAAACGCGGCGACAACTAGAAAATAGAATTATAAAAAATATGTCTTGTAGGAGGCGCTGTAGGAGCGATTGAGGAAGTATAACAAAAGGACTTGTGTGTTATTTTACTCACAAGTCCTTAGATTGTATGATACATATTGATTTGATTGTTGCATAGTCGAGAATAGTCCTCTACTTAAATTTCTCCGTATCTTCCTCGATCGCCTTTAATAAACTAACCATATTCAGCGTTCTTATTAACAATTGAATCTTAAAGTTTTTTTGTGTAATAGTATCGCTTACCCATTAGCGGATAATCATTGAGTACAAATTCTTCTTCATAGCCTAGCTTCACGTAAAAATCAGGTGCTTGAAAACTAAAAGTATTGAGGAAGGCATATTTGCATCCTCTATTAATAGCAATCTTCTCAGCTTTACGCATCAATTCCGTACCAATATGCTGTCCACGAAGTTTTTCACTTACCCATAAATACTCCACTTCTAACCAATTTCCATGTGTATCACCAATCAACCCCGCAACTCTATTTCCTTCTTCATCTTCTACAAAAAGACCAATATCTTTTACTACCTTATCTTCAATGTTATCAAGATTGTATTTTAATAATTCTTGAAAAATATGTTCTTTTTCTACTTCAGTGACCTTTTCGGATTCAATGTATTTCATTTATTCGACCCCTTTATACGATTTTAATTAATAAGTTTCCTAATACCTTTATTCAGCACTTCTGCCCTTTTTTAATTACTGTTTAAAGAAGAAGCATCTTTTATAAAATATTCCTGCCGTTTTGCACCTGATACAGTTTTTAATGCCACTAACCCTAATAAGAAGAAGGAAAATGAACCTATTAACCCCACAGGACGGATTGAAGTTAACTCAGCAGTTAAACCTATTAAAACCGTGAAAGCAACAATAAAACCTGCCTCAATGACACTAAAGATGCTTCCGAATCTTCCCATCATCGTCACAGGGACATGATTTTGATAGAAAGTCAAATACCCTGTATTTGCAAACGTTACAGCAAAACCGATTAAAAATACACCAGGCACTGCACTAATAAAGCCACTCGAACTGTAAAGTACTATATAACCTATTGAGGTAAAGATGGTACCAATACCTATTAAAAGATTAACTGCAAGTTGTTTTGAAAATACGGAATTAATAATTGATCCTATTATTATTCCAGCTCCAAAGACACTTAATAAAAACCCATAATTGGTGTCTGATATTGAAAGTACGCCTTTAGCAAATGCTGCCTCGAGAGAATCTATTGCAGTCATGAATATAGTAGTGCAACAAAATAATAAATATATTTTTGTGACATAAATATTGTCCTTACTGAAATTAAAAACAATTCGAACATCACTTTTTATCATATCCCAAGTAAATCTTTGCCCCCCTATCTCTTTGAGTCTTGAATCAACATTAGGTAACATCATTATAATAAGTGCTGAAATAAATAATGCCACTGCATTTACATGAATGGCAGTATAAGGGGTACCCATCCAAAATAATATCCCAGCAATAGCAGGACCTATTAGCGAACCACAAGAGTTGATAAAACTACGTAGTGCATTAAAGCGTTGCCGATCTTGTTCTGGTATAAGTTTAGTCATATAAACCATAGATGTAGGTTGAAAAATAGCACTTCCCATATTTATGATAAACGCTAGTACATAAACATAAATAAGTGAAGGTAAAAATGGAATTAACGCAATACATATTGCTCGGAAAACGTCTAATCCCATCATAAGTCGCCGTGTATTTACCCGATCAATTAAACTACCTGACCAAGCATTAGAACATATAGTTGCAATTGGACTTAGTATATATAATAAAGCAATTGCAAGTGGGGAACCTGTTTCGTTCAATATTATTAAATTCAGTGCAATTAGGTAAACCCATGCACCCACATTTGAAATGCCTATTCCTCCTAATAGTATTAAAGGATATTTCCATCTGGACATAATCACCACTCCTATTTTATTTTTTTTAAAACAAAATAAAAAACTCACCCCCAAGATATTTATCTTGGGGGCGAGTCATATCGCGGTGCCACCCCAGTTTACTTCTACATTGCTGCAGAAACCTTATCGAGTACGGCTTTGTAAATAAATCACCTGCGATACTCTATCTCTATAACGTGAGAACACGTTGCATCATCATTGTTCCAACAAACAAATCCTATACACAGCTCAAAGACTTGTTTCAACACATTTCCTATCCCTCTTTTTCAGCTACCAGAGGTCTCTGTTGATAGTACATATGTTTACTCTTCTTTTCATAGCTTTTTATATGCATTTTTGTAAATTTTATACTATCCCAAACTGAAATTCAATACAAAAAAGTATGACCACTAATATTCTTTCCATGATAAATACAGAATTATTTTCATTTAAAGTATTGGTGTTACAGAATTTATTTACTTCATGCAAAATATCCATCTTTATTCAAACCGTCCCTGTCTTTCAGTAAGCACCCATTTTCGTACATAGCCCATCTTTTCTTGAATACTTTCGACTGTATTTTCACTTTTAAATGCCTTTTGCATGACAGTGTAGCGCAAATCCGTGGCTCTCACATTTGTAACGATATCCTTTGATATCGTTTGGAAAATTCGCTCAATTGTTTTTGTTGAGATGGCTTTTGATTGACTCGCCTCGCTTACCCAAACCCATTCTCCAAGCTTTTCTTCATGTAATTCCTCTGTTGCCTCTTTATAGTGCACCAACATCCCCATTAAAATTGGAGAAAGCTGTATTTCTCTACGCCCGTTTTGATTAGCAATGAAAACTACCGAAGATTCAAAATCAATATGAGACCATTTCATACGTACAAGTTCTGCAGGCTTACATCCTGTTTCCATCAGTAGTTGGACAATGCAGCCATTACGTCTTGCTAGCCAAGCATGCTCCTTTGTTTTAGCGTATTGAAAATAAGTTGGCCAGACATTCGCAATTTGCATCAATTGTTTCTTTGTCAGTAATGTCAAAACCTCTTTCTGTCTCTTTTTTGGCTGTAAAATGCCCTCATAATCAAAAGGCGCCACCCACTCTCTTAAAAAGACAAAGTCTATAAAGCCTCGTAATGTAGCAATTTTATGATTAAACGTGTTGCCATTTGCGTAGGTCTCTTTCAAGTAATTACTATATATATATAACAATTCTTTTAAATAATGATCTACATACAAGTAGTTGTTCTCATGAGCAAACGCTAAAAATTGCTGTCCATCTATATTGTATTGTTTTTTCGTAGCAGCACTTTTCTTCAAAGAGTTTAAAAGTAAAAAATAGCTATTCCATGCCTCGACTAGTGTGACCATCTTGCGACCTCCTTAATAACTGTGCGTGTTTTATTCAAGTTTACTATATTTTTGGGGCGTCAGTTATAATTTATTTATTTAAATTTTAATGTCGGATAATCTGTAGTATTTATACACTATTCTGCTTCCCGTGTTCAAATGCTTCTTTCAAAATGAGGAAACAAATGATCCTATAGCAGTGTCCCACATCTTTTGTTTTCTTACAATAGTAATTTTCCGCACATTGTTGTAGGACAATTTCTTTAAAATGACCCTATTCTTGTATAACCGGGCTAATTTACATGAAAATTCGTATAATTTAGTGTTTATTGCTGTTTGTGTTATATAATAAGAGTATCAACTATACATGTAGGGGGTTTTTTAAGTATGCAAGTAAAAACAACTCGACTTGAAGCAGAAGACGCAAAAATTATTTATCAAGAAACAGCTGGGCTAGCAATAATTACGATCCATCGCCCACAGGCTAAAAACGCACTAACAGCAAATATGTGGGATCAATTAGCAAAAATTGCCTTACAAGTATTAGATAATCCGAAAAATAAAGTATTGATTTTACGCGGCTCTGGTGAAAATTTTACGGCAGGTTCTGATATTAAAGAATTCAACGCCATATCCCTTGAAAAAGCCGAAGAAGCATTTGTACATATGGAAAAAACGATATCCACAATTGAGCGTTTACCGATTCCAACGATTGGCGTCATTAATGGTCCCGCAATGGGGGCTGGTTTAGAGCTTGCGCTAGCTTGTGATATTCGCATCGGCTCTGAAAAGGCAAAGCTCGGCATCCCTGTCGGTAAATTAGGGATCACTTTAAATAACAAATTTGCACAACGTTTAGTTCAACTAGTTGGCCCTTCTACGACGAAAGATTTAGTATTTACTGGTCGTATGTTTAAAGCTGAAGAAGCCTTTAAGATTGGCATGCTTAACTATTTAGTAACTGAAAAAGACTTAAATAAATACATGATTCGCATGGGTAAACTTGTTGCAGGAATGTCACCTGAATCTTTACTGGCTGTGAAGCAATCTGTTCAAGAATGCGTGGACAGTGTACCCACATTATGGCAAGGTTCAACACCGTTTGTCGGAAAGGATTTTGCGGAAGGCTGCAGTGCCTTTGTAGAAAAACGTCAGCCACAATTTACACGTCAATCAAAATAAAAAACAGGTACTCTGCTCGCCCCATTAGCGATTGGAGGTACCTGTTTTTAGTCTTTTCGCTTTAACGCTACCGACTTAATGTGAAGATGAATGGCATCTAATTCATAACCAAAATGCTTATAAAATTCCTCCTGTATCGTTTTTTGTAAAGTATGCAATCGATCTGGTAAGGAATAATTAATAGGTAGCTTTAACTGCAATGTAATCGTTGCTTGCGCTAGATCGCCTAATACGAAATGTACGTGCTCGACTTTCTGTACATTATCTTGCTTTGCACAGCAATACGTTAGTAGTTGCACATAAACATGCTTACTAATATCGATATACTCTTGTTGAAAATCAGGGCGAACAATTGTCGTCTCCCCTATTTTTTCACGCTTTGACGAGAAAATCTCGATCCCTCTTTGAACGAGTCGTTTAAAAAAGTTTTGCTCGACTTGTCGATACGGTATAGGCATTACATGCATCCCCTGCGTCTGTCGAATAAAGCGCGCTTTTGCAATTTCTTTTTGGGAACGCACATCCTCAACATAGTAAAATTTATCGATAGGACCAAGCTCTAGCTGTCGAGCTATCGTTTTTGTCATTTTATCGGACGTACCGATCAGTAAAATTGTCTGTACCTTATATGTATCGAGTGCGTTTTTTACTTCCTCGCAATGTGTATCATCTGTAAAAATAGCTCGACGAACGGCTGTTATCGTATTTTTCTCAAATTTTGCGGAGATACCCGCTACTTTCACACCATTGACAATAAGAAGACCATCATCAATAAGAGCATCTACCCCAATTTTATGGGCGAAAACAAGTGCGCTTGTACTTTTCCCTGTTCCACTTGGCCCACTTAAAGAATATACATTCATGTTATACAGCTCCTTTCCATTTCATGATAGCAGAAACATAACATTTTTTTCGTTAAAATTATTATTCCCAACATAAGTTAAATCATTTCCGCTAGCATAGGCACACATCTTCTTTAATTTAGAAATATATTCTTTTTTCAGAATAACTTTCCCTTTATGTGCTTTAGTATGATAAAATGTGAACTACTATTCTGTTATACAACTATAAGGAGTGTACTAGTTTGAAAATCGTACCATCTAAAAAAATGTCATTATTTAAACCAGCAATTTTCGGAGATTTAAAAAATCATGCTAAACAACAGGAAGCTAAAGGCATGAAAATAATAGATTTAAGCTTAGGTAGCCCTGACCTTCCCCCAGACGCTAAAATTCGCGAGCATTTATCGTATAGAGCGGGTTTAGCAGAATCCTATGGCTATACTTTAACAGGCACACAACGTTTTTATGATGCAGTTAGTCGTTATTATAAACGTCGTAGCAATGTAGATTTAGATCCCGCATCTGAAATCATTCAAACGATTGGCTCTCAAGAAGGATTAGTACATTTACCAATCGCCTTTTGTGATCCAGGAGATATCGTATTATCCACAAACCCAGCTTACGTTGCCTATGATGCAGGAATTCATCTAGCAGGGGCAACACCTTACTATATGCCTCAAACAGCTGACAACGATTATTTACCAGACTTAGATGCTGTTCCTGAAGATATTGCGCAAAAAGCTAAGCTACTAATTCTAAACTTACCAGGTAACCCAGTACCTGCAATGCCTTCATTAGCCTATTTTGAAAAAGTCATTGCATTTGCTAAAAAATATAACATCATCGTTCTACATGATGCGGCATACTCTGAGTTCTACTTTACAGGTGATGGCCCGATTAGCTTCCTATCAACTCCTGAAGCAAAAGAAGTCGGGATGGAAATTAACTCATTATCGAAAAGCTTTAGCCTTGCTGGTACACGTATCGCTTATATCGCGGGTAACGCCGAGATGATTTCGATTTTAAAACAATTAAAATCAAATTTAGATTTCGGTATTTTCGAACCAATTCAAGATGCTGCGGTCGTAGCGCTTGATAACGCAGAGGAAATTACAGCAAGCCTACGTGCAATATTCTCAGAACGCCATAAAACATTAATGGACGGCTTGCGTGAATTAGGATGGGATGCAGCCCCTTCTGACGGTGGCATGTTTGTCTGGGCAAAATATCCGTACGATATTGACTGCACAGAGCTTGCATTTAAAATAATTGAACAAGCTGGTATCGTGACAGTCCCTGGTACAGTATTTGGTTCGGCTGGACAAGGTTACTTACGTTTAGCTTTAGTACAACCGAAAGAATTGTTGCAGGAAGCTGTTGATCGTTTAGCACAAGTGCAAATTACATCACAGAAATAAACATATAAACAATATGAAAACCCTTCTAACTTTAATGGTTGGAAGGGCTTTTTCTATAGTTACCGATATAATCCTCAAGTATCGGTCTATCAGGAGGACTAATATTTTTGGGTAAATCATCTAAAGAGTAAAATTGTAGCATTGTTGCCTCATTTTGATCATGAACTAGGAGACCACTATATTCTTTACATTCGAATGCTGTAACAACGATATAAACTTCATCACCATGCGGATATTGATAAAAAAAATCTTGTCCGGAATACGTGTTGATTAATTGTAGACTTTTAGCAGTTAGTCCTGTTTCCTCAAATAATTCTCGATGGGCAACTTGCTCTAATGTTTCACCTAACTCCATTGATCCCCCAATTAACCCCCAACACCCATTATCTTTCCGAAGCTGCATTAAAACCTGTTGACGATTATTAATGACCAATACACAAGCACCACACATAATTAATGGTCGAGTTCCAACTACTTTACGCAAATCTTGTATATATCCCATAAAATCCTCCTTTAAATGTAAGTTTCATTTATACAACGCTCTTATTCGTTAAAATTGACTGATATTTTCACTAACACATAGTCTCCAGTCACTTTTGTGTCGCTACAATCAAATTTCCACCATGTCTTTCAAAGAAGACAATTCGCAGTACTTTTTGTGCAACTTGGTTTGATATTTCGTGAAGTACCCAGCTTATTGTATAACGACTTCTTTATCTTTTCTTCAATACCTGTAAAATTACCTTTTGCCTGTGCCACCTGAACATACGGGGAGGTTCGTCAAAAAGTTTAATTAACTATATTATACATTTTTGATTGATAAATGTCTTTGAAGGCGAGAATTAACGTGTTTAAAATGCTTCTTCAAATAAACTGCACCGTAGTTGTTTAAATTAATACGTTAACTAATTCGAGCAAAATAAAGATTATGTATTCGCATCGTTAAAGAACTTTCTATAATGTAACTTTATTAATGCGATTTGATATACCAATTCGTATGAAAATTGTTAAAAAGTCGCTTTATATCAATAAAAAAAGGATATCCAAATCATTTCGATTTGATATCCCTTTTATCGTGATTTTTTAAGTTTTGGACTCGAAAACAGAACCCGTTATCATAAAGGAGTCCTTTTTTCATCTACGACCCATTTTTATTGTGTAGCATCATTTTTCATCTATCAACACACGTAGTTCAATTACTTTTTCTCCGTCGCATAATAAATCATCGCAATGGTCGGTAAAGCTATTCCAATCAATATTGCTGCTTTCCAGCCAACCATGGCGTATGCCCATGCTCCTGTCGCAGAACCTATAGCGCCGCCACCAAAAAAAATGGCCATATATAAACCATTAAGTCGGCTTCGAAACTCGGCTCCCAATGAGAAAATAGCGCGTTGACCAAGAACCAGATTAGCAGAAACCCCCATATCTAAAAGAATGGCCGAAACTACCAAAGTTACTAAAGCAAACGTCGAGCCGCTTTGGATCATAAAGGGTAGCATTACAGAAATGATAACTAAAGCTAAAGCTACTCCAGTAGCTGGTCTAACCCAATCTTTATCAGCAAGACGCCCTGCCACAGGTGCAGCTACCGCCCCAGACACCCCAACCAATGCGAACAGCGCAACTTCTTTTTGGGAAAAATTAAAAATTGGACTTGTCAATAACATAGGAACAGTTGTCCAGAACAAACTAAAAGTTCCGAACACACAAAAGTGATAGAATGCTCTACGTTGCAGGACTGGTGTCGTTTTAAGTAAATGCAACATCGATTTCAGCAGTGTTGGATATTGTGTTGTTGTCATCGGCTGCCTTGTAGGAAGTAACTTTACTAATAGAAGTGCCAGAACAAAAATTATTGCTGCAGAAAAGACGAATATAGCCCGCCAGCCCATAAACTCCGTCATTACACTTGATATTGGACGAGCTAGCATGATACCAAGTAACAAGCCACTCATAACATTACCCACATTACGGCCGCGTGTGGCTTCGGGCGAAAGATGAGCTGCATACGGTACTAGTACTTGAGCAGCGACTGAGCCTAACCCGATAAACAGTGAAGTTGCAAGAAATAGCGTAGCGCTTTTAACTACAGCAGCAATCGCCAACACGACTGCAGTGAAAAGCAATAACGTAACAACAAGTTTTCGGTTTTCAAGGATATCTCCCAGAGGAACGATAAATAACAATCCGATTCCGTAACCAATTTGAGTCAGCGTGACGATAAGGCCTGCTGCCCCGGAAGATAATCCGAGTGTAGAACTGATGGGTCCTACTAAAGGCTGCGCATAATAAAGATTAGCAACAATCACGCCACAAGCTATGGCAAGAATGAGTATAATCCACGATGAAACTGGTTTCTCTACTTTTGGTTTTGTGATTGAACGCATAGAAAACTCTCCCTCAGTTTTTTTTGGTCGCATTTTCGGAATGATCATTCCAGTAATCGCAAAAAAAAAATTATTTATAGCATCTCAATTACAGTATTCATCATGTCATAAATAATTTTTTTGTTGTTTTTCACCTTGGATACTACTTTGATACTATGATTTAGATTAAGCAATAAATGTGATAAAGCCTTAATATCTTTCTCAGGGTCGATTTCTCCCGTCTGCTGTCCTTTACTTAATAGTTCATAGAAAGCCTGTTCTAATTCCTCAAAACTGTCTCGTATCAATTTGCTTAGTTGTTCATCCGGTGAATCCAAGCCAATGCTTGCTTTTGTAATCAAGCATCCTTTGGGCAAATCATCATCAAATGCAGAAGTAATATGCAGATCAAAATACTGCCGTATTCCGACTTTCGCAGACGGCGCATTTACCAAGAGGTTGCGTTTATTTTGATTGAATTTTTTGTATTGGTGTATTGCCTCAATATAAAGTGTCTGTTTGTCCGTAAAAGTTTCGTACAAACTTGATCTGCTTAATTCCATAGCTTTTAACAAATCCGGTATACTTGTTGCATCGTACCCTTTTTCCCAAAATACTAACATTGCCTTATGGAGTACGCGCTCCTTGTCAAACTCTTTTGAACGTCCGATGGTAAATTCCTCCTTTCAATAAGAATACTATAATATTTCCGGAACGAATAGTCCAGTATTATTTTTTCGACTCAATACGGGCGATCAAAATCTTCTCCGCTTGCCTTATCGACATATATGTGGTGAGCTTATACCCTTCGTTCTAGTATTTTCTGTAATTTCGTTGTTCGTTTTATTCTTTCTTACCTACGTGCAACATTCTCAGAACGCTATAAAACATTTATGAACGGCAGGGGCTGCATCCCATCCTAATTTTCGTAAGGACAGAGCTAGCCTTCCGTTTGTATAAGCCCACTTATGATTATATTGGTATTACATTGATGTAATTGCTAAAGCTAATAACAATAGACCCAACTTTTAATATAACCATATAAAAAAACAGCTACTGCTTGTTCGCAGTAGCTATCTCTTTTTACACATCATATTTTTGATGTATCTCATCCTCGTAACGATTGTAACGATGTTTAAATAGCTTGAATAAATGTGTCACAAGCACTTTAATAATAGCATAGCCTGGAATACCTAAAATAACACCTGGTACACCAAACAAAGAACCAGCCGTTAATAACACGAAAATAATAGTTATTGGATGGATACTAAGTGATTTACCCATAATTTGTGGAGAAATGAATTTCCCTTCAATCAACTGTACGACCGTCCACACTATGGCTAGCTTAATAAGCATGAATGGTGATGTTACAAGAGCGATAATGACCGCTGGTGTAATGGCGATAACTGGACCTAAGTATGGAACAACGCTCGTAATCATAGCAAGGAACCCTAGCAATAAAGCATATTTCATACCGATAATTAAAAAGCCAATTGTCACCATGGCACCTATGCACATTGACACTAAAATTTGCCCTTGAATATAGGAACTTATTTGCTTGTCCATGTCATGGAAAATTTCGTGTACTTCTTTACGCATACGTGGCGGGCACATTTTTAAAATAAAGCTTGGTAGTTTTTCGCCATCTTTAAGTAAGTAAAATAAAATAAATGGCACCGTTACTAATGATAGAACAATTCCTGTTAAGGCTGAAACGAAGCCAGTAATACCAGAAGCCACGCCTTGCGCTAAATTCGCAGCCGTATCTTTTACCGTCTCCACCATATCCGTAGTAAAATTTTTCACCATTGCGTCATAGTTTAAATTAATTTTATCTAGGAACTCGTTAATACGAGCATTATTCAGATAATCAGCAATATTTTGTGTAAACGCCATAAAATATCCTGGGAATTCCTGCGCTAAATTAGTAAACTGGTCTCGTAAAAACGGATAGACAAGTACTACTAATAACGTAATTATCCCAATCAGAATGATATATAGAAGAAAGATACCCCAAACTCTTGGGATACGCCATCTTTCGAATAGCCCTACTATTGGGCGTAATAAATAATACCCAATAATGGCAAGTACCCCTGGTAGAATAACTACCTCAAATAAAACTTTTAGCGGGGTAAATATAAAGGAAACTTTTTGGAACATAAAAATAACGCATGCTAGCAATAATAAAATAATCAGTGTAAAAAATAAGTTTTTACCACCTAAAAAACGAATAAACTTCGTTGAAAAGAAATTCGAACGCTCTTTTGGTCTTTCTTTCTCCATCTACTCACCCCAATACAAATCCTATATCCATATAGTACAGGATAATGTTGGATTTTGCGAAAAATCACTCTAGGGAAATGCCTAAAAAGTTACGTAAAAATTCTTTATTTTTCTCTACATTAATAACAATTGAATCACCGACACCACTAAAGCTTTTGAAACTATAACTACCTTCAATTGGAACAGTTGCTTTTTCTATTTTGACTTTACCTTTCGACACCATTTTAAGCACTTGCTGAATCTCTCCTGAAGATGAATAGTCCGTTGTTACATAACCTTGTGCTGCACCAACGAATTTTGGTAAGTTCAAAATATTTTGAGGTGATAAAACTTCATTCTTTAACGCTTCGATAACCTTTTGCTGACGTTCTACCCGACCAAAATCTCCTTTTTCATCGTGTCGGAATCGGGCAAAACCAAGTAATTCTTTACCGTTTAAGTTATGCACACCTTGTTTTAATGAAACCCCAATTTTTTCGGACATATCCTTGTCTACATTCATTTCAACTCCATTTGGCGCTATAATATCTACAAGAGATTCAAAATTTTTAAAATCGATAATTGCATAATGATTAATGGGCAGGCCAAACATATTACCGATCGTATCCTTTAATAATTGGACACCGCCTAAATAGTAAGCCGTATTAAGCTTATAGGATTTATAACCTGGTATATCTGCATAAATATCTCGCATTAATGACACGAGCTTCACATCATTTGTTTTCTTATTCCAAGATAGTACCATCATTGTATCTGTACGTGATTTTTCTTCACCACGAGTATCGATTCCTAATAATAAATAATTTTCAACATCGCCTTTTACTGCATCACCTTTAAAATCCTCTTGGGCTACCTTTGTATCCGTTGCCAATTCTAGTCCACTGCGGTATTGCATAACGGAATAACCTACAATAACAATGACACAAAGTAATAGCAATGTGAACAATGCTCTCCCTTTACGCAAGCGACGTTTTTTTGGACGTTGCGAGCGTCTTGAATAATCTTGCTCTTCCATAACTGTTAACTCCTCTATTTTTTATAGTTAATGTAACGATTCCATATAAAGAAAGGTTCATTTTATATTATATTATGAATGCTAACAACAACTATTTATAGATTATTTTACACCCTATTTGCCAGTTATGAACAAAATAATGCTATAATATTTTCACGAAAGAAAGGATGATGTACATGATCGAGAAAGCTACGTTTGCTGGCGGTTGTTTTTGGTGTATGGTAAAGCCATTTGTTGAGTGGGACGGTATACATAAGGTCACTTCGGGCTACATGGGTGGCCATTTAAACAACCCTACTTATGAGGATGTCAAAAAAGGTACTTCTGGCCATTTAGAAGTAGTCGAAATTGAATTCGACCCTAACATTTTTAGTTATGAGCAGCTCCTTGATATTTACTGGATGCAAATCGACCCAACGGATGCTTATGGTCAATTCCATGACCGTGGTGAATCATACACAACGGCAATCTTTACATATTCAGAAGAGCAAAAACACATTGCTGAAGCATCCAAGGAAAAACTAGCAAAAAGTGGTCGCTTTGATAAACCTATTGTAACCACAATTCGCGATGCCAAGCCCTTCTACCCTGCAGAAGATTATCATCAGGACTATTATAAAAAAGAGTCGGAGCATTATCAGAATGATCGAGCACATTCTGGTCGAGATCAGTTCATCAATAAAAATTGGGGGAAATAGCCAAATAAAATCATTTATTTCGATAGACGATTCACTTCCCTGACTCAAAATATAACCGCTTTTTTTCTTTTCATAATAAGATGAAGATTTCAACCTAAACAAGTCGAATTCTCGTACGCGAAGGATTCGACTTGTTTTACATTAATGCCTGTAAAAACGTTTGATTAAAAGCGTTTTCTGATCTTTCTATAACGTGTATAAAAAATAATAAATAGCCAATACTATTTAAGATTTCACTTCAAATCCAATGACAAGGAGGGTTAACCCGATGAGTGGGGCTGACCGGTAACTCAGAAGGACCATCAAAGCTGAATGAAGCTAAAGCACAGTTGTCTTAAAGAATTTTAAGATGAATGCGGAAGCGAGGCAGTGTGTCATGGAGCACTATAAGTAAGTGAGAATCAAGCCCGGAATAATAATTATTCCGGGTTATTTTTTTGTTTAATCACCTCTTTAGTTATGTTTGACTAATATCGTGTCGGCCCTCATGTTGCTGTTGCTACCGCTGCTCTTTCGCACAGAAAACATCTGCTGGCCTAAGCACAAAGTCGATCTTGAACCCATTGTTTATCAGTAGCGAAAAAGCGACAACTACAATTATGCCCAGTCACAATTAATCTCGATGTATAGCCGTTTTCAATGGATTTTTTCATTTTTTTAAGTAACATGTATAGAAAATAATAAACAGTTTATACTATTAAAGATTTCACTTCAAATCCAATGACAAGGAGGGTTAACCCGATGAGTGGGGCTGACCGGTAACTCAGAAGGACCATCAAAGCTGAATGAAGCTAAAGCACAGTTCTTAAAGAATTTTAAGATGAATGCGGAAGCGAGGCAGTGTGTCATGGAGCACTATAAGTAAGTGAGAATCAAGACCCGGAATAATAAATATTCCGGGTTATTTTTTTGTTTAATCACCTCTTTAGTTATTTTTGAGGTGATTTTTTCAAGTTTATTTTGGGAAAAGTTGTACTCAAAGCAGTATAGTTGAAGAAGGAACTGAGCAATAAATTGAAAAACTAAAAATTTGAAGGCAGACAGGAGTTAGAACGATGATAAAAGGTGTAGGAGGAATATTTTGGAGAACGAAGAATATTGATGTTATAAAAAAATGGTACGGTGAAGTGTTGAAGACGGACATTGAAGATTGGAATGGGACTGTGATTAAACCCCAATTAGGAAATGAGACTATCTTTTCATTCTTCAGTGAAAATGACAGTTATTTCCCAAAAGAACAACAAGTGATGTTAAATTTCCAAGTACATGATTTAAACGAGACTATTAACCATCTTGATCATATTGGAGTACCTCTTGAAAAGGAACAAGAAATCAATGAATTTGGAAAGTTTATTTGGATTAAGGATCCTGATGGTCGACTGATCGAGCTTTGGGAAAACTAGCCATTGTCATACTTTGTAAAATAAAAAGGAGGTGCATAATTCTTTTGAATTAAACACTTCCCTTTCTTCCTATATCATGTTGTTTTCAAAAAAGAGTGAAGAGCATCGAAGAAACGCTTACCGTATTTTTCGAATTTAACTTCACCAATCCCACTTACATGACGTAAGTCTTCTAGTTCTGTCGGCTTTTTATCACATAAATCACGCAATGTTTTATCAGAGAACACAACAAATGGTGGTACTTGTTCTTCATCCGCAATCTCTTTACGTAATAATCGTAAATGTTCAAATAACGGATCATTGTCAACAAGCTTACGAACAGTAACAGCTTCTTTTCGCATGACCTGTCGATTCCCGAGTAGAACTTCTTTGCCTTCCTCTGATACATAAATAGTTGGAAACGTGCCATGTTTAACGGCAAGTACACCCTCAGCAATTAAAAATTCAATAAAGGTTGAGACATCCTTTGAGGAATATTGTCCTTTTAAAATGCCATAAGTAGACAGCCTTGCAAAGCCAAATTCAGTGACCTTTTGATTTTTGGAGCCAATTAACACTTGGGCCACCATCGTCTTACCGAATTTTTGCCCCATCCTTACAACACAAGCTAATACCTTTTGTGCATCTACCGTCACATCTTTGACTTCTCGCCCATCATTACAATTACTACAACGACTACAAGGTGCCCCTGCTTCCTCGGCAAAATACGTTAAGATGGCATTTTGTAAGCAGCCTTCTGTATGACAATAATCAACCATCGTTTGTAGCTTCGCTAATTCCTGTGCAATGCGTGTTTCATCCTGCGTCTGTTCAATTAAAAAGCGCTGTGTTTGAACATCACCTGATGCATAAAGTAAAATACAGGCACTTGGCAAGCCATCACGTCCTGCACGTCCCGCTTCCTGATAATAGCTCTCCATATTGCGCGGCATTTGATAATGAATAACAAAGCGTACATTACTCTTATCAATACCCATTCCAAATGCATTGGTCGCTACCATAATGCGTGCCTCGTCTTTTAAAAAGCGCTCCTGCTCTGACATACGCATGTCCTCTGACAGGCCCGCATGGTATTTTGCCACAGCTTCGCCCGAGCGACTTAAAAGCTCATAGATTGCGTCTACAGCCTTTCGTGTAGCTGCATAAATAATGCCCGCTTCATTTTTATTTTTTACTAAATAATTTTTAATGTAACGCTCTTTGTTTTCACCAATTAACACTGAGAAAGATAAATTCTCACGTGAAAAGCCGGTAATCACAGTTGATTGCTCATCAATCCCTAATAATTGTCTAATATCGTCACATACAGCCGGTGTAGCTGTTGCTGTAAGTGCTAAGACAGTTGGCTTTTGCGGCCATAATGTAAATAATTTTTGGATTGCTCGGTAACTTGGTCTAAAATCATGCCCCCACTGAGAAATACAATGTGCTTCATCCACTGCAAGTAAAGGTACTGATAAATTCGATAATACCTGTAAAAATGTTGCACTTTCTAATCGCTCAGGTGCTATATAAAGGAGCTTTAAATAACCTGCACTCGCTAGCTGCATTGTTTCGTTCACTTCTTGCACGGTTAAAGTACTATTTATATACGCGGCCGGAATATTTGCAGCACGTAATGCTTCTACCTGATCTTGCATAAGAGAAATTAAAGGAGATATGACGACTGTAAGGCCATCTAGCATGAGTGCCGGAATTTGATAGCAAATTGATTTACCTCCGCCAGTTGGCATCACACAAAGACTTGATTGACCTCGTAATGTTTGTTCAATAATTGGTTCTTGTCCATTGCGAAATGAATCATAGCCAAAATGATGTTGTAGCATTTGTCTTGCTTGCTCCATCCAACTTTTCACTCCTCTGTTGTTAGGCGAATAAGCTTATACTCGCCCTGTTTATTTTTATTTAATTCATATACCATCATAGAGTTCGCAAATGCCTCTTGACCAGCAGAATTTGTTAGTACATACTCTATTTTTGCACGAATAACAATAGTTTGGCCCTTCATGCTGATGTTTTTAATCGATGTATTGTAAAAACGAATTTTTGCTTGTTTAGTTGCGTAATGCGCTACCATATTATCCAGCATGCTTTGTAAATCGTCTGAACCTACAAAAGGCTTCATGACACTAGCATCATGATTTTCAACAGCCGCTTTTAAATGCTTATAAAATGTATCTAAAAATAGTTTTACCTCATCGGCATTATAAGCAAAAATATTTTTCCCGTATTGATCAATAGCTTGCTGGACTGCTTCTTTATCGCCTTGTTCAATATATGGATTTAAGTTTTTGGATTGGGTTAGCCGATCACTTGTCTTCATAGTACCTGAGATCCACTCATCCAATAACTGTACAATATCTTTATATGGCAATATAAACGGCTGTGATCCACCGTTTTGCTGGCGTTTAAAATAGATGCCCACAAGTTCACCATTTTCTGCTTCTAGAACCGGGCTCCCAATAAGTGTATGTTGTTTTGCATCTATGTAATAAGCTGCTACGCTGTCACTATATTTTTTAATGATGTGTGGTAAGCTATCAACATAAACAGCTACCTGATTTAATTCACCTTTATAGACGTTCGGCACCTTTACCGATGCGTTATACGGTACTTCTAAAATGGCTATATTATAAGCGGTAGATATATAGTGCACATCGGCTTCCATAAGTTTATCATTATTAAATTGCACGAGCGCAACTGGCTTTGAAGCGACGAGCGCACCATTTGTCAAAATATAGAGCTTAGTGTCTTCTTTTTTAATAATGACTCCTGCACCGATTCCGTCCTCCCCAACTACTTTTACTTCTGGTACAATTTTTTCTTGCTGCTTCGTCACAGCTTTTTCCGATTTTGCATCGGTCTTTTCAGTATGAAACACCTCTGCCAATGTTTCATTTCCACAGCCTGTTAATAATAAAGCTGTTGCTCCAAGGATGAGCATCTTTTTCCGCATACGTTCACCAAAACTTTCTATCAAATCTGCCTCTGCAAAGGCACGATGTTGGTCACTTAAGCATTCTCACAAATGTGAAGTTCATAGCCGAGTTCCGCTATCTCAGCGGTTATTTGTAAACCGCCAAACAATAACCTCACCCCGCACCCACTTATCACCAATAGAGGTGATGACTATCAGTGCTAAATGCAAGTTAAACATCTTTCTTTACTATCATAAACAAGGTTACAAAACGTTTCAAGTTTACATAATAATATTATTTGAGATTAAGTGTTATAAAAATATTGCCCTCACCTTTTAGTCAATCCGATATACCTATAAAAAACGTCTCTTTTTTACATTTGCTATGAAAAATGACTTATTATTTGCGGTTAAAATGTTATTAACAATAGAAGTCTTCTCACTTATGTGACCGTTCATTTATTTTATAGACAATACATTGTCCATTTTATTATGATGATTTTAGACAATATATTGTCTAAAGGAAAGGACATCTTTATGAACAATGACTTATTTCTAATGCAACAAATCTATTCAGCCCTTTTTTCTGTTGGCAATAAAATTCAAGTACAATCCGATCAATATTTAGAAAAACTAACGTCTAGACAATTTATGGTGATCTTAGCTATTGCCCATTTACCTGAAGATCAAGCATCGTTCAACAATATCGCAAGAAAATTAGGAACGACTAAACAGAATGTAAAGCAATTAGTCACTACTATGAAAAACAAAGGCTATGTTGAAATTGCCCCTAGTCAGCAAGATAAACGTGCGGTCAACACGACGATTACTGAGTTTGGTAAACAAGTTGCGCTAGAGGCGGGAGAAAAAGGAACATATTTTTTAGCGGAGCTTTTTAAAAATTTTTCTACTAATGAGCTCGAAACAATGTGGGGTTTATTAAAGAAGTTATTTAGTTTTGATGGTGAAGAACAAGATGGCTTTGAGGAGCGCAGTAACTTGACAATGGATGAAAATCAAATTGACGTTCAGCTAAAGGTTTTAAAGGAGTTTGAAAGACGAAGAAATCATCTAGAGGGAGAATGAGAAATGAACAGTAAATCCGAGAAATTAATTAATAGTGAAGAATTTGTCTCGGTTAACGGTGTAAATCATTATTTATTTCATTCAGGTACTAATTATGATAACCCAGTATTGCTTTATTTACATGGTGGTCCTGGTAGTGTTGAATCTCTTTTTGCCCATGCTTTTCAATATAAAATAGAAGAAACGTTTACGATTGTTCATTGGGATCAGCGTGGTGCTGGAAAAACGCTTACTAAAAACCCCGATAAGTACCCTACAATTGATGTCATGCTAGAAGATTTATATGGGATTATTCAATATTTAAAGCAGAAATATAATAAAGAAAAGATTGTTTTACTCGGAAGGTCTTGGGGCACTATTATAGGAAGTATATTTATCAAGCTATATCCTGAAGATATTGCTTATTATATTGGCGTGGCACAAGTTGTCTCCCTTCTTGAAAATGAGCGTGTTGCTTATGCCAAAATGAAGGAACAAATAGTAAAGGCAAATGATAAAAAAGCTTGAAGCTATAGGAACTTATCCTGGAGAAAAAATAAAATTTGATCGTGAGTTTTTAAAGAAATGTATGAAAATCCGAAAACTTCAAGGGTTATATGGTTTAGCTGTGAAAAGTGATCTTCCTGTATTTATATCAGCGTTTAGAAGTCCTATTTTTAAGTTATCGGATCTTTTCGCATTTTCAAAAGGACTAAAAGCAAATAGCAAAGTCCTTGAATTTTTAGAAGACTTTGACCTGGCGGCAGACTCCTCAGATTATAAAGTTCCCATTTATTTCATTTTAGGTGACGATGACTGGCAGGCTCCCTACATTATTGCCGAAGAATACTTTACTATAATTAATGCTCCCCATAAAAAATTATTTATCATTCCAAATGCCGGTCATAGAATTATGATGGACCAAACCAACTTGTTCTCAGATACATTACTCCAGATATATAACAATGAACATTGTACGGAGGCGTCTAGATCTTATAAAAGTTCATCATAAAAATGTGAACTTAAAGCCGATTATGGAGCTTTGAAAAAAGACATGCTCGTACATTTAAGCATGTCTTCCCATTATTTTTTCTTAAGCATAAATGTAGTAGCAATTATGCCAATCATTAATAGTATAAAAATCAAATAGGTAAATGTATGGTTTCCAGTCACATCATAGCAATAGCCGATCAATATTGGGATAACGGAGCTTATCATAAAGCCTCCTGAAAACACCATAGATGACCAGCTATTTGCCTCCTCGTCATTTCTTGCCTCATCCAGTGGTAGCAATAAACCAATTGGAAATAAGCCGCTTAATACGATACCTATTATAAATACAGCAATCCATAACAAAGTCCCTGAGCCTAACCATAGGAACACAAAGCCAATCACGCCTAAGACCCCTAAAGAAAAGAGCCAACCGATTCGACTGAACCATTTTTCCATTAGTATAGGAACCGAAATATTTCCAATCATTTGTACAATAGACATAAATGTTAGCATAGAGCTTGCAGCGACAAGAGAAAAGCCCTTATCCTGTAATATCGGTGCTAGCCAAGACATTATTGAAAAGAACAAAGATGTTTGTATCCCAAAGTAAATTAAAATGGTCCAAGCACGTGCATTTTTCCAAGGATTTCGTGCTGCATTTTCTGTCAATACACCTGTTTCTGGCCGCTCTTGATTTTGTATTGCTAGTAACCATATACAAAGAGCAATGATAGCAAGTATTGCCCAATTGCCAAGCGCCATCGTCCAGCTCTCATGAAAATGATTAAAAAATGTTATGGTTAGTGCCGCACTCAATGTTGCCCCTGTTCCTATTCCGAATGAATAAACACCTACCACGGTTGTAAAACGATTCGGGAATTTTTTCTTTATATAGGCATTTAAGATGGGTCCAATAAGAGCAATGGCAAATCCTGTAGCGAAGCTTGTGACTACAAGTAGTACATAACTTTCTTTTAAAAAGCGTAGCCCATTTGCTAATGCTAGGATTATTATTAAAAGCGTAATGGCTGTTTTTGTTCCGAGTTTTCTTTGTAATGGTACTGCAAATGGTGCAAAGAGACCCATACAAAACACCGGAATAGAAGTTAAAAAGCTCATTTTTGTATTTGATATATGGAGTGATTCCAAAAGTATATTAAATAGTGGTCCTATTCCTGTGATTGCTGGGCGCATATTGAGTGCAACGAAGAAAATACTAACAACCACAAGTACCATGGAAACACGCCATTGCTTTTTCTCCATACGTTATAAAAACCTTCTCTCTATTGATACGGTTAAAAATTCAACGAAATTTGTTAGACCTTTGAATTCTCACTATTTCCTTTTACCATTTTTTCTAGTATCGGTCAATTTAATGGTAATTATTGATGTAGTATCAAGACATAGCTGCAGCTTACGATACTTACATTTTTTTTGGCGCTGCAATGCCCAATAATGCTAACGATTCTTTTAAAACAATGGCTACACAATGACAAAATGCTAATCGTGATGTTCTCTGGCTATCATCGACCAATATTTTATTTTGAGCATAATATTTATTAAATACACGCGCTAATTGCAAGGCATATTTAGCAATTTGTGATGGATCTGCTTGCTCAAAAGCGTTGACGATTACATTCGGAAACTGTTCTAGTAATAAAACAACTGGCCACGCTTGCTCCCCTAATGCTTCAAACGATACTTCGTAACTAGTTTCATTTGCTTTTTCCAAAAGAGATGAGATACGTGCATACGTATATTGAATATATGGCCCTGTTTCACCCTCAAAATGCATCATTTGCTCAATCGAAAAGTCAATATCATGAAGACGATCATTTTTTAAATCATTAAAAATAACCGCTCCTACACCAACCTGACGTGCAATGTTCTCTTTATCCACTAGATTTGGATTTTTTCCCTCGATATTTCGCTTCGCCGTAGCTATCGCTTCTGTTAGTACTTCTGCTAATAGAACAATCTTTCCTTTACGCGTCGACATTTTTTTACCGTCTTTTAGAATCATCCCAAAAGGTACATGCTGTAAGTCTTTTGCCCAATCGTATCCCATCTTCTCAATTACGTTAAATAGTTGTTTAAAATGAAGAGATTGTTCATTCCCTACAACATAAAATATTTTTTTAGGATCATATTGTTGTTTACGATAAAAAGAAGCTGCTAAATCACGTGTAGCATAGAGCGTAGCACCGTCTGTTTTAGTGATTAAGCATGGAGGCATATTGTCTATTTCAACGACATACGCACCATCTGATTGCACAAGTAGATCTTTCTCTTTCAATTCTTTAACAACAGCAGTCATTTTGTCATTGTAGAACGCTTCCCCAGCGAAAGAATCAAAGTTTATTCCAAGCAATTGATAAATGGTTTTGAATTCTTCGAGTGATGCATCTCTAAACCATTGCCAAAGAGCTAAAGCCTCTCCATCTCCATCTTCTAATGCTTTAAATGCAGCACGCCCCTGTTCATTGAGTGTTTCATCCTGTTCCGCTTCTTTATGGAACTTTACATATATTTTTAACAGTTCCTCTATTGGGGCAGCTTCAATTACTTTTTGATCTCCCCATTTTCGATAGGCAACGATTAACTTACCAAACTGTGTGCCCCAGTCACCTATATGATTTATACGAATTGCTTGATAGCCATTTTTCTCAGCAATATTCGCCAAAGCATTCCCGATCACTGTTGAGCGTAAATGGCCCATGGAAAAAGGCTTCGCTATATTTGGGGAAGAAAAGTCTAAAACTACATTCCCTTTTGACTCCTGATGAGTCCCGTATAAATTTTCTTCTTTTACTATTTGGCAAAGTACTTGATGTGTAATCGTTGGCTGATGGTAAAAAATATTGACATAGCCACCTACTACTTGAACTTCTTGTATTAAATTACAGCTTAAATTGTGTTTTATGTCGGATGCAATACTGTTTGGAGATTTTCTTAATTTTTTTGCCAGTGTAAAGCAAGGGAATGCTACATCTCCTAAGCCCAAATTTTTCGGTCTTTCTAGTAGATCTTGAATGTCATTAACAGATAACTCATTATTTAATGCCACAGCGATTCTTTTCGCAATTTGTGTATGCATGTTCATTCTCCTCTCAATAAAAAAAGCCCCCATCTCTAAATATAGAGACGAGAGCATAGTTATCCCGTGGTACCACTCTAGTTGCCATATAAATATGACCACTTTCCATTGTTAACGAGGTGACTCCCCGATATTCTCTACTACTCATTCGAGAACCTTCTCCAAAGTGCGTTTCATTTATGGCTGCTGCATTAGGCTCACACCATCCCTAATTCGCTTTCCAGTAGCTCCATAAACTACTCTCTTTTTCATCGAATTTGACTGTAATTTCAAAATATTCTACACGAGCTACTAATTATTGTCAACAGTCTTTTCAGAAATATCAAGAAGTAAATGTTTACATTAAAAATGTTCTGCTGAATAATTAACAATAACACTTTTTTTAGCCCGCCATACATTTCGCACCTTATTTTTCTTGATGTCATAGTACGAGAGTACGCTCTCCTTTGGTATTTCCAAAATACTATAACCCTTTTTTTCATCAATAAAACTAGATAAGAAATAAAACCCTTCTTTTTTTTCATCGTATTTAACTGAGCGAATTTTTGAATAAATATTACTACTATCTAGTAGGTGCTTTACTTTTTTTGTTTTGACATCTATTTCAACAACATGCGAAATAGGACTATCTACAGCTTCATCATAGCTAATAATAACAGAGCTTGCATCTGGAGCCAATGATGCGCCACTTATAAATCTTTCTACATCGGCTACATGTTTCTTTTTTTGTCCTTCAATATCATAAATATCTAAACTGTATTTGGTCGGTTGTAATTTCGTTTGATTTTTATTAACCTCGTCAAGTTTCTTCTGATCTTCGTCCTCGGAGAAAGAAACCACAATTAATTGATTATTGTTCGGGTTATAATTAAAATCTAAAATACTGCTATCCTTGTTGTCTTCGTCCCATATTTGTATTTTCTGCGTATCAAGATTATAGGTAGCCATATGAAAATTTTTAAGTTCATCTCTTAATAGCACTCTCATAAAGATAATTCTTTGAGCTTTGTCTATTTGGATAAAGTCAACGTTATGAAATACAGTGGTTAATTGTTTCATTTGATTCGTGTTTAGGTCATTTTCAAATAATTGTATTGTATGATCTGATATGACATCAGCAAAATACAATATATTAGTACGTTCAGAATAAGCGAAAGCAGTAAAATCCGTCGTTTCCTTACTAAATAGTACTTTACTTTTATTTTGACTCTGATCAAAATGATAGAATGTAAACTTCAAACTTTTAGGATCAAACACATTGATATAAAGTTTAGATTCTGAGGGATTATGATCATTAATTGAAAATATTTTTTTACTAAAGACAATGCAAATCATTACGGTAATTATCAAAATTAATGTAAGTCTCTTCAAGATCCCCTCCCTTTCTACTAAAAGTTTGCTATTTCGCCCTACTATTTAATGTACCCCTCATCCTTACCTGCTAGAACTCTTCCTAAAGGTTATTTAGCTTACGAGTACTCACAACACATTTACACGCTTTTTTATAAAAGTAAAACCAGTATTATTTGGCAATCGTCTAATGAATGAACACGTAAGGAGGTACGATATGGAGGAAACAATAACAGCAAGCGGTTTATCACGAGATCAGGTGATTGAGGAGCTAATGTCCAATTATGGCCAAGCGATTCTGCAGCTTGTTTATACATATATACATGATACTGCTCTTGCTGAAGATTTGACGCAAGAGATTTTTATCAAGTGCTATAAGGCTCTCTCAACATATCAGGGGCATGCCAGTTTGAAAACTTGGTTATGGCGTATTGCTATTAATCATTCAAAGGACTATATAAAGAGCAAGAAAAACGTCGATGTTATCGAAACGAATGTGTTAGAGGAAACATTAGAAACGAGCGATTTGCTTGAGCAAGTTGTGAAAAATAGTGAGGACGAGGCGTTGTTTGACTTAGTGATGGCACTTCCCGTAAAGTATCGTGAACTTATTTACTTTTATTATTTTGAGGACTATTCGATCCAGGAAATTGCTAGCATTTTATCATTGAATAACAATACGGTGAAAACAAGACTTCGTAAGGCACGTTCCTTGTTACAAAAAGCGTTAGGAGGGAATCCATTTGACGGAAACACGTTTTAAACAAGCTATGAAAAATCAATTTAAAAAGGTGCAGTTTACGGAGACACATAAGGAAGCTGTGCGCAAAGGCATTCATGAGGAACTTTCGGATCAGGTGCTGTTACCGATGCTACAAACGATGCGCTCAGGCTATGAGATTACGCAACTTCTTTATACAAAAAACAAAGAGGTAGTTCATTTTAACGAAGGGATGATCTATGCTTCTCTACATCGCCTTGAACAGCAACAACTCGTCGTAAGTGAGTGGCACGAGAACGAAAAGCGATATGTTCTTTCACGTAAGGGTGTTAAACTTCTGACGCTTAACAAAGAAACAGACAAGCTCCCTTCTCTTCAGCAATTACTGAAGGAGGTGCGCTATGCGAACGGTTAAAGAATTTATTCAACATGTAAAGGGTCATATTCGGAACAAGGAGGCACATAAAGCTGTTGAAAAGGAGTTAACCTATCATTTAGCGAAGTCAAAACAGGCTTGGCAGGAAAAGGGCTATAACGATGCAGATGCAGATGCAGAGCAACAGGCTGTAAGTGAAATGGGTAATGCTACAAATCTCGGCGTCTCACTCAATCAAATTCATCAGCCGAAAATCGATTGGCTACTCGTTATTCCATTTGTGCTGGTAGCGATGTGTAGCTTTTTACCGCTCCTACCAGCTGAGCTCTCGTTACGACATTTTATCATGCGTAATGTCGTTATTGTTATTGGTGGAATTGCTGTGACAATTTTCTTAACGCGACTCGATTTCCGCAAGCTAGAGCGCTATTCCACGCATTTGTATGTACTGGGATGTCTCATATTTCTTATTATCTTAAATGGTAATCAAATGATGAATGATGTGATCTTTTTTCAAGCAGGTTCCCTAGAACTTAAAGGTTGGATGACATTGCCTCTCTTTTTAATAGCATTTGCGGGATTTTTTGCTAAACAAAAAAAATCATTATGGTGGTTGCTCATTCTTTATTCTATCGGTGCATATTGCTACATACGATTGCCGGACTTTTCATTATTCTGCACGTACACGGTGATTGTTGCCATATTATTTTATGCGAGTAGCTTTTCTCGCAAACAAAAATTAGCCTGTACCGTAGCTTTTAGTTTCTTATTTGTTGCCTTAATAAGCTATTTAATGGTTGTGCCTTTAGCCCCCTATAACCTTTCACTGGCTCGAATGAAGACTATATATACACCAGGTTTAGAAGATAATGGTGTATCCTATATTTCAACCGTGATGAAGAACCTCACATGGTTTGGCAACAGCAAGGTAATATGGGAGATTGAGGCACATACTAATTATGTATTACTGACGATTTTACAAACGTATGGAATTATTGCAGGAGTAGCCGTTGTATGTCTTCTTGGCTTCATCATTTTCCGTTTAGCATACACACTAGGCTCCATTCATAACGAATACGGTCGTTTATTAATTGTAGGTGGCCTTGCCTATGTCACAACGCAAATTATATATCACATACTTATGCTTTTCGGACTTGTCCCCCTCATGTCAATGCCAATCCCATTCATTAGCCATGGTGTTTTCCCAATGCTACTAGGGAGCGTTGCTATCGGCTTGACGCTAAGTATTTATCGAAGAAAATCATATATTTAATGTTTTTAAGCCATTTAAAGTAACCTTTTACCAATCTATCTGATAAAAGGTTACTTTATTTATAGAGCATAATTTGTCCCTTAACTATATGTCTCTGAATTAAGTGAGAATTTATCAAAAAAGCTACCCAATTACAGGTAGTTAAATTTCATTAAGTATCGATATTTAAAAAATCTATTTAGGAAAATAGACAGGTTCTGTGTACATGAAAACCGATATAAATATGCCCACAGTCACTACAAATAAGGCAATTTTCTGTAATAATGAAAAGTCTCGGAATTTTTTATTGTGAAAAGCAAGATCAGAAATTATCGTAAATAGAAAAGCTACTAACAAAACCTCCAAAGCTCTATTAAGAAATGAAATATTGTATATAGCAATTGCTATAATTGCTATAAATGAAAAGATAAACTGCCTAAAATATTTGTTTCTTAATAGCATTTCATCACCTCCACATCCCCTTGTATTACCAAAATGTATTTACATTGATATATATGTGAATAAAACTTTGAATATTTACCTTAGGAGGGAATCACGAGAAGTTTACTTTTACTGCTGGTATGATGGCGAATTTAATCAGAAGTAGGGAAGAGGAAATAATGTAGTAAACTCATGCCCTTCTTACAAGAGAGGGCTTTTATTATTATTACGCGTTCTTTACCTTAGTGACGATAAAATACATATGAAAGTATCTGGCTTTACTTTTTATTAACATTATCCCACTCTCCTATTCCACTCGAACACCCGAGAACTAATAACGCAAACGTTGATTTAATAATGTTTATAGACTATGGTACATATTTCATGATATACTAGTGCCATTGTGAAAAAAGGAGGAACTTGCATGATTCAAGTAAGTAATGTAGGTCTTCGCTATGGCGATCGTAAACTATTTGAAGACGTAAATATAAAATTCACACCGGGGAATTGCTACGGTTTAATCGGAGCAAATGGTGCTGGTAAATCAACATTTTTAAAAATTCTTTCTGGTGAAATTGAAGCACAAGAAGGTCACGTATCGATGGGTAAGGACGAACGTTTATCAGTTCTTAAACAAAACCACTTTGAATACGATGAATTTAATGTATTAGATACAGTTGTTATGGGGAACAAACGTCTTTGGGAAGTAAAATCTGAAAAAGACGCTATCTACGCAAAAGAAGACTTTTCTGATGAGGATGGCATGCGTGCTGCTGAATTAGAGGGTGAATTCGCTGATCTAAATGGTTGGGAAGCTGACTCAGAAGCAGCAACATTATTAAACGGATTAGGGATTGGCGACGAGCTTCACTATATGCTAATGGCTGACCTTGAAGGTTCTGACAAAGTCAAAGTATTGTTAGCACAAGCTCTATTTGGTAAGCCAGACGTTCTATTACTAGATGAGCCTACCAACCACCTTGACTTAAAAGCAATCCAATGGTTAGAAGAATTCTTAATTAACTTTGAAAATACGGTTATTGTCGTATCCCATGACCGTCACTTCTTAAACAAAGTATGTACACATATTGCTGACCTTGATTTCTCTAAAATCCAATTATATGTTGGTAACTATGACTTCTGGTATGAGTCTAGCCAACTAGCACAAAAAATGATGGCAGACCAAAACAAGAAGAAAGAAGAAAAGATTAAAGAGCTACAAGCATTCGTTGCTCGTTTCTCTGCGAACGCTTCAAAATCAAGCCAAGCAACTTCTCGTAAGAAAATGTTGGATAAAATCGAGCTAGACGACATTAAACCTTCTAGCCGAAAATATCCGTTCATCAACTTCCAAACTGGACGTGAAATCGGTAATGATGTGTTAACGGTGGAAGGCCTTACAGCAAGCAATGAAGGCGAAACACTATTTAAAGATATTCGCTTTTCAATGAACAAAGAGGATAAAATCATTTTACTTGGTAATCCAATGGCAAAAACGGCTCTTCTTGATATTCTAATGGACGAAAGAAAAGCAGATGCTGGTACATTCAAATGGGGCGTAACAACCTCTCAAAGCTACTTTGAAAATGATCACGATAAATACTTCGAAGGCTCAGAGAAATCATTAGTGGAATGGTTACGCCAATATTCTCCTGATGATGAAACAGAAAGCTTCTTACGTGGCTTCTTAGGTCGTATGCTATTCTCTGGTGAAGAAGTGAAAAAATCTCCTTCCGTTTTATCAGGAGGCGAAAAAGTTCGTTGTATGCTATCAAAAATGATGCTTGCAACAGCAAACGTTATTTTACTGGATGAGCCAACGAACCACCTTGACCTTGAGTCAATCCAAGCATTAAACGAAGGACTTATGCGCTTCAAAGGTGCAATGCTCTTCACATCTCATGACCATCAGTTCATCCAAACTATTGCTAACCGTGTCATCGAAATCCGTGAAGACGGTACAATTTTAGATAAACTATTAACTTATGATGAATTCCTAGAGTGGAAAGATAGCCAAGGCTTAAACTAATGAACAAAACAGGGTCCTCCTATTCAAAAAGGAGAACCCTGTTTTTTTATACATTTATTTACTTAATTTTTGCAAGTAAATTATTACTTTGTCGAGCTTATACTAGCTTCTCCCATCGATCAATTTCTGTAACAAAGAAAATTCGTAATAAAACTTTCCTTTCCACGCAAATTCACTATAGAATTAAGATAACTTATTCTTGAATCTTTTTAATTCTTCTATGAATGTATGGAATTCCAGAATATCCATTTGCTGTGCAGAATCAGATAATGCGACTGCTGGGTCTGGATGTACTTCTGCCATAACTGCATCTACACCAATTGCTAGTGCCGCTTTTGCAGTTGGAAGAAGTAAATCTTTTCGTCCAGTTGAATGTGTTACATCAACAACAACCGGTAAATGTGTTTCTTTCTTTAAAATCGGCACTGCAGAAATATCAAGTGTATTACGTGTTGCCTTTTCATATGTACGAATACCTCGCTCACATAAAATTATTTCATCATTTCCTTGCGCAATAATATATTCGGCTGCATGGACGAACTCATCAATTGTCGCTGCTATGCCCCGTTTTAATAATACTGGTTTACTCGTTTTTCCTAGGGTTTTTAATAAATCGAAGTTTTGCATATTTCGAGCGCCAACTTGAATTACATCAACGTAATCAAGTGCCATTTCTACATCATTGGGATTTAATATTTCACTAATAATTGCTAAATCATATTCATCTGCTACTTGGCGTAAAATTTGTAATCCTTCTATTCCCAATCCTTGAAAATCATAAGGCGATGTTCTCGGTTTGAACGCACCACCCCGCATTAATTTTATTCCATGTTCTCTCATAGCCTGAGCTACTTGACGAACCTGGTCTAAGCTTTCAACTGCACAAGGTCCCATAATAAATGTCTGTAAGCCACTTCCTAATAATTCACCTTTAATATCTACAATTGTATTTTCCTGTTTCTTTTTTCGTGAAACCAATAATGCTTTCCGATTATCATCTTCTTGCAATTCTAGACTTGCTTTAAAAATAGTTTTGAAAATATGCTGAATTGTAGCTGTTTCGAACGGACCTTCATTATTCTGGGCAATCAAATCAAGTGCTTCACGCTCGCGTAGGGGATCAAAGCGTTTTGTACTTTGTGATTTTTTGTATCCACCAATTTCTTGAACAACCTTTGCACGTTCATTTAGTAAATGTAATATTTGTAAATTAATATCATCTATTTTTTCTCGTAGCAAGTCTACTTCATGAGTTAATATCATAAAATCCTCCTTGTTAGTTACTTAACTATATATGATAAAATATGATCGTTTTTTGAGCTCTAGGAAATTCATTTTGTAACAATCTGTTTATTTAAAAAAATGCAAGCAATATTGAACGGTATATTTCTACCAAGAAATAATACCACCCAATATTGCTTCAACTTCAAACTCTCATTGGACAAATAACTAATAATTGAATGTTATATATTATAGGTGGATAGATTTCTCGAACATTCGCTTTCCAAATATGAAGCTTGAGCCACACAGCAGCGTAAAACCAGCATAGATGAATAAAACTAGTGAAGTTAGGTTCAATGATGACTGGATGCCTTGAGCTTCAATTGTATTAGCTATGATAGGAACAAGGAACACTGCTACCAATGACATGAACACATCCTGAAAAATAGCTGTCCGACCCAGGTAATTGCTTCCAACACGTAATTGCAAAGAAGTATCTAAGCATATCACTGCACTTGTAGATGAAAAGCCTATTACAAATAACCAAAAACCAGCAAAGTAAATGTTACCCCCTCCAACTAAGAAGATCGCTCCTGTAGATAACCACAAACTAATATTTACAATATATCGAGATAAACGTTCTAACCTAACTATACGTGAAAGTAGATAGGAAGCTAAAAATGCTCCGACTATGTATCCACCATCCAATATAACGTATCCAAATGATTGACCTTTAAGTGATTCGTTGAGCGGAACAATCAGCAAGTTAATAATTGCTGTAATTAATAGACCACTACTGGATATCAAGACATGGGCATATATGCTTGGGGTAGTGCGAAATGCCACTAATAGCTCCTTCCATTCAAGTAATGTTTGAGTAAAGTTAAACATTTTGGAATGTATTGTTTTTTCAAGAGAAGGTAATTTGCCTAGTGAAAATGTCATAAGACCTCCCAGCAAGAACCAAATTCCAAGAGAGATGAAAGCAATCTCTTTATTAGCCATTGCAAGTATAAGGGTGCTCATCCCTAGACCAAGTAATTGCCCAGCTTGCATGACCCCCATCCGAAGTGCATTGTAGCGGCTAAGCAATTCTTGCTGGATTAACTGTGGTGACAATGAAAAGATACTTGCACGGTATGCAGGCCCCATTATACTCATGTATAGCGAAACAATTATCACACCCACGATGCTTTTTGTAACGATTACAAGAATACCCGCGATAATTATCAGAAGCCCCCTAGAAATATTGACGAAATTAGCTGTACTACGTGGGCTAATCCGATCAAGAATACCTCCTCCGAAGAACTGACCGACTAAATCAAGAGCAAACCCCAAACTTAATGTAGTGGCAAATGCTACCACTGACCCTGTTACATTATAAATCAAAATCCCGGTCATTAATGAATGACCACCAAGCCCGATATTAGTAAACAATACATTTAATAGTAAAAAGTAAGCTCTTCGGTCTAGCTGTTTTAACAAAAAGGTATTTGACTTCAATCAATCAACTCCCTACGTTACTGTGAACTTTTACTTGTAACTTGAGTTGATCTGCTGCTGCTTTTGCCAACTCTAACGCTTGTATAGGAGTTTCAGCAACTGTTCGAATTGATGCCAGGCGTGAATATGAGTTTTTCAAACCTTCCAAAGTCATACCAAGTTCGAAGCTAGGAATGAATTCTACGACCCCTTCGGCTTGTGATACTTGCTCAGTGTTCTCCACATTTAGTAACTCCCCTTCTAGGTCGGTATGAACAAACCAGATTGCCACTCCTTTTTGCGTTCGTTTGGCTCTTTGTACATCCATCTTCAATCGCTCATATATCGATTCACCAGCGGCCTGTTCCACCACGTACTGCAACGGGTCTAATCCCAGAGAATCTTGTAATAAATAGGGAATATCATCCCCAGCTGCTCGCACATGTGTTTCGATGACACGAGGACCTTCCCCAGTTAACATGATTTCGGTGTGAGTAATTCCAAAGCGAATGTTTAATGCATCTAATACCTTTACGATATGGTTTTCAATTTCTGTATATGTGTTTGAATCAAGTATAGCCGGAATCATATGGCCAATTTCGACCTTACTGACCTCCTCTTTATACTTCTCAACGATAGACAGAATTACATGTTGGCCTCCCTCAGAAATTGCTTCAACACTATATTCACGACCTTGCAGATAACGTTCTACTATTAAGGGTGAAGGTTCCAAACGGGGTGCAGTCGCCGTATTGGAACGTTCAAATTTTATAGCCACATCTTCTGGTCCATAGACAACTGAAACCCCTGCACTAGCACGACCTTTGCAAGGTTTAATAATCAGTGGGTATCCCCACTTTTGTCCAAATTCCATCACTTCTTCAGCACTCATAACTAATGCATTTGGAATATCTTCTACTCCGGTTGAGCGCAGTTGTTCACGCATTTGAAGTTTGTTATGCACCCACTCTATTGTAGAGGAGCTGTGATAGTCCAATCCTAGTGCCTCACTAATTGCAGCTGCTTTATCTTGATCAATCTCTGCGAAGGAAACTACTGAGTCGAAAGGATCAATTTTGTGTAGTGCACCTGCATGTTCTACCCACGCCTGAGTATCCGCTTTTTCTTCTATAACTAAGACTTTATTGTTCTTTTCAATCTCATAAACAAATTTTAAAACAGAGGGACGACAGATTACAGACGTTTGTACATTTGTGTCAACGGCACGAAGTCGAGGTATGAGATCAGAACCACCACCTACAATTAAGACGTGGTGGCGTTTTTGAAATAAAGTTTCGTTCGGTACTTTATCAGATGTGTTCATTATCCACAGCTCTCCTTTGGTTATCAAATTTACTATTTAGTAATTGTGACTTTGGCTTTCACGTGGCGTAGGACTGGCTCTCCGAAAATATCCACCACACGATTTCCAGTAAATTCAAAACGCTCCTTAGCAACTACGTGGTATTGTATCCCGTACCATAATGGTAGAATAGGCATTTGTTCTAATATGATATTCTCAGCTTCTTGATATTTTAATTTACGCTGATCGATATCTAACATAGCACGTGCTTCCATTAACGTATTATCGAAGATTGCGTTGTTAAAGCTTGAAAAATTGTCCATTCCAATAGAATTAGAATGGAAAAGTGGGAACAATACGTTATCGGGACTTGGGCAGTCAATCGCCCAAGTCATTCGGAACATTCCGTCAATTCCACTCTGTAACTTGTCTAAAAATTGACCCCAGGGTAACGGACGTAATTCGAGTTCAATATTGAGATTATTTACGAGCTGATGCTTTACCTCACGTACCCAAGTTTCGTGTCCTAAACCTTCATTGTAATAAAATGGAACTTTTAAAGGTAGAGATACTCCTGCCTGCTTAAGTAGTTCACGTGCTCGGTCTACATTAGTCTCTTGAGAAAGAATATCTGAAATGTTGGTGCGGAATTCGGATCCAACCATTGGTGGTAATACACCCGTTGCTAAGGGACGAGTACCTGCAAACACGTTATCAATTATATTTTGACGGTCAATCCCCAAAGCAATTGCTTGCCGAACCAAAACATTGTCAAAAGGAGGCAAATCATTCGGAAATCCAATATACTGCATCAATGCACAAGGTGTGCTACGGAAGCAGTCTCCAAAAGACATTGCTTCATCCAACGACTTCGGTGGTACTTTTGTGATATCTAACTTACCTTCTTTCCAATCAGAATAGGCATCATCAAGATCTTCATAAATACGGAACTCGATTTCATCTAAATATCCTCTTCCACCATCAATAAAAGCTTCATTAGCTGCATAGTAATCATCAAAACGTTTCAACCGAACATAGCTATTATGCACCCACGGTTCAGCCAACATATATGGTCCTGTAGAGACTACATTGTCACGAAATTTTTCTGGGTCCTGCTCAACCAATTCTCGAGGTACAGCAGCGGTACAATGATGTCCGAAGAGGGCTGGGACTTCAGCAAATGGTTCAGTCAAACGTACTAATAACTCATATGGTCCGATTGCTTCCAAGCCACTCATATGATCAGCTACACCAGAATGTATCTCTTCAAATCCCTTAATTATGCTTAAATGATAAGCAAGCTCGGAGTTTTGTGAAGGTTTTGCTAAACGATTCCAAGAATAGATGTAGTCATCGGCAACAACTTCGCGCCCATGATGAAAACGAACGCCTTTTCGTAAAAACAAACGGATAACGCATCCTTCTTCTTCTAATATCCATGATTGAGCTGCCGCCGGCTTAGCTTGTCCGGTATCCGGTGTAAAGTCTATTAACGGATCGCTTAAAAAACGCAATACCAAGGCACCATCATGCTCTGAACCAAAACATGGGTCAATTGAAGTGGGCTCACCCATAAATACACTTATTACATTATTTTCTTTCATACATTTACACCCTTTCTGTAATCAGAATCGCTACTTTCCTTACCTTTTGTCGAATAACTGAATAAGCTTAAGTCTGACAATTTTGTACCAAGATTGAGAATATCCTCTCTTTTATTTGATACCGCTATAACACGGGCCAAATTACTTCCTGTCCCAATGCGCCAATTTGGTTCCGATCCGACAGGGTACACGATTTCCGCTTCTATCACCCCAGGTAAATCCATAATTTCAGTTACGCTTGGTACTCTTTCTAATTTAATGTCCAAAACAGGCGGTTGTGGCGTGAAAAATCCGCAATAGTCCCTGAATGATGGTTCATTTGATGGCGGAATACCTACTGCAATTCGTGCTAACTCAGCTACTATGTTATAATTAGCAGCATAGGATAACATCTCTGTTATCCCCCCTCCCACACGTCCGTTTACTTCAATTATACGTGGTCCATCTGTTGTCAATTTAATCTCAGTGTGTACAGCTCCTACTTCAATACCAAGTAATTGAATAGCACGCTCCGCTTCCTCATAAATACTTTTTAGTCGAAATTCAGGCAGAAAAGATGGCATGACATCGCCCGTTTCACGAAACGGAAATACCAAAGGCAGTTTGTCTGTCACTGTTAAATGAAGAATATTTCCGTGTGACACTAGTGACTCAACACTTACATGATCTCCGTATCGCTCGTCTTCGTGCCAACGTGTACCAATCAATTTTTTCTCCAACAGAAAATTGGGGGAGCCATGCACACGTGCATCATTTTGATATAATGTTGTCGCTAATTCAAATACTTCCTCTAACTCTGTCATTGATTGAATATCGTAAGTTGACAAACTACCAATTCCAATAACTGGTTTCAGAACAGCAGGGAAGCCAACGTATTTCGCAGCAGCTTGCAGGTGATGAGAACCTTCTATCTTATAGATTTTTGGAGTGGCTACCCCTCCTTTAGATAAAGTTTCACGTTGCAACTCCTTATTTTGTAAAGCTTGTTGTGTCTGCTCCGAATTTGACGGTAATCCCAAACGATAAGCAACTTCGTTTACGTCATGTACAACTCTTTCACTAAAAGCAAGTAATCCTTGAGCTCCAAATAAACTTGCAATACGTTCTACCTCCTGCTTAAGCTTACATCGGTCTTCAACTACATATACCTTCACATGCTTTTCTAAAGCAGATAATCGTTGTTGAAACATCTTATCTTTCTCTGGTTTTGCGAGAACCACTCTCACTTCGAAATCTTTGGGAAGCATAGGTATGTACACTGATGGCGACGGCCCACCTGGAGCATCCACTATTAAAAGACGATATCGTTTTTCACTCATGAATAAACACCAACTTCCTAATAAATTAATAGTCTTTCAATGATTGAACAACCATTTTTCGGAAATAGTTTAATTGCTGTTCTTCACTGTACGACATAAGATTGACAATATGTTTTAGTAATGAATCATCATATTCGGTATCCAGTGTTATATACGCTCCTAAATCAAAAAGTTCACAACCCCGCCTTACCTTCCCTTCATAAGAGGAAAGTCCATAATGAATTCGCGTAATTCCCTGTTTTATCGCATAAATTAAAGGTTCGTAAAAACAAATATTAGGGTAGCAAAATACCTTATCTAACTTTTCATAGTCAAATCCGGCTACATGAGAATACAATACGTTATCATATTCGAAAAATAATACAAACCCAAGGGTCTCTCCTTTACAAACAGCAGTAAAAACTCTAATCCGATCAGCAAGATTTTCCCGCATCGCAATAAAACTGTTGCGTAATTGGTTAAGGTCTCCACCATGACCATACTTTGAGCGTATGGAGAGCTGTAATTCAATTAACTCGTCTGTAAGTCCTTCGGCACCGCATAAGACCTTAACGTCCAACCCAGCATTTATGAATTTTTTACGCTCTCTGCGGATTGTGTTACGGCGATGATCATTAAAAATCTTTAAATACTCCTCGAACGACTTCCAGCGTACAGGTAAAATCGTATCAGCCCCAACCCTTACTTTTTGATATTTATCTGGTAAATTTCGTGCCATATCTGTAGACAAATCCTCTGGTATATAAAATAATCCGTGAACTCGACTTCCTAATTGATATGCGCAACATTCAAAAAATTTCACCATTGCGCTAATGATTTTTTGACGTTCATTAGCAGAAATGCTTGGGCTAACCATAAGCGCACAATATGAATTAGGTGTAGCTGCTATCAAGGATGGATATAGGTTTTGACATTGTATTTCGTTTTGAGATTCTTTAAGTTCCTCTTGTTGTGCTAGAGTCAAAAAATCTGGATTGCCAAAGTTTCCACCTTCAATCAAACTACGGGGTATATTATAAAATAATAAGCCATTTGCATTTGTAACAAGTTGACAAGGTAAAATTCCTGCTAAGTTCCCCTTACAGTCCTCTATTACAAGATACAACATTTGTACTTCTGGTATCTGCTCAACGTAAGTCAACCATTCACTAGAACACCAAAAGCTTTGTTCCTGAGTAATCTTTTGCAGAGCATCCGAGGGAATCTCCTTAACACTTTTATAACAACGTCCAATATTGCCATTTAAATCGAATCTCTCTGAAAAAAGTTGTTCAACCTTCTGTGTAATATCTAAATTCATTTGTGTATTCATACCTTTCACCTTTCTAATACATTTGCTTTGGAAGAATTGAGCCCTCTGCTAGAACCTCCACTTTTGCTCCAAGGAAAGTACGACCGCTCGAATCTTGTTGTAAATAGATACAGCCCCTGCTAGAGGATTCTATATGTCCTTGATCCACACGAACGTTACTAGACAGGCCAAATGAACAATACTGATCATATCCAATTAAACCAAGAGCGGCGCCCCCTGTAGCTGCATCTTCATTACCAGCTAGCGAGGTAGTAAACACACGTAAGAGAATATAATCCGATCTGAGCTTGACAAAAAACGAAATCCCAGTTATACCAAGTTTTGTACATATATGCATAACCTTTGACGGTATTAAACGAATACTGTATAGGTCATCTTCTGTTGCTACCGGAATGTAAAGTCGTCGTCGGCCAACACCGCCTATACAAACTTTTCCAGCCAATATCTCTCCTGATATACCAAGTTGTGTCAGTCCGTGTATATCCGAATAAGGAATGACCAGGTCGGGGTTGGAATCAATCCACCAAAAACCATCACCTTCTGTAAATACAGAAACTATACCAACAGCAGTTTCATATTGAAAGCGCGCAAAACCAATACTTTGCCCATATTGTACTGCGGCACTTGCCAACAAAGTCTGGGTACAAAATTTTAGCTCTTCATACGGAGAGAACGTCCGGTGTTGCATCGTTTTATTATTCCAAATAAAAGCCGTGTCGGGTAATTGAAGTCGGGTAGCTATCCCCTGACTAGTCTCTATTCCTATATCGGATTCAAGCTTGACAACTCCTGTAAGGTTGCCCGAAATATCTTCATCATAAAATACACGTGCTAACCAGAATTTTTCCATAACTTTCTCTCCTCTTAATAATTCAAAGTGGACTCCTCGGTAATCATCTTGCCAATCGCTAAAGCAAACCGATTGCAAATCATATCCACATCTGATGATGTTAAAGTAAGTGGCGGTGTAATTTTGATTACGTTATTAAACGTTCCTCCCAGCAAACAAATAACATATTGTTCCTTTAAATACTCATTAAGCTGCCTTGCTAGTCTTTCAGAGTTAGCTGGCGTATTAGCTTCTATTCGAACTCCTAGCATGAGCCCTCGTCCTGTAACGACAAGGCGAACTCCGCTATTCTCTAAAAACTCTCCGTTAAGTGCCTCCAATCTGCTCCTAAATTGCTCTCCCCGTTCTAAAGCATTTTGAGGTAAGTTCTCTTGGATTAGGATCTCTAACACTTTCACACCAGCCGCACACGCAACCGGATGTGCAGAAAATGTACTGGTTTGCTTGTAAGCAGGTACTTGTTGCATAATTGATGATGGGGCAGCAACTAACGAAATTGGTAAACCACCTCCTAGTGCTTTTCCCATAATAATAATATCTGGTGTTATATTGTCATGCTGGAACCCAAATAAACGACCTGTTCTGCCCATGCCAGTATAGATCTCGTCTAAAATTAACAACATATCATTCTCATCCGTCAGCTGTCTTAGAGCTTTAAGAAAGTTTGGTGGCGCGGCAGTCATACCAGAAGATCCTTGCACCGGTTCAACTATAATCCCAGCAACCTGATCGATAGGAAAATCTGGATGTATAATAAAGCGCTTTATCCATTCAAGATATTCCTCTACGGAAGGGACCTTAAATCCGTGCACACGTAACGCATCATCATCCGGGAAGGGGAGACGAATAGTATCAGCAGCATGACTAGAGACACCTGCACGTAATTTCGGATTTGCCGTCACAGTAAGTGATCCTCCCGTTTTCCCATGAAAACCACCTTGAAAACTAAGTATAGCCGGTCGCTTCTTGGCCATCCGTGCTACTTTCAAGGCACCCTCTACGGCTTCAGATCCTGTAACAGTAAAGAGGAATTGTGGCTGTTCAAACGGGACTAAGTTACTAAGTTTCTCCAGAAGGTTAGCACGGGAGCGAGTAGGAAATTGCCAACCTGTGTGGGAAATAGATTGGAGTTGCTGAATTATAGCAGTGAGAACTTCAGGATGATTGTGGCCAACATTGTGTACGCCAGAACCTGCAGTCAAATCCAAATGTTCATCTCCGGTTTCGTTCCAGACGCGAAATCCTGAACTACTTTCCCAATCCAGTTTTGTTTCTTTACAAATAATATCCGCCATTGATGGGGATTCTAGCTTCGTCACAACATCTATAATCGTTTGTTTATTCATCGAGCGGCTGCTCCTTCCCAATTTAATTCTCGCACCAGTTCTGTTACACGCTTTATCAAGGCTTCTGATATTTTTGCACCTTTCTCGGCATTAGCAAGAGAAGGATTGCCAAACACGCCTGATGCCTCAGGGCTTGGGTTAATCAAACGTGGGTTATATGCCCTATGATCAAGATGGATATCGTTTGAAGCGAGACCTCCTGAAATTTGTGTACCTTCCTTAATTCGCTCCATTCTCACATGTTGAGGAAACCAATGGAGAAACAGTGATGTCAATCCTTCTCCAGCGTGCATTTCATATTTTGACTCACAAACCGAACGTAGAATATCAAGAACCAATTCCGCCCATTCAAAAACCACGACTTCCATACCGTAGTCTGTAACCAGTTGCTGTGCAGCCGTGAGTAGTAAAGGCTGATTTTCATCATGTCCATTAATAATTAGGAGACGCGGACAGATTTTTGCTGCATTAGCTCCGATTTCCACGATAAGCTTAGTGTATGTTTCAGCTGAAATGTTGAGTGTCCCTGCCCAGTTTTGGAACATAAAATTCACTCCAACTGGAGTAAAAGGGAGCTGTAAAACGCTAAAGCGGCGTACGACCTCCTGCGCAATTCGCTCCGCCACAAGATAGTCAGCACCAAGAGGAAGATGTGGCCCATGCTGCTCGACACTGCCAGTCGCAAGTACCAAGAAATCAAGTTGACTCGATTTTAAATCTACCCAAGGTATATCTGTCAAGACTCCGTTTCCGGCTAAAGTATAACTCATATCTCTTCTCTCCTTTTTAAATTACAGATTAAACTGGAGTACGTCCCCCGTCTAAAGTAATAACTTTCCCTGTTATATATGTGTTCCGCTCCGAAGCCAAAAATTGTATCATTTCTGATATTTCATCAGCCTTAGCAAGTCGTCCGAGAGGGACTGTACTCGCATAACGCTCCATTTCAGACTTTACATCGCCCCAGTTTGGGTTTTCGATTTTCCCCGGAGCCACCGAGTTGATCAATATGCCATCAGAAGCAAACTCGATTGCTAGTGATTTTGTCAATCCGATAATCGCAGACTTCGCTGTACAGTAATGTACCCCTGCAGTTTGCGAACCAACTAGGCCAGCCGTTGATGAAATCGTAACGATCCGCCCACTTTTAACGTCTTTCATCTGAGGTAAGAAAGATGCGATGCTGTAAAAGACAGCGTTTAAATTAATATCCATTACTAAACGCCACTCATCACCCTGTACTTCTAATGTGCTCGGTCGTTTACCGTTCCGTTTAGGAGAAAAGCCGTTAGCAGTCACCAAAGTTGCTGCAGGTCCAATTACTCGGTATAAACTATCGGCTTCCTGTTTCATTTGCTCTTCGTTAAGAGCATCTACCACCCTTGGGTGACACTCAATGCCGAGGGCTTGTAATGATGCAGTTGCAGACTTTAACGCTTGTTCGTCACGATCAAACAAGCTAACAGCATATCCATCTTCACCGAAACGTTTAGCTACACTTTGTCCGATAAAGCCAGCCCCCCCTATAATTACTGCGAGTTTTTTCATTCTTATACCCCCACTTCCTCTAGAGAATGAGGACCCCATAACTTCAATTCGCTATCTGCTACGGCATGCCCTATGCGATTAAATTCATCTAAAAAACCCGGAAACGAAACACGTACCACATCCCAGTTATGTATAATCGTTTCCTGAGCGCAACAACTCGCTATAATCATGGCTACCATAGCTATCCGATGGTCATTTGGTACTGTTACAGTTCCAGGACTACTAAACGGTCCCGGAGGAATTATCAGTCCTCCGTCAATAGACCGAGCATTAATTCCAAATTGTCGCAATAACTCAATGGTAGTAAACGCACGGTCAGTATCTTTATCAGCTAGTTCGTGAGCATCTAAAATTACTGTTTCACCTTCAGCGGTTGCTGCTACAGCTGCGATGATTGGTATTTCATCAATCATACTCTGGACAAATGCATCACCAGCAATCGTCACACCTTTAAGTTTACGGCCTGAGCGGATAACCACTTTCCCTATCGGCTCACCACATACCGTACCTTGCTCTAGAACATCTATATCAGCCCCCATACGTCGAATTACATCTAAGAATCCTGTACGTGTTGGATTTAAGTTCACATCTTTAACCGTTAATGATAGGCCTGGATTTCTTTGCATGGCGACCAATCCAACTAGAAACGCAGCAGAAGATACATCTCCAGGAACTGACAAATCAAGCGCCAGTATTTTGTTCGGAGGAGTAAGTTCAAGATAATCACCAGTATCAACTAAATTAAATCCAAAATAGTTAAACAGCCGTTCAGTATGATCCCGAGCTTTTGTCTTCCTATAAATACGAGTTGGGTTATCAGCCAGCAGAGCTGCAAAAAGTAGCGCCGAGACTGCTTGAGCACTTGAGACTCGAATTCGGTGATGCCTGCCCTTTAATAAAGTTCCAGTTACATCTACAGGAAGATAACCAGTTTCTCCTTCCCATTCAATCTTGGCTCCCATATCTCTTAAAGATTCAACAATCCAGCTCATTGGACGACGACGCAAAACTTGGTTGCCATCAACTCGGAAACACCCACGCTGACCACATAAGAGCGCAAGCATGATGCGAGATGAAGTAGCGGAATTTCCCAAGTTAACAGATTTGTTTCCTGTATGATATCCATACTTCCCTACACCAGATATGAGGACATCCTCTTCAACAGTTTTAATCTGTACGCCAATCTGCTTAAGTGATTTCAAATTGTTTATCGTATCCTCAGACCAGAGTAGTCCTGAGATGCGACTGGTTCCCTCCGCTAGACTTGTCAAAAAGGTAGCTCTTTGACTGATAGACTTGTCTCCAGGAGGCCTCCAAATTATATTTTCATGAGGCATAAGCCTCGGATATATTGTCACTTTATTCAAGAAAAAACCCCCATTTTAAAATAGCCGATTCATTAGGTCAGGAGATGCGGTTTGACATAGTAGCAATTATCTCATCATCCTCCCTTTCCGCGTCATCATCTGGAAACAAGACCGCAGAATCCGGAACACGTCCTGGATATTCCTTTGCAAAGCTAGAGCTACGGAATCTTTTACGTTGCAAACCTAAGCTCTCTTCTGGTTCAAATTTTTCAGGCACTGCTACTAAGGTACCAGAATTTACGCCGAGTTCGAGTAATCTCTGACCAATGTCTGTTCGGGTTACTACCATTGAGAAACGACTTGGGATATCACCGTGTTGACTTGAAGCATAAATGTTAGGATCCCCATCTGAAATAGAAATGTCTGCAATACCAGACCACCAATCACGACAAGATAGACACCTGAATGTTTTGAATTTTTTGAACTCCTTTACCAATTCAAAAAATGGAAGTCCTTTGGATTTATCGTCCTTTGTATAAACTGTAAAGGCTCCTGGATACTGGCCATCGCGATATCTCACATTTGCTACCTCTTCGAGCGGGATATTAAGTTTATTCTCTATAAGATGCTCTGTTCCCGACAACTTAGTACTAGATGCACACCCAATTTCAATTGTAAACACTATTTTCTTGGCTAGATCTGCAGTTTTTGGATGTCGTTGAATCTTTCGGATAGCCTGGATCTCACATGCCAACCCAACTATGCCAATTCGTTCGTACTTTGTTTCTTTTAACAAGTGCAAGTTTGGAGCCACACAATATGTTGATTGCGCGCAATTAATAATTGTCTGTTCATCATCAGTCAAGATTGCCTGAGGAATCCAAGGATGTTCTTTATCACGATCAATAACTAGAACTGCATCAACTAATCCTGATCGTAGTGCAGACACTAATAAACCAGTTGCAGCACCACCAGCAGAAGCTCGATCACGTATGCTTGAATCTACAGCGGAAACTAAATTAGATTTTTGCATAATACCAGTCCAACGCTCCTCAGGAATCCGTGTGCGGCCGAAGAGAAACATCTCGGATGCCGGTACGTCCGTCTCCTTCCCAGGACATATCTCACTGCATAGGTTACATGAAACACAAACATTCGATATCATTTCAGAATCCAAAGTCGCTTCAGGTAAAAAAGCGTCGTTTAAACTGATGATGTTAGCCGGACATACTGCCACACAAGCACCACAACTAGTACATAAATCTTGATCCAAAATTTCTTCTTGAAGTTGCAAGTACGACATCTATATTAAACCCCTTTCACTAATTTTTTCAGTCGTTATGTTGACTTCTAACGCCCGTTCTACATATTCGATTGTCCGTTTCATTTGATTGATATGATTCTCATCATGACCTGCCAGAACACCTATTAGAACACGCAGTTGTTCATTTCCTCGATAATCTAAATATCCGACACGATTCCACTCTTCTTCATGTAAGGTATCTAGTAAAGATAACAGGTTCATACGTTCTCTTTTAAAACGTGCGAAACAAGTCCACACATCATCAAGCCTAAACCAACGCTCCCAGTCATCTGAGTCGTATCCAACCAAATTGGGGCAATCCTCTGTTAAAATACAACGTACGCGTACTGAATTACAGACCTCGTTATCAGCTAAATGGCCTATAATTTGGTGTACAGACCACTTGTTTGGAGCAGGACACATATTAAGCCCTTCTTGAGGGCATCTTTTCAACAATTCTTCTAATTTTTCAATAGTAGAAAACAGTGATTGTTTAAGGTCAAAACCAGGCTTGGTAGCAATTTCGTATGCTCTTATTTGCCCTGATGTAGCTTCTTTAAATGCAACAACCTGTTCTGCCCAAATACGATCCTCTTCTGTCAATAATTTACCAGAAAAAATTTTTTCTAATATACTATTAAATCTGAATTTTCCCAAAACAAACCACCTCTTTTTTCTTTTTGAAAGTAAGAAACCTTACACACTAGTAAAATTAACAATACTTGAAATATACGAAGAGATATTACTAAAGAGAAAAATCAAAATATTAAAATTTCATACCCACTTTACAATATATTTCCAGAAAATTCAATACTGTAATTAGAAAAAATTACTAGTAATAGTATTAAATGTGACATAATGGTTAAAATTCCCATCATATTCAGTTCAAAAGTCCACATATCAAATGTGAGCTTTTCAGTGTATAAATAACAAACTAAATGTATTGGAACCTTCTACAATGCTTTACTCTAGATTGTCATCTGTTATAGCTTTTAATACTTGAATAGTGCCTTGTGCTAATGCTGACCACGCCGGTACATATATCAACACCCATTTTTTTGTAAACTGATAACTCTCTTACAAGCTTAGTATCGAGTTTACATAACATTATTATTTATTCATTTATTTTGTTAGAACTATTCATTTAGTTACTTTTTACTTCTCTTTCCTCATAACAAGAATGCGAATCTTTAAATTGTAAAATCATGTATAAAAGCTTTATTAAATAGAAAGAGGTATTTTATGTTCTCTATAACATCCAAATCCCACCTATTTGGACAGATGATCGACTTAACTGGTTAGAAAAAACGACAGATAAAACCTGCATCACAATTCATGGATTACAGTTCAATCTGGCATTGCTAAAGGTCGTTTTTTAGGTGAAAATATAAATACAATGTACGGCTTCGTTGGAAACCTTACTTCCTCTAAAAGTATTGCGAGAAAAACTTTACCATGCAAAACTACACGGCATTTTCGACAAAGCTTCAGCGATTATTTTAGGTAACATGAACAATATGATGGTTTGGGAACTGGAAGAAAGCCTTATAATGTATTGAACAGCTAGATGGATGTACTATGCCTATCATCACTGATGTTGATTGCTACCACACTTAACCCTACATGCCATGCCCATCGGCTTAAGTGTACGTTTCAAACAACTAGCAATGAGGAAAACTGATTTTCATAATGTTCGTATAACCTATATACTTCACGTATAATGAAGGCAAATAGCCAAAGGACTCTAGTATGAGCCTGAATGTACTCATATGAACTACAAGTTAACGAACCACTACTGAAGCAACTGCCTATCATGATGTTATTCAGCTAGCACACTCAGAGGATAATGACGATATCGCAATATTTTTTAAAAATATCAGCCTTATTCGTATAAATGACACAATGCTGACAACTGATAAGGAACCTTTCGTCATTACCTCAGCCCTAAAAATTTAAATAAGAATTACTTTACAGGTGTCCTGCGTGGGCGCTTTTCATTTTGGGTAAGGAGGGTTTTTATGAATGATATACATAGATCAACAACAGATGAAGAATTGACAGAAGAAGAATTAATAGAACTTGTCCTCGCTGAACAGCAAAAGGCGTTGGCACAAGAACAAGAAGAACTACTACAAGGTAAAAAGCCTAAAAAACGAAAACCAATTGTCAAATGGATTGTCTGGAGTATGGCATTTGTATTAATTTTGAATACCTTTGCTCTTATCTTTCAAATTTACTCCCCTCCAGCTCTTGAATTTTTGAAGGTGTCTGCACGGCTATCAGCGCAAGAAGATATAAAAACCTATAAAAAAGCTGTAGTAGAGATCTCTACAGGTTCTAGTAAAGGCACTGGTTTTTCAATTTCTTCAGATGGACTTATCGTAACCAATGCACACGTTGTAGAAGATGCTCAATCATTATTCGTCATTTTTCCTGAAGAAGGGTTAATGGCTGCCAAGGTACTACAAAGTTTCCCTGACGTAGATTTAGCATTATTGCAGGTAGCTGGTGATCACTTACCTTCCCTCTCGCTTGCAGAAAATCCTAACTATAGCAAACATGAGCATGTCTATTTCATTGGTAATCCATTAGCCTTTACGGGCATTGCAAATGAAGGAACTTTACTGGAGTCAACTTTCGTTGATGATTGGCAGGAGCCTATTATGATGATGAAAGCCCCTGTTTATCGAGGAAATAGTGGCAGTCCTGTTATAAATGCTACTGGTGAGGTGATTGGGATCGTCTTTGCAACGGCGAAAAAAGATCCATATGGTCGTGTTGGCTTGTTTATTCCTGTTGAAGTGCTACAACGCATACTAAGTAATTAATCCGAAAAGTTGCTTGTTCTCATACTAAAGAGACAAGCAATTTATTTTGTTTACATAATATAATTATTAAATCGTACAGAAATTGAGAAACTTAATTTTTGATCTGTATGAATCGTAGTATCTAGACTCTTTCAAATACCAAGTCACTAGTAATCATATTTTGTAACTCTCAAATGTTCGAAGCATATAAAAAAAAGGCATCCTATATCAATAGGATGCCTTTTTTTAACGGAAGTAATTTTAATTACTGAGAATTAAAGTTTAGTTACGTTAGCAGCTTGTGGTCCGCGGTTGCCATCTACAACTTCGAATTCCACTTTTTGACCTTCGTCAAGAGTTTTGAAACCTTCGCCTTGGATAGCTGAGAAGTGTACGAATACGTCGTTTTCACCTTCAACTTCGATGAATCCAAAACCTTTTTCTGAGTTAAACCATTTTACTGTACCTTGTTTCATTTAAGAAAACCTCCAAAAAATAAAAGTGAACAATATGTAATTTCTTCAACGATTGTAAAAAATTCACATATTACAAAGAGTACCGAACTAACGCGATCACTTTTTGTAATATGTGAATTCATGTTTCCGGTGAAGCAATTAAATTGTTAACCTAAGTATAACCGCCATTCATAATTTTGTCAAATAAAGAAAAATGTTTTTTTATTAATTTCTAAATTTTATTTCTATTTTCCAGATTTTAAAGCGATAATGCCGTGATATATTTGTACATCATCATCACAGGCTTCGCAAAAAACACTTTCATCTTCTGACCAGAATGCCCAATATCCCTCTTCTTTCGTAGCCTCATTGTCATATGTTAAACGGAAGTGCTGCAGTTTCGTTTGCAATGCTGACTCAAATTGCTCCTCCGATTCAAATGTATCATTTGATTGAATAAAAGCCTCCCAGCCTTCAAACTTCCACCAAGGCTCATAATCAGCTTTCATGTAAATGATTGTATACATATTTGCCACATTCCCTGCTGTAATAAGATATTTTCATTTTAGCAAACACATTTGAAATGTCTATTAAAACACTCTGTCATATGCTATTATTACCTTATTATTCATAATTTTTGGAGGTATTTTTTTTATGTTTTCAAGTATTCGACCTAAGGCCGAACTCGATGAATTATTAAAGCGTGGTACAAATTTAAATGCTACAGGTCGTTTTAATAAAACACTAGCATTTAACCATTTCAATGCTCAAGATGAAGAGAATTTAAAAACTCTCTACAATAAATTAAAAGATATCACGCCTTCAATGAATGCTATTTTTAATAACTATTTAAGAGAAATCTCTCTTTCCTCTCAGCTAACGATTAGTGAAGAAAATATTAATCGATACTTAAATCAATTTTTCTTAGCTACTCGTGATGATGACTATGTAGATGAAACCGTTAAATTTTTTAATTTATTTAGAAAGAATCAATATGAGCCAGGTAAGTTAATCGTCGTCTTCAATCAATTTGCATTTTATATTACTACATACATTTTACATAATTTCGGTTTAAAACCTAATAGAGCATTTGAATATATGAAATCTTTCCAATCAGCTGTTAATGTTGACCAAGAATTACTCATCGAAGTATTAACAGAACGTACTATTGAAAATGTAGTTGCTGAAATTTCTTCTTTAATGGATGTCAACGCAAAAATCATGTACATGAAAGATTTAGTATTTAGCCTAGATAAACAAAACGAAGAAATCCAGTCCTCTACCGCGGCAACTGAAGAAATTGCCGCTTCTATTAACGAGGTTGCTCGAATGTCTTCTCGTATTTCTGAAAAAACAACTGAATCTGTTGATCATGCTGTACAAGGAAAAAATGCAATTGAGCATGCCCTTTCTGAAATCTTTAAAACAGAAGAGACATTTACAACAATTGTTGAATCCTTTTCAGAATTACAAAAGCGGGTAAATGATATTGAGCATGTTGTAACGTTAATAAACCAAATTGCCGATCAAACGAATTTACTTGCTTTGAATGCTTCTATTGAGGCTGCACGAGCAGGCGAACATGGTAAAGGCTTCGCCGTAGTTGCGCAGGAAGTTCGAAAGCTTGCTGAGGGAACGGTATCAGCGCTAAGTGAAGTAACTGCAAATGTACATCATTTAAAAAGCTATTCAAACGATGTGTCAAACTCAATTACAGAAACGACTGAGATTATTAAAGATGCAACAGTAGAGGCTAAAGAATCGTTACCCTTATTAAATGCGATTGTTAGTGCCATTGAAGGTATTAATCTGGATGTCACGAATACAGCTGCGATATCACAGGAACAGGCTGCAGCTATTGATGAAGTATCAGCAAGAATGATTGAAATTTCTAACCTTCAAGATGACATTCGCGAATATAGTCATAATACATCTAGTGATATTCATTCATTAGGGAAAGAAATTAATCGTTTCCGCAATGATATTATTGAGAATAATAATGTTCAGCTATCGTCTATAGCACTTTTACAATTATCAAAGGCCGATCATATTTTATGGAAATGGCGAATTTATAATATGTTCCTTGGTCTTGAAAATGTCGAGCCAAGTGATGTTTCTTCGCGTACAGATTGCCGTCTCGGTAAATGGTATACATCCGCTCGCACTGTCGAACGTTTCGGACACTTACAGGAATTCCGAGAATTAGACGCATATCATTTACGTGTTCATGAATCGGCGAAGTTAGCAGCGGAAGCTTATAAGATTGGGAATATTCAACAAGCTGAAGTTCATTTAAAAGAAGTAGATCAAGCTTCTAAGCATGTTCTCTATTTTATCAATAATTTAATCGTATATTTAGAAAAAGAACGTGTTATGCACTAAGCACCAAGGGGATTCACCCCTTTTAACTAGTAGGAGGTGTTAGCTTGAACAAGCGAGCGCTTATTAAATTTTTCGGTGATGTTTACGGGACTGGCTATCGTTTTTTCATTAAACAGAAAGCGATTGAACTAGGATTAAAAGGATACTGTAAACTAAATAATCAAGATCAAATTGAGGTTGAAGTAGAAGGATCAAAAAAAGCGATAGATGAATTCTTAGTATTCGTTCAAAAGGGTGTTAGCCCTCAAGCAGATTCCAATTCATTTACTTTAGAGCTTTTTGATGATTTAAAAGGTTATACACGCATGGAGTCAGACATTGTTTAGTCTGGCTCTTTTGTTTTTAAAGTGTAGGAATACCAAGGTTTATCAAGCTTTTCGGCTCTTTACATTATTGAATGAATACGGTTTTGAATACGGTTTATAAAAAAAGACGTTGCCGGGGGCAAGTTTATAGGATTGGGGTATACTCCCCAGTCCTTTTATTTTACCTAACACAAAAAACACCTGCCGTAGCAAGTGCTCATTTTTATTACTTTTCCTTATTCGCATCTTGTTGAGATTCCATTTCTTTACGTTTTTGTTCTTCTTCTAAAAGTTCTTTATAGATACGTGGTGCTGATGTTTTCATAAAGAAAGCATGCATACGTTGTTGAGTTTCAATAGATGGTATGGTTTTCAATATATCCCTCCTTTCTCTCTATTCTTTGTCTCCATCTACCTATGAAGTGTGGATGTTATCTCCCACATATTGAATGACCTCATCCCACAACTTTTTTATGGATTTTGTGCCATCTCCCCAAGCCTGTAAAAGTTCCAATGCCTTTTCTGGATTCGACTTAGATAGTTCAGAGAGTTTCACAGGTAAATAAGCATTCTGACGTACTCGTTCGGGATCAATCGGAAAAAAATTCGTTGTCATAAAATCACTCCCTTATAATATATATTTCTAAAATTCCACAAATATACTACTTGTCCACATTGTAATTTGAATAATTAATGTTTTATACCCTTCAAACACTTTGAGCTTCTGATTCACCAATTACAGTATTATACAATTCTTGTGCGTGAATGTTAAGGATATCGACTTCTTCTGACATATCTTTGTATAACGGAAAGAATGCCATATCAATTAAACGTAATGTATCTTGAATTTCTAAAATAGCTGCATGTGCCATTCCAATATCTTTATGCCAACCTTTGTGAGTGATTTCATCAATTTTATCCATTAAATGAGAGGTCGCCTGTTGTACAACTCTTAATTGAATTATTTGTGCAGATAAACTATAAATATTGTTGTTACTTTCTAACACTACTTTTTCTAATACATTTTGTGTTTGTTGCATGTGAATTCCCCTTTTCCTATTTTATTTTCCAACTCAATCAAAGTGAGTTGCTCTTTTTTAATACTGATTTGGTTAGAACGTATAACGTGTCTAATGCCTTTTTGTTGTTAATCTTTAACACCATTTCAACTATGCGCAGATGATCCTTCGCATTATCACATTTATTGCCTTCTATCAAAGCCTGTAATTTATTGTTATCCATATAATCACCTCATATTTTTATTAGTGGAAATATGCTCACTGTACTACTATCTATTAGAGACAGCATTTAACAACAGTTGTTTATTGTGGTCAGACATGACACGCCATTCTTTAGCTGTCACCTTCATGCATCCTCACTCCCTTTCAAAGATACGTTTCCAAACATTTTATACAAGTACTGGCGCATGTAAGCCACTCCCACATCGGTTAATAACTTGTGGTACTTCATAATGCGCGCTAAACGGCGCAAGAAGCTAAATTACGAAAGGCAGCACTACCGCATACAAATATTGAATACCTAAAACTTAATTCTGAATCACCTTTTTCTTTTGAGATGAAAGCCCTGCGAGGATATGTACCAATTTTAATTGAGATTATTGTCTACAATACAGATAACTAATATTGGTTGTCTGTTTTTTTTATATGTACTTTTCCCTCCAAATTTCCTAGAGTGGGAATATAGAGGGAGGTTATTTATTTATGGCAAGTTTTATTGCATTTTTTGGAGTATTAAGTTTTATATCATTGATTGTTTTTGCGGTTTTAACTTACAAAAAGTTTAAACAGAATGATAAGGCTCAGGGAATGAAATTCTTAAAGTTCACTGGAATATCTTTATTATTAGTTGTGGTTTTGATGTCTGTAGATAATTTACTTGAAAAACCGACTGATTCAGCTAAAGTTGATATAGAAAAAACAACAGTTACAGTTGATAAGGACGAACAAGCTAAACAAGAAGCTGAGTTAAAGGCTAAAGAAGCGAAAGCACTAGAAGATGAAAAGGCGAAGTTAGCAAAAGAACAAGAAGAAGTTAATGAAGAAGAGCCTACTACCACTGAAACATCGAAACGCATTATTGATACATCTGTTTTTGAATACGCGGACGCTGTTGATGTGACAGATGCCATTGACTTGAACGATCATGTTACACTGATTATCAGTATGAACGAAGCTATTAGTCCTGGCTTAGCTACACAGCACGTTGTGAACTAAACATATGATTTCGTACAACAAGTAGATGTAAAGGGTGCCAAAACTATCGGAATAAACGTTAAACAGGGCGCTAATAAAATTGCACAATTCACTGTTTATACTGATAAATTCGTGTCCAATGACGATGAACCTATGTCTGACGCTGTAATTACGGCTTCCGAGATTGAATTTATGACGGATGATGTAAAGAATTTCGGCAAAACAATCGGTTCTTGGTAAACACAAAATAGTCACTCAAATGAGTGGCTTTTTTTATTAAAAATAACAAATTTTTATTATGGTAAATAAGTCTCATATTGGTTAAAGTTGTCTTTAGAGGTTATTTAAAGAAATTACCTTTAAAAACTTTAAAGGAGGATACATAAATGAGTAAGCTATTTAAAAATGGTTTTATTTATCTAGCATTAATACTAATAGTACTAATTAGCTATAACGTTGAAAATGCACATGCTGAAGATGGTTATTCAGAAAATCTAATCCCTAAAATGACATCTGATGTATCAGAGTTTGGTAAAGCTTCATCTTCAAGTCAATATTTTCCAAGTTGGCTAGCATTTGATGGACAACTAATTTATCCAAATGCTTGGGGAACATCCGCAAAAACAGGGTGGTTAGCCTATGAATTCACAACCCCAAAAGTAATTAGTAAATATGTAATGCATAATGAAGGAAGATGGCCTGAAATCTTTCCAAATTCATGGACCTTTGAAGCTTGGGACGGTTCAAATTGGATAATATTGGACTCTCAAACCGGCGTTACAGCAAACGATTGGGTAAAGAATCCGAAACAAAGTTTCAAATTTGAAAATACCAATTATTATACTAAGTACCGAATAAATGTTACTCTTACAAACAGTACAATTAATCAAGTCAACTTATCAATTTCCGAACTACAAATGATGGAGAAAACGTCAAGACCATCAGAGCCTGAATCAATTTCATTAGATAGAAATGTATTAGAGCTTTCAGAAAACCGCTATGATAAATTAACAGCTACAATCCTACCTGAGAATACAAATAAAAATATAATTTGGACAAGTAGTGATGAAAGCATCGCAACAGTTGATCAATTTGGTAATGTAAGAGCCATTAAAAAAGGCGTAATTACTATAACTGCTCAAGTCGAAAATACTAATTTAAAAACTGATTGTATAGTTACGGTTAAAAAACTAGGCGGTACAGAATCTAAATCAATCACATTAGATAGAAATGTATTAGAACTTCTAAAATCTAGTCAAGATAAGCTAGTAGCATTCGTTACTCCAAATTCTGCAAAAGTAATATGGTCTTCTAGTGATGAAAGTATTGCCACTGTAGATCAAGATGGTAATGTAACTGCAGTTCGTGAAGGTGAAGTAATAATTACAGCCAAAATTGAAGGCACTGAAATTACAGCCACTAGTACAGTAATTGTTAAGAAACCAAACAATGAATTTTCAAATGCTATTTTAAGTATTACATTAGTAAATGGTATAACAAAAGAGTATGATGTTACCAATAAAGTATTAAATGACTATTTGAAATGGTTTGATAGTGCTCAAGGCACATCCACATTTAAATTTTCTAAAACAATTTCACCTTACAAAAAGGTTACTGAATATATCGTACATGATAAAATCGCTTCATTTGAAGTAAGAGAATACTAAGACAAAAAACCAGGTACTCACATTCCATTGAGCTCCTGGTCTTTATTTTGGTGACTGATTAATAATTTTTCAACCTGTGTTTTCAACACCATATTAGCATAGGTAAACACTTGATCCTCGCCAGCGGTGGCAATAATTAAATCACTAAAGTATTCATCGACCTTTACCCACTTCACGATTCTAATTTTATCTTTGGCCAACAGCCTTTTAGAGTTGTAACATTCTTGTGAAATGTCGTCTAAAAGCTTATCAAGGATTGGCAAATACACTTTGCTCAATTTAAGATCTCAATCACTTTATTATGAAATAATTGACGCTGTTCAATATTCAACATATAATTCCACTCCTCACACAAGAACATTCGTTTGTATCATTTTAGAACAGATGTTTGTAATTTAGCAAGTGAAAATTACAGGAATAAATTTTAAGGAGCGTGATTTCGGTTACTATTGCCTAATTTTATATATACAATTCATGCTAAATTTCCTAAAATGGTAATTAGAAGATAAGATTAGTGAGGAGAATATAATTGAGTAATTGCCCTAATTGTTTAGCCATAAATCCATTTAAGAAAGTACATAGAGATGGGGCTGAGATTGAAATATGTGAGTATTGTAATACTATTAAGGAAGAAGAGCGCGAGGAATATACAGAAAACCAAGTCCAAAATAAAGAGGATGCAGATCCAATTTTTACTGTTGCAATCGGATATTTTGCGGGGGTATTGTTTTTTGTTATTTTGATTATTGCTATTAATAATTGAATCTTGACCAAGATGGCAATTCAGCTATCTTGGTCTTTAATATTATTCACTACTATTTTTGTTACTTGTGCTAATTTAGCTGTTTTAATTTTATTTGCCCCAGCTTGTACAGCATCCATTCCTGTAAATGTTCCTGTTTTAACGCGCCATTTAGCTTCATCTGGCTCGATATATGCCACCCAACCAAAACGATGTTTTAATACATCTAAGACATTTTCAGCAGCTTGTTTTGTAGCGTAAGTACCTGTTAAGACACGATATCTATTAGTATCTGTGGAAGGCTTCTGTTGTGTTGTATTACCACTAGCGTTCTTAATCATCGTGATAAATTGTGACCAACTTACTTTTCCAGCACGCATTTGACTAGGACAGTTCTTACCACTAAAATGATTGTGCTGAACTACATTACTAATTGGAATACCTTCATCTTTCATGATTTTAGCTACTAATTCCGCAGCGTTCAGCATTGCTTTTTGATAGTTACCATCACTATTAACGCAAACCTCTACCTGTATCCCTTGGTTATTGCCTGTTGTGCTTCCTGCAGCCCAACATCTCCAAGCATGTTCAAAAGATTGTACGGCTTCTTTGTCGTCCACAGTATAGTGCCATGATGCATTACGGCTATTACCGTTATATTGTAATCTAGCGTGCGCGTCTGCATCGGCTCCTGTTCGAGTATTATCTGTTTCATGGACTACAATGTATTTTTTAGCATTTCCTTTGCCATAAGAGACCTCGTTTGCTTGTACATCGGGTACTAATTTTTTACGAGTTACAACCATTATTGTCCACCGTCCTTTTTATTTTTCAATTCTTTATCAACGTCTTTCCCTGTTAGTTCATTTAGCATTTCATTTGTGAAATGTTCTTCTGACTGAGACTCAATGACCTTTAACTTTTCAGCTAATTGTTTTGGGATAAGTACCACTAATTGCGCCATGTTTTCTGTGATACTTAAAGCCTCATTTGCTATATAAAAAAGTACCGTCGCAAATGTGAGTGTCCCATTTAACGACAGTACTTGATCGATTATATTTGCTGTGATTATAACGATTAAAACTAATAACTTACGAGCGTAGCCAAATAGTGATTTCCGGCTCCACAGGTTACCATTTTTTATGGCTTTAAAAATTCCAGTAAGAATATCTAATCCCATTAACAATAACAACAGATGTAAAAATTTCACCCCGCCAAATAAATATAAATGCGCTACTTCTAAATACTCCAAATTGAAACCTCCCATAATGTACACTCTTTCATTTCATTATTTATCACTTCGTTTACTTAACAGTTCAACTTTCAATTGCTCCATGTGTATAGTTAACTTCCCTTTGCGTTTCATATACTTTTCATGAAGCTTCCTTACTTCTTCTTGTTCACGTCTTACCTTCGGATCAGTAACGGAAGCAATGTATTCTTCTTTACAATGAGGACATTTAATATACGATTCGATAATTCCTCTTGGATGCTTACGTTCTTTAAGGACTATAGGTATTAACTCTTTGCAGTTATCACATTGACATTGTTGGTTCTCCATTGTTCAGCCCTCCACAATTCATAATGATTTGCTCATTAGCTTTTATAGTCTGTTTAGCTTTCGACTTTATATCTTCAAGACTGTACACCCTATTCATAACCCCACGATTAACGCCTACGATTACTTGATGGTTGATAGGATATACAGTCTTCAAGGCATAATAAAAAGCCATACCCATTTGGATATGACCTCGCACATTACTTTAATTCTTCTATAGATACTATGTGATTTGTAAAGACTAACTCAGATGGTTCACCTTTTTTATCTTTCAAAAAGGTTCTTATATAACCAAAATTAAAATAACCATCATCATCTAGAAACATCTCTTCAATATCTTCAAGACTAGCATCCATTTCTATCTTTTGACCATTAGTTAAATGTAAAATCACACTCATAAATTTAAATATACCTAATCTTATCGACTGGAATTCCAGTCTGTTCAGATATTTTTTGTTTCACATGTTTACTACCTTCAGCAGTATCAATATCAGTATTATCATCTACTTCAACTACTGTGTTTTGATTAACAGGACTTTCTCCCATCACTCTGTAAGCAACCTCTATTTTCAATTTAATCACTCCTTTTACCTACAATGATAGGTCAAAAGGAAACACATGTCACTACTGGAAATGAAATAATAAAAAGCCACACCTTGTTAGATGTGACCTTCTTCATAACCTTCTAATATTCACTTTTCAAAATTGATAATATGGCAAGATCAATATACTTCCCGTTTTCAAATTCATGTTGTCTCAAAACACCTTCTTGACAAAAATTTAATTTCTCCAACAATCTTATAGATGATGTATTTTCTGGTTCTACTTTTGCCTCGATCTTATTAATTCCCATTGACGTAAAGGCAAAATGGATTATGCTACTTAAAGCCTCTTGCATAATACCCTTTCCCCAATATTCAGGTTTTAAATCATATCCAATTTCTATTCGGTTATGTTCATTTTCATAATTCAAATAACCACATGTTCCAATCACTTTTTTGGTTTTAGTTTCTTCGATTACCCATCTTAAACCTGTCTGTTCTTTGAAAATTTTATCATACCAATTTATTTCATATATTGCATCTTCTACTGAAGTAAATAATGTTAATGGAATATACTTAACTACATTTTCATCAGAATAAAGCATAAAAATATCTTGGGAATCATCAACTATTCCTTTTCGTAGGATAAAGCGTTCCGTTTCCAATTTAGGGAAATCTTTAAAATTGAACTCCATATTCATAATAACTCTCCTTTTATTTTAAATTGATACGCATATTATGAACCTTAACATTGTGTGAAGGTCAAATTAATTTAATAGGAACAAAAGTAAGACTAAAATGAAGTTTATACAATTACTAATAAAGTTGCAAAGCCACACCTTGTTAGATGTGACTTCTTAGATTTTATTAATTGTCTTATTCAATCTTAAAAGCTCTTTTTAAGCTAGTTACCATATTTTTTACATCTCCTTTCGGTTCTTCTAAGATTGGTTTAATTTCATTAAGCACTGTCTGATTAATGTATGTAAATTTAACTCCACCATCCCCTTCATTTCTAATTGTTAACACATTTAATGACGCTAACAGCCTCATTTGAGCGTGAATAATATTCGAATATGCTTCAGCTTCGATATCTTTTTTAACGACAGCTTTGAACCAATCTCTGGTTTTTTCTGGTAAAAAATCCAAATCATTTTCATATAGGAAGCATGCGTATACTAATGTCATACCTTCAGTTACTAGTTCTTTAATAACTACATTATGTATATATCTTTGCCATTCTTCAGCTGTTAAAACCTGTAATGTTTTATCCTGATTAGTACTTCCCTTTTGTAGATTCATAAAGCTTTTTAGTGGCTCAAAATTAGTAGTAATATTTTCATGAAGACCTTTTTGCATATCTTGAAGAATTGAATAAAGCCGTTCTTCTAATTCTGTTATAACTGTACTAATTTCGTTATTGTCTAATTCTTTTGTAGCTTCTTCAACCCTATTCGCAGACTCTTCAAGCTTCTTAGTTGAAGCTTTAACATGGAATGATATAAATTTCAAAACACACGAAATTCGTATCAATAAAACTTTGTCACGAGGTTTAAAAGGTCGCCTTTTAGTGAAACCGCCCAAAACAAAAAAATCCATTCGCACAATTGAGATGGATCAAAAAACACTGGATATTTTAGATGAATGGAAAAAAAGACAAAAACAAGATTACTTTAAATTAGGATATAACACATTAAGACCAGATCAACTTGTATTTAGTAATAAGTACAATGAATATCTGCAGCTAGCCATTCCACAAAAATGGATGCTGTCGGTCCAAAATAAATATGGGTTGGAGAAAATCTCTCCTCACGGTTTAAGACATACTCATTGTTCATTGATGTTCGAAGCAGATGCTACTATCAAAGAGGTCCAAGAACGTCTAGGACATAACAACATCAACACAACTTTAAATATTTACACTCATGTTACCAAAAAAGCAAAAGGTGAAGCAATTCAAAAATTCGCAAACTACATTAATATTTAGTTAGATTTGAATACGATTTTGAATACGATTGAATACGACTTAATGAATTTTAGTGAAACTATATAAGTGGAATTACCTTGATTTATGAGTCATTTAACACTCATTGAGCCTAGATGAAACTGTGTTGTCAGACATTGTTTAGTCTGGCTCTTTTGTTTTTATAGTGTAGGAATACCAACAATGTCTAAGGTTATTGGGGGCAAATTTAATTAGGATTGAGGTTAATTCCCCAGTCCTTTTATTTTCCCTTCACAAAAAACACCAGCCGTAGCAAATAATTATTTAGATGCCTTATCTAAAATAGCTACTTACACCATTCCACTGTTCTCATGCCAACCTTTATGAGTGATTTCATCATTTTTATCCATTTAATGAGATGTTGCCTGCTGGACAACTCTTAATTGAACTTTCTAGCACTGCATTTTCTAATACGTATTGGGTTCTCATTCCTCTTTTTATCTATGCTTTATTTAGTTGCTACCGCTTTTAAAAGTAATTGTTTGTTATGATCAGACATTACACGCCATTCTTTAACCGTTACTTTCATTTGCCCTCACATCCTTTCGAATTTTCGCTTCCAAACACTGTATGCAAGTGAGAGCGTATGTAAGACACTTCCACGTCGATTTATCATTCAAATCCCAAAGTTCATGCGATACATCCATCGGGTTTCTTGTCATAATAAAAAGCCACAACTCATAATGAGTATGACTTTGAAGTCCCAATTATAATTCTTCTAAATAGATTGTAACTATGATACTTCTTGGACTGTAAGTAAAAGCTCTTTCACTCACTGCCCTGTAATTATCATCCATATTAACTACATCACCAACGTTCGGAATCAGAGCTGATAGAGAGTTGTTGATGTCATACGTCATAATTATATCTCCGTTTTGTTCACAAAAGCTGATTGTAATCTGTTCTAAATTTTCTCTCATATTTGGCACCACCTTCCACACTAATCATAGAATATATGGAACCGAATGTCATCACAAGAAATATAAAGCACAATAAAAAGCCACAATAAATTAGATGTGACTTGATATCAATATTTTATTTTGTCGTTAATGTCTCAATGGTTTTACTGTTATTACAGATAAGACATTTAGCTTTAAATTTTATACTCGTTGAAAGTAATTGCAACTTACTTATGTCGCTACTCAATTTTTCTATTTCAACTAAACCTTCACTTTGCAAAAACCTAATTTCCAACTCAAGTTTTTTTAATGACTTTTGAATTAATTCTATATCTTCTTTGTATTTCTCTAACATGATTTTAGTATCAATGAGTTCAATCTTATTGTTTGTGTTTTTTTGCATATGGTAGACTCTCCCTTTTTACCTATGAAGTCATCTTTATGGCGCAATCTTTGTTACATGAGAAATTGAAAAACACCTAAGTACATGAAAAAATTTTAACAATTGGATTTAATTAACACTATTATAAAGTTGTTTAACATATTTAACAATGTTATTTTTCATTCAATTGAAAATCAATTATGGCTCAGCAAAATTGTTGCTGTCGCTTCGCTTTCGCACAGAAAACTTTTGTTGCTTTCGCTACAGAAAAACCATGCGTCCGGGTTCGGCTTTGTGCTTGTATAAGAAGCTCCTTTCCGATTTCCGTGAAGGTACTAGCCCAAAGGTAGGTGGGATGTTTCGACAGAACAATTAATGCATTTCCAGTCTAATGAATGACTTAAAATCGGCGTGTATCACTACTCGATATGTAAGCGTATTTTGAGAATAAAATCTCGAATACGCTTATTAATTTTATAAAATAATTTTAACGCCATGACGAGAATCAACAACAGACGAAAAAACAATACTAATGTTTAACCATTAAGAGAGAAAAAATTGACTAACAACATGTGAAGTAATTCGCGAATTACTATAATTTTGAATACAATATATATAATGAAATCGATTACTCCAAATAGGCCCTTTATTACCTACCCGAGTAATAGATGAAACAACAATGTCGGACATTTTGTTTGACTTCTTTTTCGTTTGTCCCCTTTTCTTCCTAATAAAGCAAAGGATTTTCTTGTTCTTAAGTAATATCATTGAGAAACTTTACAAATAGCAGTAAAATTTATGTAAGGATTATTATTTCATTGAAACTTTATGTCGATTATTTCGTATAAGAATATAGACATATTTAAATGCTAGGAGGAAGAAACATGCTCAGTGTCGGACAGTTTTTCTCTAGACATACCGCTAGCTTCTTAATTTCTCTCACAACTGTTTCTATCACAGCAATTGCGGCAAGTCCAGGATACTTCCTTGGTGGTATATTGTTTGCTGGAACATACGCGTCGAGTACTGCGTTATTGAAATATAGACAGAAAAAGAAATTCATGCAAATAGCAGGTATAACAAAAGAAGAATACAAACATATTGAATCACAACTTACAGCAGCCAATAAAAATATTCAAACATTAAGTCAAAACTACTTACGTGTACGTTCAGTTTCTGCATTTAAGCAATTACTTGAAATGACACGTATTTCAAAAAATATCGTGAAAGTAGTTAAAACAGATCCACGAAAATTTTATAATGTTGAAGAATTTTTTTATGCACATCTCCCTTCCGCTGTCGAATTAACGGATAAATATACGATGTTATCGAGACAGCCTGTGAAGGATAAGGAAATCCAAATTACATTATCGAAAACAAGAGAAACACTTACAGATTTAAATGATACGATTCAAATTGATTTAAAGGATGCGCTTTCCAACGATATTGACCATCTTCAAATGGAAATAGAATTTGCGAATCGTTCAAATATAAGACGAAAAGAACAATTGGAGTGGCGAGGCGATGATAAATGACAGCAAATGATCACGCATTTCAACTAAATACAATACAAGGTCTTTCCCCACTTGTGCAATCTTATTTAGAAACAACTCCAAATAATGAGGCGATGGCGACGTATGATACGCTATCGCCTCTTGCACAAAGTCGTGCACTTCTATACGCTAGTCAGCTTGACCTGACAAACTTCGAGTCAGTCCTGTCTTTAGGGCAAGATTCACAGCGATCGCTTTCCCAATTTGCTGATCGAATGCTTGCACAAGTCAAACAAAAAGATGTCACAAAAATTGGCCAAATGTTAGACTCATTAATGCAAACGTTAGACCGTGTGGACCCTAACGCATTAGAACCAAAAAAGCAGTCCTTTTTTAAAAAAATGTTTGGTAAAATTGAGCCTACTGTTAAGCAAACATTAACGGAGTTTGAACGTATAAGTATCCAGGTAGAACGAATTGGTGTTCAACTTGAACGTGCACAGCTTCAAATGATAAGAGATGTGGAAATGCTAGAAGGACTTTATGCACATAATAGAGGATTCTTCGAGGAGTTAGCGACCGCTATTGCAGCAGGACAAATGAAGAAGCAGCAAGCCATTGAAGTTGAGCTTCCTGAAAAAGTGACTAGTGTACAAGCAACGAAACAGCCACTAGCTATCCAACAACTTAATGATTTTGCCGCTCAAATTGAACGTCTAGATCAACGTATTTATGACTTACAAGTATCGCAGCAAGTTGCCTTACAAACTGCACCACAAATACGCATGATTCAGCAGTCTAATCAAACATTAGCGGAAAAAATTGAATTTTCCATCGTTACGCTCATTCCATTGTGGAAAAACCAGTTGGCCATGATGTTATCTATGCATATGGATCATCACTACGCTCAGCTAGAGGAAAGATTATCTCGTACAAATGATCGATTTACGAGCCCTTCCTTTGAACAGCAAGTATCGAAATTCAAAGAAACACAACATGAGCTGAAGACAGCTATTAAAGATGTCTTTGCCCTTCATACAGCTACAGAACAGGAAAAACAGCAATTACAGGATGTAGCTGAATTAAAAACCTTTAAGAAGGAATGATTCCCTTTTTCCAACAAAGAAGGGTGGCTCAGAAAAATCTGAACCACCCTTTGAATTTTATTCGAAATATTCTTTATAGTAGCCACCGATATTATCAGTGTTATCGATAATAAAAATGAATTCTTCTGTTTCATTTTTCACATCATATTGTTTCCCTACTGTTAATACGTTTGAAACTAAATATTTTGATGCATTAGTATGCTTACAAGTAACTGTGCGTACTGTCGGAGCATCTTTCCATTTTAAATGTAACATAATCTCTCTACCTCTCTTTACTAGCACGAAGCTAATGTCTACTGCTTATTTTATAATATTTTTGAACTTTTGTGGAGAAAAAAACCATAGAAGATCATATTTTCTTCAAAACTATCGTTATTTAACCATATCCATAATAAAAATTTTTACTTCGAGGTGTTACTATGAGCTTTGGTGGTGTACCGCAATGGTTTTTTATCCTAGCCGTTGCCTTTGCAATTTGCTTTATTTTATACGCAGAATGGAATTCTAGAAAATAAGTGAGCCCATTCATTTGGACTCACTTTTTTTGTTATTGTAACCAATCGTTATTTTAATGTTCGTTTTAAAAACTCTTTTGTCCGTTCATGTTGAGGGTTTACTAATACCTGTGATGGTGGTCCTTCCTCTACAATTACACCTTTATCCATAAATACGACGCGATCCGCTACTTCTTTGGCAAATTCCATTTCATGTGTAACAATTAACATCGTATTCCCAGCATCCGCTAGTTGACGCATTACCTTCAACACTTCACCGACCATCTCTGGATCCAGTGCTGATGTCGGTTCATCAAACAACATTACATCTGGGCTCATTGACAATGCTCGTGCAATCGCTACACGCTGTTTTTGACCGCCAGATAGTTGTCTTGGCTTCGCATTAACATATTGATCCATACCAACAATTTGCAAATATTTTAAAGCAACTTCCTCTGCTTCTACCTTTGAACGCTTTAATACTTTCATTTGACCAACTGTACAATTTTGTAGCACATTATGGTTGTTGAATAAGTTAAATTGCTGGAATACCATACCTAAATGTGTACGGTATTCTTGGATATTATGCTTTTCGTCTAAAATGTTTTCACCTTTGTAAATAATTTGACCACCACTTGGAGTTTCCAGTAAATTAATGCAGCGTAGTAGTGTTGATTTACCAGAACCGGAAGAACCGATTAAGCAGACAACCTCACCCTTTTCTACTTGGAAATTAACATCCTTTAACACTTGGTTACGTCCAAATGATTTACTTAAATGCTCTATTTTAATAACTGTCATCTGTTCGTCCCCCTATATTGCTTCTTTCTGTTCTTTTCGGTATGCATCTGGTCCATCTAGTCGTTTTTCAATATACAGTAATATTCTTGATGCTGTGAATGTCATAATGAAATAAAGGACGCAAGCTACAAAGAAGGATTCAAAATAGCGGAAGTTATTACCTGCAATCGATTTTGTTTGGAAGTATAATTCCGTAACCCCAATAACGTTTAATACGGCTGTATCTTTAATATTCATAATTAATTGATTACCTGTTGCAGGCAATATATTTCGTGCAACTTGTGGTAATACAACATGTAGCATAATTTGAAAATGGTTCATACCAATGGCCGATGCGGCCTCGTACTGCCCTTTATCAATGGATACAATACCACCACGTACAATTTCAGCCATATAAGCACCTGTGTTTAATGAAACAACTAAAATACCTGCCGTAATAAAGTGCATATCAATGCCGAATGCCATATCTAACCCGTAAAATACAACCATCGCTTGTACAATCATTGGTGTACCACGGAAAAATTCGACATAGCATGTTAGTATAAAATTAATGAGCTTTAAGCTATAGAACTTTACACCTTTTTTACGATCCTTTATGGTATGCATAATTCCGATGAAAAATCCGATAAGTGCACCAATAATTGTACTACTAATAGAAATAAGTAATGTATAATACGTACCTCGTAAAAACATTTGCCAGTTGTTCTCAACAATAGAAATAATCCATTCAAAACTCATGATGTTCCTCCTAACTACGTCGTGTTGCTTGTTCGTTACAGTATCGTGTCTTTTCTGGAGCCTTTGTTTCTTTTATTTTATGAAACATTTAGCAAAGACATTATTATTATTTTGAGAGATTCTTATTGTATAAATTGTAATATATGGCACGGACTAATAGATAGCCCGTGCCATCATGTTATTGGGCTGCTGGTTGTTGGTGAATGGCTTCTTCCATAATTTTTTGGCGATCAGCTTCAGAAATACCTTTTAAGACTTCATTTATTTTTTCAAGATCTGCATCGCCTTTACGTAAACCAACTGCAATGGATGTATTTGAAATATCTGTATCGAAGCCCTTTTCAAACTTCACATACGTGAACTTATCATTTGCAGCAGCAGCAGAAATACCTTCTGGACGTTCTGCTACATAGCCGTCAATTTTTCCAGCTTCTAATGCAACACGCATCGCCGGGAAATTATCCATTGCAGTTTGTTTTTTTACATCTTTGATTTGATCGATGACATTGTAGTTCGATGTATTTAATTGTGATGTAATTTTAGCACCAGAAAAATCTTGGATAGAAGTTGCTTTTTCATATTTACTGCCTTTTTTTATGACCATAACAAAATCAGATGTATAGTAGTTTTCAGTGAAATCAACTGTTTGCTTACGCTCTTTAGTAGGTGACATACCAGCAATGATTGCATCAATTTTATTGGATTGTAACGCTGGTACTAAGCCATCCCATTCCAATTTAACGATAACTAATTCTTTTCCTAAGCCCTCAGCGATTTTTTTCGCCATTTGCACATCATAACCACCGGCATATTCTGCATTATCCGCAATTTTCACTGCACCATTTGCATCATCCTGCTGTGTCCAGTTAAACGGAGCATAACCTGCTTCCATCCCAACACGAAATTGGCCACCGCCTTCTTCCGTATTCGTCTTGTTGCCGTCATTACTAGATGACGTCGTAGCCTTTTTGTCACCAGCACCACAAGCTGCTAGCAAAATTACAGTCATGACAGTCAACATTAATACTAACAATTGTCTTTTCATGTAACATTCCCCTTTTCTGTAAAAAAATAAGACAACTGTACCAAAAAAGACCTAAGTACTGAACTTAGGTCTTACTTTTTTTAACAGTTGCCCAAATCCTCACTATAATTCCATCATTTCGAGATAGCACAACCTAGTAAACCTGGAAAATAATTTACTAGGACAGTCCTGCACTTATTCACTGCAGACCCAGTATAAAAGTACGAGCTCCTTTTATACTTCGGCGATAGTTCCTTCTCCATTGCGTCTTCGCTTGCTTGAACTCAACAATGAACTAATAAATACCGCGCCTCTACCTCACAATAATTAAAAGTGAGGTTTGTATATTTAATTGATATTAAGATACTACTATAAAGTTAATAAGTTCGTCAAGATAATTTTATTACTTTTCTGACTAATTACAATATTAGGGTTTTTCATTCCTTTAAATGCCTTTTACTCCTTTGAAAAGGGTGAAAATCATTAAGACTGCCGCTTTGCCGAAAGAGTCTCCGTCGCTATCAATGCTATCCGTCACCTTGGTTCTTCTATCCGTCGATTCAGCTCTGCTATCCATCGCTTCCTCAAAAAAGAAAAAAACCCTGCAAACATTGTTCGCAGGGCTTTATAAACTCAGGAATTAAGAATTTAATAATAAATCTTCTGGGTTTTCAAGTAGTTCTTTAACAGTTTTAAGGAAGCCTACAGAATCTTTACCATCGATAATACGGTGGTCATAAGAAAGTGCTAAGTACATCATTGGGCGAATTTCTACTTCACCATTCACTTCAACTGGACGTTTTTTGATAGTATGCATACCAAGGATACCAGCTTGTGTACCATTCATGATAGGTGTAGACATTAATGAACCGAATACGCCTCCATTTGTAATTGTGAATGAGCCACCTTGAAGATCTGCTAAACCTAATTTCTTGTCGCGTGCTTTTTTCGCTAGGTCTGCAATTGAATCTTCAATTTCAGCAAAGTTTTTGCGGTCAGCGTCACGTACAACTGGTACTACTAAACCTTCTTCTGTTGATACAGCTACACCGATATCAAAGAAGTTGTTTAAGTGAATTTCATCACCAAAGATTTGTGCGTTAACATATGGGTATTTTTTAAGTGCTGCAACTACAGCTTTTGTGAAGAATGACATGAAACCAAGTTTAGAGCCAGTTGACTCGAAGAATTGGTCTTTTTTACGAGAACGTAAAGCCATAACGTTTGTCATATCTACTTCGTTGAATGTAGTTAACATTGCTGTAGATTGTTTTACTTCAAGTAAGCGTTTTGCAATTGTTTGGCGACGACGGCTCATTTTTTCAATTGTTACACGTGACTCATCTACAGCTGCAACTGCTTTAGGTGCTGCTGGAGCTGCTTGTGGTGCTGCTACTGGAGCTGTACCATGAGCTGCTACGTCTTGTACACGTACACGGCCTTGTGGATCTACTGGAGATACAGCAGCAAGGTCAATACCTTTTTCGCGAGCTAGTTTACGAGCTGCAGGAGATGCGATTACACGCTCACCAGTAGTTTCTTCTACAACTGGAGCTGCTGCAACAGGAGCAGGTGCCGCTTGTGGCGCTGTTGGAGCTGGAGCTGCTGCAACTAGTGCCGCTGGAGCAGGTGCTGCACCTTCGCCAGCTTCTACTACTGCGATGACTTGACCAACAAGTACCGTATCGCCTTCTTCAGCTAAAATTTGAGTTAAAACTCCCGCTTCTTCAGAAATGATTTCAGCGTTTACTTTGTCTGTTTCAAGTTCAACGATGAATTCACCTTTTTCAACGCGATCGCCCACTTTTTTTACCCATTGTGCGATACTACCTTCTGTAATCGATTCTGCTAATTCAGGGACTTTAATTTCAGCCACTTTCATTTCCTCCTTTAATTAACGTGCATTATGCACATAAAAGGGCTACTGCCTTAGCAAGTAGCCCGGCTCTCAAAAATTAATATGTTATTATTATTTAACCTTTACAGGCTCAGCAACTGCTTCTTCTACAAGTGCGGCTTGAGCTGCTTTATGAGAATCTGCATCACCTTCAGAAGTCGAGCTCATTGCAGGACGGCCTACATAACGTAGCTTTTTACCTTCTGAAAGGTCGTGTAATGTTTCTAACGCATAATTCCAAGAACCTTGGTTTTTAGGTTCTTCTTGTACCCAAACGATTTCTTTTACATTAGGATACTTAGCAATAATACCAGCAACTTGCTCTTTTGGGAATGGGTAAAGTTGTTCTACACGAGTAATGTGTAGGTGATCGAAGCCTTCACCGTCTTTAATACGGTCTGCAATGTCGATCATGACTTTACCTGAACCTAAAACAATGCGCTCTACAGCTTCTGGTTTTGAACCAAGGCCTGGTTGCTCAATTACTTCTTGGAATGAACCATTTGCTAATTGATCAGCATTCGCTGCAGCTAATGGGTGACGAAGTAAGTACTTAGGTGATACAACCACAAGTGGACGAACGCCTTCTGTACCTAATAATGCTGCTTGACGACGTAATAAGTGGTAGTAGTTACCTGCGTTTGAGCAGTTTGCTACGAACCAGTTATTTTCAGCTGACATTTGTAAGAAACGTTCCATACGGCTTGAAGAGTGTTCTGGACCTTGACCTTCATAACCATGTGGTAAAAGAATGACTAAACCAGATTTTTGACCCCATTTAGCACGTGCACCTGAAATAAAGTTATCGAACATAACTTGTGCCATGTTAGCGAAGTCACCAAATTGTGCTTCCCAAACTGATAGTACATGGTCATTTTCTATATTGTAACCATATTCAAAGCCCACTACCCCTGCTTCTGTCAGTGGAGAGTTGTGTACTGTAAATGATGCATTTGCACCTGAAATATGGTGAAGTGGCGTGAATAATTTACCATTGTTTTTGTCATGTAACACTAAGTGACGTTGAGAGAACGTACCACGTTGTGCATCTTGACCTGTAAAACGTACTGGTGTGCCATCTTGAATAATTGTTGCATAAGCTAGAGTTTCTGCATGACCCCAGTCAATTTTTGCAGAAGCAAATGCATCACGGCGTTTTTCTAAAATTTTACCAAGTTTTTTCTGTGGTTCAAAGTTATCTTCAAACACTAAAAGCTCTTCGTTAATTTTTCCTAGACGTTCCGCACCAACTGCTGTATCAATTTGTGGGAATTCTACTTTTAATTCTTCAGGCATTTCTATATGCTTGTGTTCATCTTTATCTGCCATTTCTTTCACATGATCATAAGCTGCTTGCATTTCTGCATAGATAGCTTGATCTAATGCTGCAACTTCATCAGCAGAAACTACACCCTCAGCTGCTAATTGAGCACCGTATATAGCACGAACTGGCTCATGATTAGAAACTAATTTATATGTTTCAGGGTTTGTTACAGTTGGATCATCAGTTTCATTGTGACCATGACGACGGTAACCGATTAGGTCAACGATGATATCTTTACCGAATTTTTGACGGTAGCTAGCTGCGAAACGACCTACTAGTGCTACAGACTCAGGGCTATCTGCATTCACATGCACAACTGGTACTTCGTAACCTTTTGCAGGGTCAGAAGAGTAAACAGATGAGCGAGAATCTTGTAGTTCAGTTGTAAATCCAATCATGTTGTTAGCAATGATGTGGACTGTACCACCAGTAGTGAACCCTTCAGTTTTTGCGAAGTTTAATACTTCTGTTACGATACCTTGACCTGGAAACGCAGCGTCACCGTGCACAAGAATACCTAATCCTTTTGTGCGGTTATGAACAGCTTGCCCTGGTTTAGAAGTGTCATCTTGTGCTGCACGAGCAGTACCTAAAACAACCGGATTTCCTACTTCTAAGTGAGATGGGTTGTAAGCAAGCTTAACATTAAGACCAGATTCACGCATATATGAAGCACCCATGTGGTACTTAACATCGCCAGTCCAACCTTTAGTAATTTCAAGGCGACCATTTTCTGGCATAAATAACTCATTTGATACGTGTGCAAAGTCAGAGAACATCATATCGTATGGTTTATTTAAAATGTGTGTTAATACATTTAAACGACCACGGTGAGCCATACCAATACGTACTTTTTCTACGTTATTTGCTTCAGCTGTTTTTAAAATTTCATCAAATAGAATAATTTGAGTATCTAAACCTTCACCAGAGAAACGCTTTTGACCTACAAACGTTTTATGAATAAACTTCTCGAAGTTTTCAACACGAGTTAAACGATCTAATAAAGCTTTTTTCTCATTAGAAGCTAATGCTTGTTTGAATGAACCTGTTTCAATTTGTGCTTGAATCCAATCACGTTCTTCTGTTGCTACTACGTGATTATATTCAAATGCTACTTTATCTGTATAAACAGATTTTAAGTAATCGATTGCATCTTTACCATTTTTCACGTTTGCTGGCACATCTTTGAAGAAGATAGCTGCAGGAATTTCAGCTAAATCTGCAGCGCTAAGGTTGAACGCGCTTTCTTCAATTTGAGCTGTTTGTAGTTCGCGGTTTTTCAAAGGGTAAATATCTGCCGCTAAATGACCGTTTGTACGGATCGCATCTGCTAATTTCACAGCTGCTAACACTTTCTTGTAATCGCCAGCAGGAGCTGCTGCTGTATTACTAGCTACAGCCACTTCACCTTCTACTACTACTACTGGTGCACCAAATTGTTGGAATAATAATACTAACTCCGGTTCTACTTCTTCAGGAGACTGTAAGAATAAGTCGTATTGCTCCATCACATATCCTAGGTTAGGACCAGAGAAAGCTGACCATGGAGAACTTACAGTTGTAACGTTGTTCGACATGAAAAATGACCTCCAAATTTTGCCTTTCGGCAGTTCCATTAATTAAATTACAATTAATTATATAATATTTTTCCGTTCTTTTAAAGGATGTTTGACATCTTATCCATTATTTAAAGAACGTTTTTTCCATCTCAATCTTACTACTCTTCACAAAAAATACAACTCTTTTTAGCAAATTAAGCAATTTTTCTCCCAAAGGATGAAATAATTAAATAAAGCATGTATTTTTCTCAATATTTCAGCGGGAATTTCAGCAAGAAAACGGTTCCAACATTTTTAATACTCTTGACTTCCACAGAACAATTGTATTTTTCAAGTAACATTTTTGTAATACTAAGCCCTAAGCCTGTACCGCCTATTTGACGATTTCTTGCCTCATCAACTCGATAAAAGCGATCGAAAATGTATGGAATGTTTTCTTCCGCTATACCAATGCCATTATCTTCTATCTTAACTGACACTTCCTGTTCTATGACAGATAGTGAAATTTGAATCTCAGGAATTTTTTCACAATAACGAATTGCATTTTCTATTATATTACGAACGATTTGGCTAAGTGCATTTTCTGTTATAAATAATCGTCCTATTTCTTCATCTTTCGACAGCAATATTCGAGCATCCGGATGAAGGAGTCTTGTGTCCTCTATAACCGCTTCTATAACAGCTACTGCATCAGCCTCACTTTGGATGTCCTTTTCTTCACGTCGTGCAAGTTCTAGTAATTCTTCGATCATTTTACGCATCCGTGCAATTTCAGTTAATGAAGTTTCAATAGATTCCTCTAAAATTTCTGGATCATCTTTCCCCCATCTTTTCAAAAGGGACAGATGTCCTTCAATTGCTTGGATAGGCGTCCGTAACTCATGAGAAGCATCTGCAACAAATTGTTGCTGCTTTGTAAATGATATTTGCAATTCATTCATCATCGCATTGTACATTTTCAATAAATCACCAATCTCATCATGAGACGTGTAAGTTAATTGAATTGGTTCATTAAATCCTTTATCCATAACGGTTTTCATGGATGAACGTAACTCTCGTAATGGTTTCATTAAATAATTGGCAAGATAATAGCCAATAGATGCTGATAACAATAATGCTCCTATGCCTGCTATTAGCATTGTCGTCAATAAATAATGCATCAAAGACTGGAACTTTGATAATGGATGAATCACCTGAATATATCCTTGAAAGAAACCAAGTTGAATTGGTTCATTAATGACTAAGACATCTTTTTTATCAATCGTCATATCAACAATTTCCCCCATTGAGGTTAGAGGTGCAGCCTGAGAGGTATTATTAATACGAAGAATCTGAACGCCATCTGAATTAAACATTCTAATCGTTTGATCACGATCAGCAATAGAATCTATAAGACCTTTATTTTGCTTAATTTCCTGAATAGTAAGATTCGGTCCCTGTGACTCTAAAAAATATACTAAATCATCGCTTGTTCGTTTGATTTTACTTGCTTCGTCATTTGATAACCATGTATGAAGTGAAATATATACGACAATACAAATAATTGTATAGCTAAAAAAAATAACAGCACTAGATGTTAGCATCCATTTTCTTTGTAATGACTGATTGACTAAATAACCTTTCCATTTTTTCATTCACGCATCACGTACCCAACCCCACGAACGGTTTCGATATAGGCATTCATATCACCCGGTAGTTTATTTCGCAAATGCCGAATATATACATCTACGACATTAGTCTCTATATCCGTATCATACCCCCAAACAGAGGTTAAAATTAGCTCTCGTGTACAAACTTTATTTTTATGCTCTAGCAATAATTTCAATAAATCATATTCTGTTTTCGTTAAATCAAGCTTTTTCTCTTGAACAAATACTTCATAGGCCGCTACATCCATTTCGATATCACGAAAATGTAATGAACCCCCAATTTTTTCATCAGGTGTCACCCGACGTATTATTGTACGAATTCTAGCTAATAGTTCTTCAATAGCGAATGGTTTTACTATGTAGTCATCTGCGCCAGCATCTAAGCCAGCTACACGATCCATTACAGCATCTCGGGCCGTTAACAATATAATAGGAACCTTTGACTGCGTGCGTATTCGACGACAAATTTCAATTCCATTTATTCCCGGAAGCATGACATCTAATAATAGTACATCAAAATTATCAGATGAAGCTAGCTCTAGTCCTTCACGTCCATCAAATGCGACGAATACATCGTAACCTTCATGCTTTAATTCTAGCTCCACGAAACGAGCAATATGCTTCTCATCTTCCACTAAGAGTAACTTTTTAGGCATTTCTTCACCTTCTATTCTAAAATAACTATGAGGGGTTTCCTCTTTAATACTGTTATAGCATAACATCAAACAAAAAGTCTGTACCACAAGTAACTACTTGTTTGTACAGACTTTTTTTAACTTCTTTCTGCAGCGAAAACGAAGCATCAGCAGCAATTATGCCGAGACATAAATGCTTAGGCGTCAGCAATATAGAGATTATTTTTTCCAATTTCCTTTGCTTTATATAAAGCTTGATCTGCTAATTCTAGCAATTCATTTAGTGTGTGACCGTGATCCGGATAATAAGCGATACCAATGGAAGCAGTTGGAGCAAAGTAATGACTTTCAATTGTCCAACCCTTTTTCAGTTCATTCCGAATGCGATTAATAATATCCATTATTTGTGTATGTCTCGTCTCATCATTCCGAGTTAAACCTGTTAGGACGACAACAAATTCATCGCCACCCATTCGTATAACTAAATCATGGTTACGTACAGCCGTAATTAAAACTTGGCCAAACATTCGGATAAAGTCATCCCCCGTGTCATGGCCGTACCGATCATTAACTCGCTTAAAGTCATCCCCATCGATATAAAGCATAGCTAAACACTCATTCCGTTCTTGCGCTTCTACCAATAGTTTCGGAGACTCCTTTTGTAAAAAACGACGATTTGGTAGTTGTGTTAACGTATCGTGATAAGCTAAATATAATAAATCATTCTCTCGTTCCTTACGATGCGTTATTTCACGGGATACCATCATAATTTGTGAAACTTTTTCGCGTTCAGGATCATGAACAACTGTTACGTTTCCTTCAGTCCAAACAGGCGTGCCGTCCTTCGCCCTCAACAGTAGCTCAAACTGCGTTTCCGTTTGGCCTGAATAATTATTTAAAAATGTTTGCCAAGACTTCTTACTTTGTTCATCAACAATGTTACTATAAAACTGACCTTGTAATTCTACATTTTCGTAGCCTAAGAAAATCTCATAGGAAGGCGAGGCATAAATAATGATGCCATCTTCGTTTGTAATGACGATCAAATCATTTGTATTTTCTGTAATAAGACGGAATGTGCGTTCAATATTTTTCAATTCCGTTAACATTCTTTTCTTGTCCGTAATATCATAGTTAATGGATAAATATTGTTCTGTCTCCCCGAATTCATTCTTTAATGGAACTATAGATGCTTCTACCCAAAAATCAGCATGGAATTTTGTACGGTAGCATAGCTCGCCTCGCCAAATATCCCCCGCTTTTAGCGTTGTTTTAATTAATTGTAATAAGTCTTCTGCATTGTAACGAGGCTCTATTAATTTATAAGGCTGACCTATTAGCTCTTCTGCCGTGAAGCCAGTCGCATTTAAAAACAAATCATTAATTTCTAGAATATTAGCATTACTATCCAAAACAGCAATGGAAGCTGCTGAATTTAGAGCAGCTTTAAAAACCTCTAAACCATGAGATTTTGAGCGTAACTCTGCTTTTTGTTCAGTGAATTGTGTGCAATCCTGCATGAGAAGAAAAATAGCAAATGAATTATCCCATTGCATAACCGGAGATAGTGAAACTAAATACATGCGCTCTTTTTTATCCAGTGTATGAAGCTTGATGAATTTTTCGCCAATATTTTCGCCCATAGCTGCTCTTTGTAAATAGCTCTGGATTTTCCCTACTTCATCTTTAGGAACAATTGGTAGATCGACGAATAATTGCTGTTTAACCGTTTCTGTATCTAATTCAAAGTCTTCCGTGAAGCTGGAGTTCACCTCATAGATAGACCCTTCAGCTGATAAGATGACCGTAGAAAAAGAAGCATGGTCAAACATTGAACGAAGAAATAAAAACTTATCTTCGATACTACGATCATAGAGAATTTCTTTTGTTATGGCTAAAACATAGTCTTCATTATTATGTTTAATCGGTCGAACAGATGTCTCATATTTACGAACTTCTGATTTATAAAAGGCATAATCCACATAATCAACTTGACTATGCTTTGCAATCGCTTGATTGTAGTTTTCTTGAATTATAGAAAAATTTTTCCGACTTGAGGTAAGGGTAGAAAGCATTTTCCCAATCGTCTCATGTGATAACAAAGCTCGAGCTGCTTTATTTAAGCGAATATATTGATAATCGTCTCCCACTTTTTTCATTAAAAAGACAAAATCTTTGCCAATAAACAATTCATTAAATAAATCTTCGCTTAAAAGATATTCCATGCTGTCACCCCTATAAGTCGTTAATATTAATATAAAATTTTTAAATAGCTTTTGTATATACAAAAAAATCAATACTACTATTATAACATAATTTAAAAGAATCACCTTTCTCGAATCGAAATAAATTTATCCTTTTAAGGTTATTTTTTGATATTTTACCTCTTTCGATGAAATAACGTAATTCTAAAGAAACACTTTTCAAGTATTTCTACTCTTAAAAATGATATTTTAGACTTAATGATCCCCGAAATTATATAAAACAATTTTTAACTATTTATGCAATTATTTATTTTTTCAGAATTTACCGACTAATAAACTTATTTTTTGTTTCAGCAAGGAAAATGATTGCATAAAGCAGTATGATTGTTATATTATATTAAAAAAACTAGCCTTTTTTCGGTATGGTCGAAAAATCAGTAAGACAGCGGGAGATTATGGATATCATAGTTTTAACGTCTAGTTCTTTGGGTTTTAATTCCAGTACGAATTTTAGTTTTCTTCTTTATGTTTTAAAGGAATTGTTTTAACTACCCTAGTAAAGGAGGCGTTTCGTATGCTTAAACATCGAGACCTACATGAATGTACTGAGCTCTATGAGCTGTTATCACACCCTTCTGTTCTCCCTTTTGTCCGTCAAAAAGCTACATCAGCTGATGAATATTGGTTTATGACAAAACAACTGATTGAAGAAGAAGCGAAGGGACTCGCTATTTCAAGGACAATTACTGATGATTGGGGTCAACCAATCGGCACCATTAGCATTCATGATGTCGAGGATGGTGCAGGCTTTTTAGGAACGTGGATTGGACTCCCTTATCAAGGGCAAGGTTATAACCAAAAGGCGAAAATGCTTTTTTTGAATGAACTTTTTTTTGACTATAACTTCCATACGGTATTTCTCCGTATTCGTGTTGAAAATATAAAATCACAGCGTGCAGCCTTAAAGCTACCCTATATTATGAGTGCGAATGAAAGTCACCCAACATTATTAACACAGGTTAATAGCGGTGAGGCGCAATTTAATTTATATAAAATTCCAAAAGACTTGTTCTATCTTACAACAGCCAATCAATTGGCAGAAGGCGAAGAACAAGCGATGTAATCTACTATGGATTTTCATAAAAAAAGCTATGTGTTCAGTCTTGATGACATGCACATAGCTTTTTTCTGTTTTTGCTAATATTAATTGCTGTATTGTGCTTAAGTACAAACTTTGCAATAGGCACTGACTACCAAATCTACTTTTTATAGTGTAAAATCAATTTCGCCATTTCTTCTGGCGTCTTCGGTCTTTGAGTTTTCTCCATTATTGCAACCATTTCTGCTTTACGCTCTGTTAACACATGAACCGATTTTTTAAAGGATTCCTTTGTTAACTCTTCCTCTTGCAATACTTCCGCGTAACCCTGTCTTTTAAATAAGTTGGCATTTAATATTTGGTCACCACGACTTTTTTGTGCAGATAATGGTACTAATAACATCGGTTTATGAAGTGCTAAAAATTCAAAAATCGAATTGGAGCCAGCACGTGAGACGATAAAGTTTGCCGCATGTAATAAATCCGGTAATTCTGTTGTCACATATTCAAACTGCTTGTAACCAGGCGTAGATTCTAATGATTTGTCGTAATTTCCTTTACCACATAAATGAATGATCTGAAACTGTTTTACAAGCTCCGGTATATTTTGACGGAGCGCGTCGTTCAAGACAACTGAGCCTAGACTCCCACCCATCACAAGAAGAACAGGTTTTAATGTTGTAAAGCCACATAATGATAACCCTTTTGCTCGATCTCCCATAAATAACTCTTGGCGAATAATGGAGCCTGTGCAAGTTGCCTTTTCTTTCGGTAAGTGCTGCAAGGTTTCTTCAAAAATCGTAAAAATGTGTGATGCAAATGGTAGCGCAATTTTATTGGCCAAGCCAGGTGTAACATCTGATTCATGAATGACTACAGGAACACCAGCAAGTTTTGCAGCCATGACAACGGGTACAGAAACAAAGCCACCCTTTGAAAAAATCACTTGGGGTTTCACTTTTTTGATAATACGAAAAGCCTGCATAATTCCAGCAAGCACTTTAAAAGGATCTGTAAAATTTTTCATCGAGAAATAACGACGCAATTTCCCACTTGAAATACCGTAAAACGGAACACTTGGAAACGCCTCGCCTATTAATTCTTTTTCAATGCCCTCGTCTGAGCCAATATAGTGGACATCATAACCTAGCTCTTGTAAAGACGGGAGTATCGCTTGATTGAGCGATACATGACCAGCTGTCCCTCCACCGGTTAAAATGATTGTTTGTTGTTTCACATTAATTCTCCTATTCCATCAATTAGGCATTAGCATAATTGCGTCCGGAATCGACTTTGTACTTAGGCCTGCAGATGTTGTTTGCGCAAAAGCGTGCTAACGCAGCGACAGCAACGGATTTTGTCTGTGCGAAGCGCAGCGACAGCAACAACAAGTTGCAGGTCAGTTAGCCGTTATCGCATGGATGCGATGTTTTTTAGGCTAACATCCTTTTTAACTACTTTCCGATCCCATGACATCCGCTTGTAGCCATACTACTTTTTGTATACAGTCTTTTATTTTACTATATGCGGACGAAAAGATATAGATGAAGCTTTTAATTTCTTTATGTAAACGTCTTTAGTGCCGAAAACGCAGCGACAGATATATTTCTTCCTTGTACCTCTTTGGATATAGGTATATAAAAACCGCTAAGCTGGAGATAACGAATCTGTGTTATCCGCTTAGCGGTTATTTAAACCTAACAAAGTGGCTTTTTTAAATGGTACAATTAATAAATCTTAATTACAGCGAGGTATAATAATGAAGATTATTGATTTAACTCACACATTAACTGAAAAAATAACAGTCTACCCAGGCACTGATCAACCATCAATAAAAATAATATGTAATCATGAATCTGACGGATTTAAAGAAACAGCTTTAACTTTGACTTCACATACTGGCACGCATATGGATGCGCCAAATCATATTTTTAAAGACGGTATTACATTAGATTTAATCTCAGTGGAACAATTTGTAGGTAAAGGTTTGGTCATCGATTGTAGTGATCTTACAGAAGGTCAAAAAATAACTTTAGACAGAATAAATAAAGTGAAGAAAAGAGCTGATCAAGCTGATTTTCTTTTATTTTATACTGGGTGGGATCAATACTGGGGAACAGATAAGTATTTTGGTGACTACCCTCACATGACAGAAGAGGTTGCTGAATACTTAATTCAAAGTAATAAAAAAGGTGTAGGACTCGATGTCATAAGCATCGACTCAATGACAAGTTTAACAAATCATAAGAAAGTGCTATTTAATTCTAATTTTGTCATCGTTGAAAATTTAACTAAGCTCGGTGAAATCGGCAATGAACTGTTCACGTTTTATGCCCTACCAATGAAATACGAAAATGCTGATGGTGCTCCTGTCAGAGCAATTGCAATATTATAAGAACATGCAATAACCAGGTGCTCAATCGAGCACCTGGTTATTAGTTTATTGCTTCGGGGACTTTTTCGAAATTAAATCCTTTAAAAGAGACAATTCATAATGATCCTGTACTTGTTTTTTCGAGATACTACTCTTTACAGTGCAATCTTGGCTCGACCCATATAATATCTCGGTCTACATGGGTAATAACCTGTTTAGCAATTTGACGAAATGCTGTTTTTTCTTCAAGTTTGAAACCAAACTCTACATTCGCAAGTGACTTGTATTTTTTATTTAAACAATTTCGCATCTGCCCAGTCGGCATGATCATTGTCAATATTATCATTTGCATTAAACGCAACTAACTCAAGTGTATTTTTTCCAGCAATATCTACTTCTACATGTTCAGCTGGTTCGTTTGATTTTTTTACCGGACTTATATACAAAATTTTACCATCGACAATTATCACAAAATTCACAGAACCATGACCTGGCGCTACTTGATCATCTATTCCTACATCAACTGTAAATTTAGTATACTGTCCATTCAAATTATACTTAATTGAACTATTTGAATGCGAGCCAATCCCTTTTTCATATTTCACACCTTTAATAGATAACTGTGTTTTATAAAACGATTGGTTTTTATTATAAGAAAAATAATCAGGTGTCATTTGCTCTATATCTCCTGTAACTGATACTGGCGTTAACTCATCACTTAAATACACAGAGACAGGTGCAGCTAACGTAGTTGTATTTCCGCTTACAAAAAATGTACAAATAGTAAGCATTAAAACCACAGCAAAACTTAATACATTAAATCGAAAACCTTTTGGATTAATAACGTGCTTTGTGTTTTTCATATCATATCCCCTTTCGATTTTGAAGTACAATCATATCTTTACATAAAGAACCAAAATTTTCAATACTTTTTTATAATTGTAAATATTGTTAAAAATTAGAATATAAAAATAAAAACGTAATCACTTTATTACATTGATCCACTGTCGCTAGAACGTTTGTTTTTAATCATCTCAGAATAAATGTTCGCGTTTTAGCAAAAAGAAAATAATAAGAAATTAAAAAAACGCAAGTACTCACATTTAATGAGCCCTGACTTTTGATTACACGGATAGTTATTTTCAAAAAAAGAAGAGTTCGTTGAAACTGATGATGTAATACTGTATTCCCTTCTTGAGGAACCCCTGTATTATTTATCCCCCATGTATTAAAGATAATTGGATCAGGTGGCAGCATTACAAGCACCTCATAAACAGGGTCAACTGATTGCCAAGCATTTTGCGAAGTTGCATGAATATAATGATGTGTTGCGGATGTCTAATCATAAGTATATCTTTGTTATATATTTTTAAGCCAAACATTATTAAAAACGTTGATAAAAAATGGTCAAGTAAATCGCTATGTATGAGGTGGAATATTAATTTCTGCTCCAGATTAACGTCTGGTTAATCCCACACTTTAATCACTGTAAATAAGAGGCATATGCCAATAGGTTCATTTGCCGAAGAGCCACTTTATTGATTATGCACATTCATTACACCACGGAAATTTTTTTACAACACAAAAGTAAAAAAATCTCTCTACCTACAAAACCTAAATTTCCGCTTATATTATGTTGTATAAAAAAGATGTCCACTAAGTCTTTTACGACTTAGTGGACCCTATTATTCAATAAAGCTATTATTATTTTTGGATAAATTGTTGTGTCCAGTAGTTACCTGACTTCACATAGCCAACACCAATATGCGTAAATTTCTCATTTAAAATATTCGCGCGGTGTCCTGGTGAATCCATCCAAGCTTGTACTACTTCTTGAGGTGTACGTTGACCTTGTGCAATATTTTCACCTGCACTCTTATACGTAATACCTAAAGCTTTCATACGATCAAATGGTGAACCGAATGTTGGGCTTGTATGTGAAAAATAGTTTTTAGATTGCATATCTTGTGATTTTTCACGAGCAGCTGCCATCAGTTGATCATCCGTTTTAAATGGTGCTAAACCAGCTTTTGTACGTTCAGCATTCGTTAATTTTACTACTTCTTGTTCAAAAGCATTCACATCTGAAGTAGTTGTTGATGGTTTAGATTGAGCTGGTGCAGTAGCTGTATTATCTTTTTGAGCTGTTTGTGTATTGTTATTTGTTGTTTGATTATTTTCTGGTACTTGTACTTCTTTTGTTGGTGCTTGTGTTTGTGTTTGTGGTTGTTTAACTACCCACTTATGATTTGACCACTGATTTGACCATTTATAAGAATAAACAACTTTATTACAGTCTGTAGTTGTGTTCCCCTCTGTAGTATTTTCTGCAGCGGAAGCCATTTGAATTGGAGCTGCTAATAAAAATGTTGCACAAATTGCAGTTAGTGTTTTTTTCATTTTTGCAATTCCTCCTTCTCTGCAAACAATCGTAAAGTACGAATTTAATAAATTTCTTACCAGCATTTGCTAACAACACCACCGGAGACATAAATTCGCATCAAACAGAGGGTTTTTGACAATAATTTTTAGCAAGTTCCACCAGCCTATGAAATACTTACGTTTCAAATAGGGTTGACACTTCTAAAAAACTATCAAATATTTTCAATATTCAAGTAGATACATATCCGAATTATAGTCTTAAACTATAGAAACATACTTCCTTTATTTTACTAATCCACAAAAATAATCTGCCATGATTACTACTTTAATAAGACAACTATTAGTAGTAATCAGCAGATTTTATATGTCTATATAGTGAAGCCTACTATTTAATTAATACCTATAACATTTAAGCTACTTACATCTTCACCAATAATAACGAGTTTTGCAGGCATTTTTACGTATTCTGGAAGCCATTGGACCATGCCATACGCATATTGAAACAGTAAAGGATTTTTTACACCTTCTATTGGCACATAGCCTTTCATTCGATACACGGTTTCAGGCAATGTGCGCACCCAATCTTCAAATTGCCCCTGTGTAAAGTCAACGTCATTAAATTCAACTAATCGTGAACCGAGATGCATTGATGCTATTGGGGCTTTCACAATGTCTTGTTTATCCACCTGAGCTGTTGCCTTTAAATCTTCTAATAAACGTAACGGCACTCGACCATTTGTAGTTTGCAAAATAAAGGCATGAGGATTAAAGCCTTGTAGCTCATAAACAACCTGTGCCTGCTCGGCCTCTGTTAATAAATCCGTTTTATTGGCCAGCAATAAATGTGCGTGACGGATTTGCTCCATAAATAAGGAGCGCACTTGCGGGGTTAATGTTTCTCGATTTAGCCACAGCTTCGAGTCAGCAACCGTAACAATTCCTTTGACATTTAACTGTTCCGCAAATAACGGTGAATAAACAGCGTCTAAAGCTTCTACAGGATGTGCAGCACCTGTTGTTTCTATAATTAAGACATCAAAGTCACTATCTAATAGAAGGGATTGAATTTGTGCCTCTGTTTTTTCAGCGCCAGAGCAGCAAATACAACCCTCTAGCATTTCCTTAAGCGGAATATCCTTTTCCACAGCCTGTGAGTCAAATGGGAGCTTTCCAAGCTCATTCATAATGACAGCAGGCTTTAAATTTTTTTCCTTTAGTTGTCGAATAACATCTGTTAGCATGGATGTTTTTCCGCTACCTAAAAAGCCACTAAATAAGTATACGTCCTTCACAATTATTACCTCCTATAAAAAAAACTGTCGCAAAAGGCCACTTGAGACGCCTGCTGCGACAGCTAGTTTGTAGTTTACTCAGTTTTTGCTGGTGTACCAGTAAGCAGTTCTTTTGCTTTTAACAATTGAGGATCATCTGCTTTTATTTTAGCACGTAATGCATCCATTAAAGCATACGTTGTATCGCCAGTTAAAACGCCAGTTTCTTCAAGACCACTTGCAGCTTGCAGTTTTTTCACTGCACGCTCTGTGTATTGATCAAAAATACCGCTTACTTTACCAGGCTCATATCCTAAAACTTCTAGCATCTCTTGTGCTGCTTTTACAGAGTTAGACTGCACATCCTTTTTCATTTCCATAGATGGATCTAAGTATGGTAATGATGCATAAGATGGGTATGACACTTTAACATCTGGAGCAATTCCTTTTTCGTGAATCCAGTTACCATTTGGTGTTAGCCATTTACCTGTTGTGAATTTTAGGTTAGAGCCATCTTTTAATGGTGTGACATTTTGCACTGTACCTTTACCAAACGATGTTTCTCCAACAATTTTAGCACCGACAGATTCTTTTAATGCCCCAGCTAATATTTCAGAAGCAGAAGCACTGCCGCTATCCACAAGGACTGTTACTGGGATATTATATTTTTTACCAGCAATAGCATTTGTAATTTTCGGCTCTTTATCTTTTTGTTGTACTTGGACAATCGGTTTACCTTCTGGAACAAATAAATTCGAAATTTCTATTGCAGCATCTAGGTAACCACCTGGATTTTGGCGTACATCTAAGACGATACCTTTCAAGCCTTTACCTTCGTAATCTGCAAGAATCTTCTCAAATTCTTTTGCTGTATTTTCACTAAATGACGTAATTTGAATATGGGCAATATCCCCTTCAAGCATTTCACCGTAAACCGTTTCAACCGGAATTTCATCACGGACAATTGTCATATTAAGAGGCTCAGCGTTTCCTTCCCTTTTCACGGTTAATTTTACTGGTGTTCCTTTTTCACCACGAATACGAGCTACCGCTTCAGATGCACTTAGCCCATGAATGCTTTTTCCATCTACAGTTAAGATAATATCTTTCGGTAATAGCCCCGCTTTTTCAGCAGGTGAATTTTTAATAGGTGACACAACTGTAATAGAACCGTTACGCTCTTGAATTTCCGCACCAATTCCTTGGAAACTAGAAGACAAACCAGACTTAAATTGATCTGCTTCGTCCTTCACCATAAAATCAGAATACGGATCACCTAAAGCGTCAAACATGCCATTAATAGCGCCATCGACCACTTTCGCATCGTCGATATCTTTGTAATAGTTGTTTTTAAGTAAATCATAGGCTTCGTACAATTTTGAAAATTCCGTACGCCCATTCGGTACTTTCACTTCCACTGCTTTCTTATCTCCAAATGTTAACGCAAATATCGTTAAGCCTGCAGTAATAAGGATTGTAAAGAACATCAGCATAATAAATTTAAACGGTTTCATTTGTATAAATTGTCCTGCTGGTTTCACTTCAGTAGGGGGTGTTTGTTCTGACTGCTGTTCTATACTATCTTTTTTCTGTTCATCCATCTTGATTGTCACCACTCTCATATACACTAACTTGTTGTCACACTATTACCATCTTAACAGGTTATAGAGAAGACGAAAAGAAAAAGACTGTCAAAATTTCACGACAAATCTTGTCCTACAACAATCTTCATAAAATCCAGCATTTCTTAATCACTATATTGTTAAGCACATTATTCTATGTAGATGTTATTGCTTTAGATTTTGTAAAAATAAAGGTGCCCTTAAAGCACTTCTAAAGGCACCTCTGTTATCTGCTAAGTTGAAGGTATATAATGGTACTGCTTTTCTATTTTACCCGTTTCCTCGAAGCAGTCAACTAAAATCCTCATAGAATATTAGAAATTACATATCCTCTTATGCATCTTTAATATACGTAACTTGCGCCAATTTAGCATTTTTTATTTTCATATCTGCATTTTTCACTGCATTGATTCCTGTAAAAGTTCCTGTTCTAATACGATAATTTGCAGCGTCCTGCTCAATGTAAACAAGCCAGCCGAATGTTTTTTTCATCACCTGTGCCGCGCTTTCTGCTGCTTTAAGAGTACTATACGTTCCCGTGAAAATTCGATATTTTTGCGTTTCTACTGGAGGTATTTGAGTATCTCCAGCTTTTTTTACCATGTCGATAAATTGTGACCAAGGTATTTTTCCAGCACGAATATTACGGGGGCAATTTTTCCCACTAAAATAATTGTGTTGAACAATATTTTGAATTGTTATATTTTCATCTTTTATAATTTTTGCGATTAGATTCACCGCATTGTCCACAGCTTTTAAATAATCTCCATCACTATTTACGCAAATTTCCACTTGAATTCCTTGGCTATTACCAACATACGTTCCCGTTCCCCAGCACTCCCAAAAATGTTCAAATGATTGTACAGCTTCTTTGTCATCTACTTGCCAATGCCAGCTAGCTTCCCTACTGTTACCATTTATCTGTAGACGAGCATGGGCGTCAGCATCAGCGCCAACGCTCGTATTGTCGGTTTCATGAACGACAATATACTTTTTTGCATTATTTTTACCATTTGTTATATTCATTGCTTGTGAAGTTGATACTAGTTTTTGGCGTATTGTTACCATAGGTTTCCCCCCCTTCTTTTTGTCATAATGTAAAAAGCGGGATGATTGAACTTTAATCATACTATCTTACCTTTTGTAGTTCGAAGATAGATAATAAGTTCACTCTATATTATGAACCTTTTGTAACTTCTACTATGTTTTTATAAGCATTAATAACCAATATTCGCACTCGAAATTTACTGATTATTTTGGGTGTGCGCTGAGCAGTTTTTAACTCAGTTCTTTTAATTTTTTTATAACAGAATGTACTGTTAGTCTATGAAAAGTAAGAAGCTGACCCTTATAAATGACAGAAAAAATACCGTACGGGGTTGGTGATAATTCCATCAACTTTTCTCTATCCTTAAGATCAACAAGCTTAACTTGTATATTCAATTTATTTGCACCAGCTATAATATTTTCTGTTGCAATTTCAACATATGGACATTGGAATGACCGTAAAATCGTTAAGTCGTTAAATTTTTTTAATCTGTCCTCCCAATCATTCGGAAAATAAGGTTGTTGGACTTCATTGCTCAATGGGTAGATCAGTAATTCAAAATCATATGGCGCCGTATCTATAAGTTGAAAATTGTTTTTCAAAAAAATCTCTTTACTTGGTGCCCATGACGTTTTTGAATTCGTAATAACAACAACTCCTTTTTTTGCTAGCTTTTTTGCATCTTCTATACATTTATTGATTAATCGAGTTCCATAACCTTTTCCAACTGTACTTACCCATAAACAATGAATCACTAAATAACCATCCGCATAAACCACTCTTGAGGAATTTTCTGCTTCTGTATATTCAATAAACCCAACTTGTTTTTTATTGTCCATCACTTGCACATATTTCAAGCCTTCCTCAAATCTATTGTTCAGCCATTTGTTCTTATTTATATATCCGCTTGATTTCTTCTTACTTCTAAGACAAAAACTCCCAGTTCCCTCTAAAAACTCATTATTACATTCAACTAATTCAACGTTACACAACAATACCAATCCCCCTATTCATTAGGGTAATTATACCTTTTTTGAATTATAAACATAACGTATGGTTGGTTTCCGTTCTGGCTGGGCGCTTTGTTGTTGCTGACGCTTCGCTTTCGCACAGAAAAGCATTTGTTGCTGCCGTTTCGCTTTCGCACAAAGCAAAGCTTCCTTGGGATCGATGAGCCGCTTCACCCGCATCGCTCGGTCCAGGGCCTCATCTGTGACGTTGATCCCCAAGGAGTCGTCCAGCCCACCCCAATCAACAAATCTTCATCGTATTTGTGCTATCTGTATATGGATAAGTCATTCCTAGAAAATGAAAAATCAGGCTATTTATATCTTTAGCCTGATTTCCCCACGGAAAAAAATTTATTATTATTTGAAATCCTTTACAGCCCATAAAAACAATGTAAAAGTACACATTTGAAACCTATTGGTTTTTGTCTTTTTTATTCTTCACTTCGAGTAATTCAGAAACTGTGACAAATTTATATCCTTGCCTTTCCAGTTCAGGAATTATTTTATCCATCGCTTGCACTGTTTGATGACGATTTCCGCCTCCATCATGAAAAAGAACGATATTTCCTTCTTTGACACCGTTTAGCACAGTGTTAACAATTCTATTAGTACCTGGACTTTTCCAATCTAAAGTATCTAAATGCCATGACCACATAACAACTTTATATCCTTCTTTAGCAATCGCTTGAATCATTGCATCTGAATACTGTCCTTCTACAGGGCGGAATAAAGTAGGCTTAAATCCTGTGATGTTCTGAATAACGTCATTCGTTTGATTTATTTCCTTTAGTAAATTCGGAACATTCGTCCTTAGAGGATGCGTAAATGTATGGTTGGCTAATTCATGACCTTCCTTATACATTCTTGATATTACCTCTGGATTTTTTTGCGCATTTTGACCAACAATAAAAAAAGTAGCTTTCGCATGATATTTGGCTAATACATCTAAAATCTGAGATGTGTACTTCCGATGTGGACCATCATCGAAAGTAAGGGCAACAATTTTTTCATCCGTATTGACCTCCCAGACAATTTGTCCTGCTTCTTCATAATACTTCCTTCCTTTATTTTCATATTTCTCTGCGCCGACTTTTGCATAAAAAAAGGAGACAGTTAAAAGGCAAATAGGGAATAAAAACAGGAGTTTTTTCAAATCTTCACCTCCTCAAATAAAATATTTAGTACCTTATTATTTGAGGAATGTTAAAAAAAATGCTCTTTTTTGATTTTTTGTTGCAGTGTATACTTCAGTGATAGCAGCTAGAGGTTGTCCTTACAGTGATTTTGGAATTAAAACGTCACTGACTAAATAGCTATTCATGTTACTAACTATTCAAAAACTGCTCATTCATTTTAAATATCTGTTTCAAATGATGTTCCATATGTTCAAGATAATCTTGAATAAGCCACTGTAGAGTTATTAGTTGATTATTTTCAAAGCCACATTGTAAAGCAAGCTTTTCATTAGGGATATTTTTAATAACATATATAATTTTTTTATTTAGCTCACCCATAGGTTCATTACTTCATCAAAAGGTAACTCTTGATACCCTTGAATTTTCACCCAATGAACTTGGTCATACGGTGTTAATAGAAAGGGTTGCTTTTCGTATTGTATATTAATGAACCTATCCAGATTATTAATGGCGGAGTCGCATAAATGGCCTAATATCTCTTTTTTTGACCACTTTTGAGGCGCTGGTCGTTGTGAAATCTCTAGTTCAGACATATGACGAAATTCGCCAGGAATGTTATCGATCCAAAAAAGTAATTGATCTATAATTCTATGCACATTTTTCACACCCCTATTGATATTTGAAATTAGCTATTTATAAAAACTTAAATAATAGTCAATTAATTTAATGACTTCATATATTTTTTTATATTCTTTTTCTATTTTATAGGAAATAAACAATATAGCTAAATTAAAACTCAAAACTGCTAGAGCGACGATTTGGACAAGTGATATCCCAGTCATCAATTTAATATTGATTGCTGAGGCAATTATTGTAATCAATGATAAGATGACACCACATAATGTAATATAAATTGGCTTTGATCTAATGATTTCATTTGCTTGCAATTTTAAAACATCTAGTAAAAATCGAATTTCTTGCAATTTATATTGTTGATCAAAAATCACGAAATATGACATATAAACATCGTTTGTTATATTTTCATTCAGTATATTTTTATGAATTTTTCTCACTAATCGATCACAAAAATCTTTATCTAATGCTTTTTCAGGTACGAATAGTTCCTCTTTATTTTCAAAAACATTTGTGCCGGGATGCTTCAAACCCCTCATCCTCTCATACTGGTTTACTTGATTTAATGACCTTATTAAGAAAACTCTTTTATAACCAAAACAAAGTCACCCAAATTTTTCAGATATTTAAATTATATGAAGGGATGGAAAGGTAGTATGTTAGTTTGGCTAAAAATTTTATTGGAAGTTTAGTGACTGCGGGAAAACATACATAAAGTTCCTTAGTAAAGTTGTCGATAGACAGCTAATGCATCCGTAATATTGAACTGCTCTGTTCGTGAATCACCTTGAGCACCTACTGTTACTAGAATATACTCCTCGCCTTTAATTGTCGCTAAACTTGCTAAACATAATCCTGCTTGCTCTGTGTAGCCAGTTTTGCCGCCAATTATTCCACCCCTTGTATTTTCAATAGCCTTCAAATTTTTAAACATTCGACTCGTCACCGTCATTCCCTCTGGATGAAGATTCGTTGACTTTATTGAGTATCTTTCCGCCGTATAAATATCCCGAAAGGTGTTATTAGTTAAAGCATATTGTAAAAGTATCGAAATATCTTTCACACTCGTATAATGATCAGGATGATGGAGTCCTGTTGCATTCATAAAATGTGTGCTTTTCATCCCTAGTTGGTTAGCTTTTTCGTTCATTAACTTTACAAATTTACTCTCTGATCCAGTAATGTAATCTGCTAAGCCAATAGAAGCATCCGCACCTGAAGGTAGCATTGAACCATAAAGTAAATCTTCTGCTGTTACCTCCTCATTAGGAAGAAAGCCTGCCATAGAAGCATTTTCTTCATATAAATTCTTAAATATACTTTTAGGAAGTATAATCTTTTCCTGTAAATTCGGGATATTTTCAATTGCCACTAAAACCGTCATGATTTTCGTCAAAGAAGCTGGAAAAATGATTTCGTCACTATCTTTGTCCAGTAAAATCTTATTTGTGTCTAAGTTCACTAATATAGCATTTGAGCTTTGTAAATTTACATCAAGATTTATTTCACTTTTCTTTGGCATTTCCAGCTGAGGATTATCTATTTCTAGCTTAGATTGTTGAAATGGATATTCTTTTACAAACATGGACACCAAAAAAATAATTATCAGTAAAATTAAGCTATAAAATCCTTTTCTTTGAAACATAAAAACAACTCCTTCTATCTATACCTCTATTGAAACATAAAAGAAGGAGCTATTTTTTTAATAATCTATTAAAGAATTCTTAAGGTTTCTTAAGAAAGTGTTGGAAGCATAACAGTGAACACTGTTTTTCATCATTACTTGAAGCTGATATTGTTCCTCCATGAACATGGACTATTTCATTGGCAATTGCAAGACCAAGACCAGCCCCACACTGTCATGCAAAGTCTTATTATTTAAGGAAATCTAAAGAATCACACATAAAAAACCACTCGTTTGATAACGAAGTGGTTTAAAGAATTATTATGTTGAAATATATGCCATTAAGGTAGGTTCATTATCTTGTTTGATCATCATAATAGGCTTCATTAGCAGCCTTTTCATTTGTGCCCTTTATATAAGCTAAAATCACATCTGGTCGTTTCAGTAACATCCAGTCTCCATAATGGTCAAATCGTCTGCACGAAGTAATCATTCCACTTTTAATCGTTCCGTACTTTTTACCGTGCTTCTTGCCCCACTGTTTTAAACGCTTAGCAAAATCAGCGTCTTCGGCCATTAGCATACTCTCATTAAAACCATTTATTGCCTGAAAGTCTTTTTTATAGCACCAAAAAATCCCTACAGAAATAAAACCATACTTAATCAGTAAAGGAACAATTAGTAGCATGGTAGATACTACTATACCTAAGGACATTCTTTCAAAACTTCCGTTCACGCCTCCTCCAATGAATTGGTTGGATGCTAAGTGCTTTTCAACCTCAGTTAGCATGTGCTCTGTCATTCGAGTATCAGCATCAATTGTAACGAGAATATCGCCTTTTGCTAACGCAGCTCCAGCATTTCTAATTTTAGATAAATTTTTATCGTTATTTTCCAATGTCACGCAATTGTAGGATTGTGCAATTTCTTTCGTTTTATCGGTACAACGATTTAACACAACAATAACTTCTACTTGATCTATATACGGTTGTGCAGCCTTTGCAATCGACTCTAGACACCCCCCAATATAATTTTCTTCGTTATGAGCAGGTATTATAATAGAAAATTTCACATCAGGAACATCTTTTATAAATGGTGTACTTTCCGACATATAAAATCTCCCCTTAATAAGTAGTTCTCGTTATTTTAATTTAAGTAAACGCTTCCCTCAATTTTTTATTTTTAGGTTTTTATGTCTATTCTGTAACAACATTTACACTGTAGTAAAATGTATTAAGTTCCATTTTTGAAATCACATTCAATTTTTTGGTCAAAAAAATTGAGTTGATTTTGTGATTATCAACTCTTTCGTCTCATTTTATTTAAGATTTTCATTCATTAGAACTTCTTTTATTTGATCTGCTTGAGATGAAAATCGCCGTTGAGAAAATAAACATTCCAGTACATAGCCACATCGTTATCCCATTCCATTGCCCGTTGAATATTGTAATATTTGTGAGGATGATAAATTGCATGACACAAGTTGCTATATATAGTGCTAAGGGATAGTTCATGAAACCGCCTCCATTTCGAAGTCTACATTTATTATATTATTCAACACATACAGAAAAAATCCTTTAAACAATGAACAAGAGTACTGCAAAAATCGTTGCAGTACTCTTGAATCGGATGGGCTTAACTTCCAAATGCGAAAATAAGCTCTGTCTCACAAGCTATTTCTCCGTCAACTGTTGCAATTCCTCGCCCTTTACCAATGGCACCCTTTAAGCGTGTAATTTCCACTTCAAGACGCAATTGATCACCAGGTTTAACTTGTTTTTTAAAGCGACAATTATCAATACCTGCCAGTAATCCAAGTCGGCCTTGATTCCCTTCTTTAGTGAGCATAATAATGGCACTTACTTGAGCTAATGCTTCGACAATTAATACACCTGGCATCACTGGATAATTCGGGAAATGTCCATAAAAAAATTCTTCATTGATCGTTACATTTTTAATGGCTACCGCTCTCTTCCCCTCTTCTAATTCCAATACTCTATCCACTAACAGAAACGGATAACGATGCCTAATAACTTCTTGTATTTGTTGAATATCTAGCATAAAAAACCTCCAAAAATATCGTCACCTAATTCTATCATTAATTATTAGTAGTTGGTACTATTTTAAGTTTAAAATACGAATTAAAAGCCACAATCCCATGGATGTGGCTAATATATTTTGTCTTAATAATCTTGCTTATGAAGTGGCCAAATCGATGTAGCTACTTTTTTATATAAGAAGTTTCTCAAATAATAATTTGGGGCTGCTCCTAGTGTATCAACATAAATACTATCTCCCAACATTATACAAATATAATCAAATCATTTTCTGATTTTTTTAAATAATTGTTTTCACTTCTTTTCAGCATTTCATTATCGACAGGCATATAGAAGATAGCATATAATATTTTTTGCATTCAATAAGTTAATTTTATTATTCTCTTAATTGAATGTTTAGTTTATTAGAATAGGATGGATAAATATGTTATCTTTTATTGCAATAGTTTTTCTTTTATTTTTAATTCCTGGTCCGGCTGTTATCATTACCATTACGCAAACGTTGAAAGGTGGTAAAAAGAACGGTATTTTCACTGCACTAGGCATTGGATTAGGTGATTTAGTTCATACGTTAGCAGCTGTATTAGGGTTATCAGCAATTTTAATGAACTCTGCCACTGCATTTGAGATAGTGAAATATATTGGTGTTGCTTACCTAGTTTATTTAGGTATTCAAATGCTCTTAACAAAACCACAAAAAATAGAAAAACCAACTGTTGAACAAAGTCCGGCAAGTTCTTCGTTCCGACAAGGTTTTTTAGCGGAGATTTTAAATCCAAAAACTGCATTATTTTTCTTAGCGTTTTTACCACAGTTTGTTCAGCATAATGGTCAATCGATCACTGTACAATTATTGATTTTAGGCATTACTTTTGTTGTGATGAGTGCTTTATATACTATTTTGTTAGCTATTATTACAAGCTTTATTGGTGAAAAAATCTTTACGAAGACATCAAACAATGGTTCGCGTTGGATTGAAAAGGCAGTTGGTTTCGTTTATATAGGTCTAGGCGTTAAATTAGCACTTCAAACTCAAAGTAGATAATATATAGTTTCTTAGGGAGGACACGATAAATACGTGCTCTCCTTTTATATTTCAAGAACAAGTCCCATTTCAACTCTTACTTCTTTTTTTTCAATATCATTATTGGAGTAACTTAATAGATCACAGCCAATTAGTTGAAATCCATGCTTTTTGTAAAATTGAATTGCAGGATAATTAGAAGTTTGCGTTTCTAAAACGATCGCCCTTACCCCTATTTCTGTTGCTCGCTTTTTCACCAAAGCCATGAATTTACTTCCAATTCCTTTATGTTGATGAGATTGATCAATATGAATATCATTAATTCTTAACACATTATGCCACTTCTCTTGGCTGATGCTAACAATTCCTACATCTTCTTCATTTAATTCAGCAATATAGCATTCAATATCTTCTATATGATCTTCAAAAATTTCTCCTTCCAAATACTTGTGAAACGGGGTTTCGAAATGTTTTAACGTAAAATCAATTGCCCAGCCATTTTCTCGTTCTTTATAGACAACATCATAATAGTTGTTGGAGACGTATTGATAGATAATTTTTTTACCGTTAGGATAGTGTTCTTTATATATCCTTTTTATTTGAAACAACTTTAATCACCCTTTTCATAGTTCATTAGATAATCTTACTGAAAATTGGTATTACTATAAACAATTAGAAGATTTACAACTTGAATAGCTGATTATATTCATTATAACCCCATTCGGATTTTTGGATCACTTGAATACATGAGTCCTGTTCAGTATAAACTTGTACACCATAAAAAATTGTTTAGTTTTGTGTAGACAATCCACTTGTTATAAAATACTCTTATTACTCTTTAATTAAAGAAGGTGTACACCAAAACGGCATAAAATTTCGTCAACTTCATCCATTAAGCGTTGTAGATTCTCTCTTCCTACCTACTTAGACTCTGTAATTAAATATTCCACAGCTAATACAGAACTCTCAAAAAGAGCCCAATATAGAAAAGCTGTCTTAATTAACAGCCATTAATCTTTTTATGATTTATTTTGAATATCTTCATACCATTTTAGTGCTTTTAGTTCTATGTCTTTAACAAAATAATCTTTACCCTTTATGTACGATTCTTGTCGTGCTAATTTTTCTTTTAATTCTCCATAATTCTTCATATCATCTGGGTGCGATTTTAAATAATCTCGAAAAGCCAGGTGCCTTTTTATTTCATAACTCCCAATCTGATAGGATGTGAACGTGATGAGAGCGATTGTCCTCACCATTTCGAAAGTATCTACGTTTAACTATCCCATTTTTATTAGGATCATATCCGATTTCTTGCATAAATATACAAAATTGTTAATATCTTTCGCAACAGGCATTATATCTATTTTTGGTTTAACTTTTAACCATGGAACGAAAACAGCCTAAAAATCAATTATGCCTCGGCATAATTACGTTCGGAATCGGCTTTGTGCTTAGGGATGAGATGTTATTTGCGCGAAAGCGTAGTACTAACGTAGCGGCAGCAGCAACAAGTTAAAATATTTACTTTTTGCCCCATTTGTGCGGTTTTATGTACAAGCTTATAGACCCTTAGCAAACCAAAAGTCTATAAGCTTGATGTGGCCTATTCTATTTATTGTTTAGGTGTATTTGCGGTTAGTGGATTACTGTTTGCTACCAATTGTACCGGTGTCGTGCCTTGTTGAGCAGACTGTGTCATTTGTTGTTCATTATTCATTAGCCCAAAGCGTTTCAGTACACCAAAAATCGCCGCGCCGCCTATAATGCCCCATGCTAAAAATCTCACTGACGAAAACCTCCTTTCTCCATTCTGAATTTTTTAAAACAGCTTTAGTATTGGAAATCCTATGCGGTTTATACTGTGTTAACTGAACGAGTTTTTTGTTCAATTTACAGATTATTTGTAAAAATAACAGAATATAGTAAAATAAAATAGAATAAATTTCAATCGGAGGTAGTATATGAATATTAAAATTGCTTCAATAGAAGAAATCCCACAAATAGAAATATTATATGAAGAACTGTTTTTAGAAATGTCAAAGCTACAACCTCAATACATAGCTCCTGCTAAACAGGATGTAGAGTTTCTTAAAAACATAATTTCGGGAGAACAATCAGATATTTTTGTTGCTGGATTGGATAACAACATTGCCGGATTTTTACTAATTCAAGAATTAGCAACACCTCCATACTCTTGTATCGTACAGCATAATTATGCATATATTATGGATGTAATTGTTGGAAGCCAATACCAAAGTAAAGGCATCGGTTCCCTATTGCTACGAGAAGCAAAAAAATGGGCAGATGAGCGTAAATTAGCTTACTTGGAGTTAAGCGTTTTACCAGAAAATATTGGCGCTATTAACTTGTATGACAAACATGGATTTATTGAAACGAGCCGTACTATGCGATTAGAGCTTTAAAGTTATTTATGATATTAGAGCCTGCGTTGAGCAAAGCAGGCTCTTTTATATTAAGTCGAATGTAAACTATCGCCTGTTTTATGTTTACTTATATCCTCTAAACTCCAATCAATTATGCCTCGGCATATCCCGTGACATCCGCCGGAGGCTTTAACTACTTTCAGCTATTATTTTCTGTAGCGAAAGCAAAGCGACAGGTACATACGTTTGCATTCGCTGAAAAGTTACCTAAACCAACATTCATCTCACCACCTATAAAGGAGGGAAACTTCTACTGAAGAAGTTAAATAAAATCTTTCCAAGTAAAATCAATACTTAAAATACCAATTGGAAGTTCGGTAGCAATATAGTTTTTTTCAATGGCCAATTTTGGTTTACGGAAACATACAAGATTATTATAATAACCAAAAGCTCTGCAAATAGACGGACGGACCGAATGAATTCCACATCGGTCATTTATTTCGTCATAAAATATACAGGTTCCATAAAAACGTTGTTGTTTTTTTAAATCTAGGCTCATTTTTTTAGGCATCGCTTTGATTTTCTTTTTTATTTTCTTTAACTCTTGTTCTGTAATTGGAACAGGCCCACAACATATCCCTCTACAGCCTTTACAAGGTAATTCTTCCATAAAACAATCATCTCCTAGAAAAAGCAAGTGTTTTAATTCGTTTTTTTATTTGGATTCTCTAGTTCAGTAACTCAATGAAGTCAAAAAAATAGGACTCCCCTGGCCAGGAGAATCCTATTTTACACTTTAAATCAATAATTGTAAATTATAGAATAAATGAATTATTTTGTCAATTAATTAATCTACACAATTTCTAGTATCTAGCATCAAATTCAATAGTATTTATTTAAAAAACCAATGATAACATTATTTATATGATGGTTTGTATGCTCATAGAGGTGTAAACACTGGCAAAGTGACCTACATCATCTTTTAACGGCCAATCCTTATTATTAAAATCCTTCTTTCTCATAACAGAAATGGAATTATTACTATCTTTAGTGTGATCAAGACCCAAAGCATGTCCTACTTCACGAAATGTTGTTTCTCTCCTTTGAGTTTGATTTAATCCCTTCCATGATTTATAAATTGTTATGTTTGAATTAAAAGAAGAACCATCACGATGAGTAGTATATGCTTCACCATTACTATTTACGTAATCAACATTAACATTTCTACTAATATCTACCTCTTTAGTAAATTTAACTTTATTAGTGCTATGTCCAAGCAGTAAATCCTCTTAAAACATCATCTTTATCACCCATATTAATCGATTCTGGGCTAATGTAATAATACAAATCTAAATTATCCTTCTTTTTAAAATCTAATAACTTATATGTATCAGCCGAAATAGGTACAGATACAACACAAAGTAATAGTACAATTAAAACGACTTTCATTTTCCCCTTCATTTAACCATCTCTTCTTTGATTTACACTTTATGGAAGTCACATAATTTAATTTAACCTTAATTAAAATACGAATAAAGGTATACAATTTATTATTTAACTTCTATGGTAAAAATGTAAGAAGAACTTCCTTTGTCCCATCTACTAGAAACAATATATATATATTTACCTTTTTCATTTGGTGCAGAAAAAACATTACCTTCTACTTTTATTTTTTTACTTTCACCCAAATGTTCCATTTCTACTTCTATTTCATCAATAGGTTGTTTCTTAAAATTGATTTTTATTTCACTTTGAGGGGATACAGGAAATGGAACAATTTTATTATTATCAATAATTGTTGATGGAGAAATTTTATCAACACATTCTGAACCTGTAAATTTACTCCAACAATAAGTACCTTGTAATACTGTTATCTTTTTGCCTTCTGACAATACAATTGGCTTAGGTGGACCAGCATTAAGTAACATGATAATCAACAGAAATACGACAACACCTTTCATTTAAACCCTCCTATCAAGTGTCAGAAAAAAATTTAAAAGAGTCTCAAAAAAATCCTTATCAACTTATATTTCCATACAGGTAATTTTTCGTGGTTAAAATAAGTGTTCTACATGGAAAAGTAGCATTTGAAACTAGTACACTTCTTTACCTGTCATTTGGTGAGTTCCCTTGATGGGGAAGGAAGTCTCCTGATTTAACGCTCTCTCCCGAAAAATGCCAGCCATATTTTCCTGTTTGGCCAGCCCTATTTTTTCTTCTTTACTACGCGTAAATCCTAATAATTGCCGTTCACCGATGAAGCTTAAATTTTCAGATGTGAAATACTCGCTTTCTTGCCACTCATTTTCTTTTGTTAGAACTTCTCCAACAAGTTCAAACTATTTTCATGTTGCATTATGTCGTTGGATTCTTTATGGGAGCAACCACTAATACCAATCCACAAATTGTAACGAAACCTATAATTCTTTTCACTAATTTCCCCTTTTAATTGTGTAACGATTATTTATCATTTTTTGTTACAAAATTTATCCTTGTCATTTCCGTTATATTCTAAGTGTAATTGCACAATCTAAACTGTAACTAAACAATAACGGAGGTTATAGCAATGAAAAAATTCCTATATATCGGAGCAATGGTAGCATTCCTATTAACCGCTTGTTCTTCTCATGATGAAGCTCCAGCTAGTGAACAAGCGGAAGCAAAAGAAAAAACCGTCAATGCTGAGACAAAAGAAAATCTTGAGAAAAGTTTTTTATATGATTCGGAAGATCCGTTTACAAAGTGATTGAAGAGGACAGATAACTAATTAAGGTTATCTGTTCTTTATGTGTACTTCCATCACTGAAATCTCTTCGTTTAGTTTGGAGATAAATCAGTCTTATCATGTGGAATTTGATCAATCATATGCGTTATGCGTTTTTATGCTCATGTTTTATGGCTGTTGTTAACTTTAATACTTCATTAACTGCCCAGCTTTGGTGTTCGTGGAATAAGCAATCAATAGCTTGCATTGGTTCAATCCATTTTAGAGAGTGGTCAACTTCAGATGGTTTACTTATTTGCCTACCCTTATCGCATAAATAAAAATAACCTTCGCTAAGGTAATATTTATTTTCATTTGTAGAATAAAAATATCTCTGGGCACACCCTATAAAATGACCTATTTCAATATCCATTCCCATCTCTTCAAGGGCTTCTCTTTTTAAACATTCCTCGTGAGACTCATTTTTTTCCATTCCACCACCCGGGAGGAAAAATTCGCGATCATTTGTTTGAATAATCGCTATTTTTTCTTTCTGACTATTGAACATTAAACAATAAACAGCGGGTCTCCATATGTAGTCTTTGCCTTCTTTTTTCTCACCGAATGTGATAATACCCATAATTAATCCTCCTCTGTTTCTGATTCGCTATTTGTTTTATCAAGATAGTTAAAGAAAAAAATCCTGCAAAAACAGGATTTCAAACAACTTTTACTTTATTTTAAATGATCAATCTTATGATAAATCTACAACAAACCCTTTAAATTAAACTGCTTTCCCATTTTTTAATGGAGGTACTGCTCCATATTAATTTACTTTAATTTTTCTTTCTTTTTAAGAACAACAAACGATATCGCTGTCCCTTGGTTTAGTTTACTTTTAATTTGAAGTCCCTTACCATAATGTTGTTTTAAACGAAGATCTGTATTAAGCAATCCAATGCCAGTTGAAGTCTCCGATTTTCTCTCTAGTAATCGTTCCATTGTAGCCTCATCCATTCCAATACCATTATCTGACACAGTGATCTCAATGTACCTGTCGTAATCTACAATGCGAATATGAATATTCCCGCCATTTTCACGAGGCAAAATACCATGTTTTAAAGCATTTTCAATTAATGGTTGGATGGTTAATGATGGGATCATGACGTCTGTAGAAACTTCCAAATCCCACGTTGCATTGATACGCTCCCCAAAACGTTCTTTATGAATATATAAATAGGATCGAACAAGATTTAACTCATCCTCAATTGGAACAAGCTCATCAATATTCTGGAACTTAAATGATTCCCTTAAGAAATCACACAGTGCTTCAAGTAGCTTACTAGTACGTTCAATATCAATTTCACTTAATGTAACAATGGCATTTAGTGTATTGAAAAGAAAATGCGGCTGTATTTGTGCCTGAAGCCAAGCTGCCTCCATTCGAAGCCGTTCTTGTGCAGATTGTTTAACATCGGTTAGTGCTTTTACTCTTGATCTTAGCTCTAAAGCGTCCACAGGCTTCATGACATAATCATTAGCACCAGATAAAAATCCATTTTTAATGTCTTGAGACTGACTTCTTGCCGTAAGAAGTAACACTGGAAGTTCTGTTATTGAAAATTGCTGACGAATTGCACGTACTAATTCGTACCCTGACATATTTGGCATCATCACGTCTGAAATGACCAAATCCCACTCTTGAGACATTAATATTTCAAGCGCTTTACTACCACTTGTAACCGTTACTAGGTCGTATTTTTCTATTGAAAGTATTGTTTCGATAACTCTTAAGTTCACTGGATCATCATCGACGACCAAAACGCTAGGTCGATTTGCTTCAATGATTGAATGGTTTTCAGTTCGATCATCGAATGGATTTGTAGAAGTCGCTACTGTTGATTCTTCCTTCGCATTTGATAGTAGAGCCTCATGTTCTGTAGCATTTTCCTCATCAGGTAAGTCTGATATTGGTAAAGTGAAAGTAAATTCAGACCCTTCCCCTACAACTGAATGTACCTGTAATGTTCCCCCATGTAGTTCAACTAATCGTTTACTAATACTAAGCCCTAGCCCAAATCCGCCTTCAATCATTGTCTTACTAAGGGTACCCTGCTCATATGGTTTAAATATACGTTGAATGGTGTCCTCATCAATACCAATACCAGTATCCGAAATAACAATTTCTGCCATACCATTTTGCACTTGACCTAATATTGTCACTTCACCTTCGTTCGTGTATTTCACCGCATTATGAAGAAGATTGAAAACAATTTGAATAACTCTATTTTCATCAGCAACTACTTTTGGAAAATTTTCAGGAATTTGATGAATTAACTGAATCTGCTTTCCTTCCCTCATAACATAGAGCATATCTAATACACCCGATACAATTGGCTGAATCGAAAATGTTTTAAGGTTTAGTTTGGGGTTATTTTCTTTTAAACTCATAACATCTAGTAAATCATTTAGCATCAGTGACATACGCCTTCCGACAGATAGCACTGTTTCTAAATCCTTGACACTTTTGTCACTGAGCACACGATCTTCTCTTTCCAAAACAGCTTTTGACATGTTAAGGATCCCATGAAGTGGATTGCGTAATTCATGAGACGTATTGGCAAGGAATTCATCCTTTAATTTATCTGTCTTTTGGAGCTTAATAGCAAGTTCTTTCGTTTCCGAATGGACTTTAGCATATCCTTTAAACCATAAAATTGCCAAACAAGCCACTGTTATAACAATATCAAATGGATACATAATTATTTTTATTCCAAAAATAAGAAGTAGGCCATCCCATATAAGATTATTACCAAATGCTAAAATGGCAAAAAGTAAAAAAATATTACTTTTAATCTCTTTAATTGATTCTCGCATTACTGTTAGAATCGTTATAACGATCGGGATTCCTAAAATCATAATGAAAATGCCTTGATTGATTACTACATAGCGAGTAGGTAGTACAATGGTCAATAATGATGCTATAGCACAGAAAATACTAAACAAGCGAATATATTTTCTCACATGCCGAGGTAACCAATGTTTTATGCATTGAAGCAGTGAAAAGCCTATGCCAATCATAGAAAGATGAACTAATTTAAAGGCCCAATCGTAACTAATCGGAAACCAATAAGATAATAATTTGTCATCGCTTCCTAATAGGAAATAAACCATACTATTAATCGATAACAGAGAAAAGTAAAGCAATCTTCTTTCTTCCATGATTCCTACAAAAAATAAAATAATGGAATAGATAGCATGTAGTAAAAAAACTACTGCTACTAGTTGTTGCATATTGATCGACAATTGAGTTTCCCGAGCTAATATATCTTCTTTCCCTAATTTAATGGAGCGAACAATCCCACCGTCACGAGGGTCCTTAAAGTTTGAAGCTTGAACAATAATTTCGATTTCTTTGTGACCGTTTGCTTCAAAGGATGTAGTATATGGAACATTTCTGGCAACCGTCTTTTCTGCAACCTCTCCTATTTCACCTGATTTTGCCAACCGCCGACCATTTACATATAAAACTGAAGAACTTCGCACACTCGGAACGCGAATACTATAAGTAATAGTGTCTTCTGGATTGACGAGTAATTTTAAGCGATAAGTACCGTAACCATAAGGGCTCCTCTCTCCCTCTTGTAAAGAAGAGCCCCACCCCTTAGGAACCTGTATGTATTTAGCATGATTCTTCGTAGATTCGATATGCTTTTCTTCACTTACCAACCAATTATAAGGATAAAATTCCCACTCCCCATCAAGTGTAAGAGCATGACTATCATTAAAATTCCAATTTCTTAAATCCATTTGCCCTTTTACAGCATGTGGTTGATCTGTATTATTAAATAAGTTCAGCCATAAAATTCGTGAGCCTGTTAGAAAGATAATAAACAAGCAAATGATGAGAACAATTTTTCTCTTTTTCATTAGGAATAATTGTCAAAAGGTAGTTTATGTTTTTCTGTTATGACACAAGCTCCTTAGGCAAAACCACACCTCCTACGATATATTATCGTATCTGAGTTACCATTACTTTTAAATCTATTTCTTAAACTAAAATCTATATTTTATAAGGTATTAGTTTTGACCTTTTATACAACAGAAAGAAGGCTTTTTGATATCGGGTGTTTAGGCACCCACCGAAGGTAGTTAAATGATTTTAGGCTGGCACAGCATGCTAAAATGTAACAGCTCTCACTGTCATGCGGAGTGCCATCCAAATCAAAAATATTTCCTTCTAAAATTACGATAGCTTTAACTGTTTAAGTGCATAATCAGTTGTTATTGTAATGTTTTCAGGTATTTCGTCTATTGCGAACCAATGTACTTTTTCTAAAGCATGCGGTTCTCTATTTCGTACTTCACCATTCGTAATACGAGCAGCGAAAGTAGGTGCTACATAATGCATATCTTCCGTTTGAATAATATGATTGGTCACACATACTAATCCTGTTATTTCGATGTCCACTCCAAGCTCTTCCTTAATTTCTCGTATAATCGCATTTTCTATTGTTTCCATATAGTCAACCTTGCCACCAGGTAAACTCCAACAGCCGGCTTCAGGTGCTTTTTTTCGTAAAACAAGTAAAATTTTATTTTCGTCATTTTGGATAACTGCTCCCACGCCAACCTTTGGTAATTTTCCATTTTCCATTAATCTTTTCCTCCCCTATGAAAACTAACCTCTATCGAAAGTTTGTCACTTTTTTAACAAAGGTCTTTTTATCTTAATTGCAAATTTATTTCTTTAAGTTAGATGATTACCTTCTCTCCTTTTTACTGCTTTACGTATTATAGATTGTAGAAAGGAGGTAAGTTATTATGGGCTATTCAGGTAATGGTTACGGCACAGGGTCCGCTTTTGCCCTAATTGTAGTATTATTTATTCTTTTAATTATCGTTGGCGCAACTTTCATTAGTTACTAAAAAACGACACTACCAAAATCTCAATTGCTCATACTTTTCCTAGAGAAATAATAATTTATCCCTAACCTTCTAAGAATACTCAGGGTCACTGTCCTCCGGTGACTCTTTTTCTTTCTAAATAAAACATCTAACGACAAAAGCAATAACATAATTAATAGATATTATTACCACCTATTGCTTTTAAGTATTCACCTGCTGAATCTACACCATTTTCAACACCGTTTATTCATTTAAAAAAAACCTTTTCCTCCTTTATTTAAATAATTAAGCATTCCTATTATATCAACTTAAGGAATATTAAGGGAGTTAAATTTTCGCGAGAATCTCGTTTATTTCATCGTTTTAATGACAAAAACCAAGACAGTCATTAATCTATCTTGGTCCTGGCCATTTTATGATTTTTAACCTTTATTAGTGAAAAGATATTAGTATCATACGGAACACCGTTTTGGTGCATATAATTTTTTAATATCCCTTCTTTTTCAAAGCCTAATTTGGTTAATAGTTTATTGGAAGCTTCATTTTCAGTAAATACAATAGCTCCAATACGCATTAAATCCATTTCTTGAAAGCCGAATGATAGTACTCTATTTACAGCTTCCTTTGCATACCCTTTTCCCCAGCTTTCAGGAAAAAGCGCATAACTGATATCAGCTCTTTTATGCTCAGTAGACCATTCTTGAAAACCAATAGTACCAATAATTCCTTCTTGGTCTTTTAATGCAATTCCCCATTTTATACTACGTTTTTCATCATAATTCTTTGAAAAATTGTTAATGATTTGTTTAACCTGCTCTATACTTGTTAATGGATTTTGCCCATAATGGCGTAATACATCGGCATTAGAAAAGCAATTTAAAACATCTTGGGCGTCATGTTCAGTAAGTTCTCTTAACACTAATCGTTCCGTATCTAAAATAGGAAACATCTTCTTCACTCCACTTCCAAATAAGGTATTATTTAATTCTATCTAATAAAACGAGAGTTGCAAAACTATTTTTTAATAATTTATATTACTATGTTTATTCAATAAACTTTGTAAAAATAATAACTTGGCCGTGGGCGATTCCTACACTAATGGCAATGAAAATGCAAAATAACACTTAATTGATTGATAATGAAATGGTCTCTCCATCTAATGAACTTCTTAAAATGTTATCCTCAACTCGTAGCGCTGAACTAATTTATCCTTCTTCAGGATTAATTCCACCATACATAAGGTGATTGGCCCTGCGTTTATTCCTCTGTACAACATAGTATAAAGAAAAAAAGGAAGTATCATTTGTTTGTTGCTGTACTATTAATCGCACAGCATTGTCCTTTGATAGCACCGTATTCTCTATTTCACCAATGATACAAATGCGCCGCTGTAGCTTATCAGCCCTTAATTGTGGCGCTTGCTTATATGGGCCTAGACGAAGTGAGTAATCCCACATTCCAGCGTATAGGTATTACTTTCAAAATGATTGAAAAGACAAACTGGAGAAATGGATGCCGGTATATGTGAACCACATTTTGAAATAACAGTAGAAAGTCGTCATTAATCCCTTCTTCCCAGTGCCCATAGCTGTTTATTAACATTAAAAAAGTAAATGTATTATAAAGGCTGTTCCGTATTGATACAGCATTTTATAAAATATATTACTTTTCTTTTCTTCAAATAATCCTGCTATAAATTTTTATAAGGAGGGGATTGTTTTGAGTTGTCCATCTTATGGAGTAAATACACCCGGTACAAATTTTGCCTTTGCTATTGTTTTATTCGTTCTATTGATTATTGCCGGTCTTGGCTTATTTTATTTATTAAGAACTTTAGTATGGACCAGTGCGTAGTCTTGCCTATTATCACAAATACTCAAAAAATAAAGTGTGTTGGATTTTTACAAAATCTTCATAAAATCAAATCAAAGAATGGGCAACCGAACTATAGAAACTACGTTTGGTTCCATTCTAGGGCTTACGTGTACACGGAAGTCCTTTTTTCATGTTTTCAAAAACACGGATGTACAACTATCCTTGTCTTTCTAATAAACTTTTAAAAAATATTGATTTTAATATATTTGGATTAATACTCTTAATTTCTTCAATAAACATTTTAGTTTTATTGTTAATTTCATTCGTAAACTGTTCTTTTATAATCGGAATATCGTGAAAGGAACCATACATAGCGCCCCTTAAAAATTTATCCTCTATACATATTAGGCTATTCAGTGAAGATCCTATTTCACAATCCCGTTTTGTTACTTTTATTAGATCATTTTTTATTTTAAGCTCCAACCAAGACGAATTATTTTCTATATATTTTAAAGCGATATAATTGTGATGATCTAGTAATGTAACAACATCATTTAATAGTTTAAAGTGAGTAAGAATAAGTTCAGAATAAATTCTTTTGGCTGATAAAGGGATATTATCCGGTGGGTATGGAATAAAATTGTGTCCATCTACGTTTAGGGTAAAAAGACCATAAATTTGATTGTATTCTTTGTCGAAAGTCAAAATATCTAATTCCCTTAATTCGTCTACATCATCCTCAAAAATCTCATATTTAATTTCGAACAATTTTAGTCACCAGCTTATACAAGGTATTTTTTCGTCAAATGTTTAATTTCATTTTTCTACTCACGCTATTCATTTCAAAATGTTTATAAAAATCAATAGCTTTCGTATTGAATTCCCAAACATTTAACTCAATTGAATTAACCTCTCTTTCTTTAGCCCAGGTTATACAAGCAGTAAATAATATTTTTCCAATTCCTTTTCGCTGTAGTTCAGCTTTTACACCAAAATCGTGTATGTACGCATATTTCCGTGGAACAAGCGACTCGAAAGATGGAGAAGTTTCAACACTTATGACTGCGAAACCTACTACAATTTCATCTTCCTTTGCAATTAGAATATCACTTACTTCGTTGCCAATTAGTTCTTTATAATAAGTTTCAGGCATTACTGACTCCACACTTTTAAAAATCGTTGGTTCCTCCATCACATGCTCTTCATGCCCTTCTTTTACTATCTCATTCACAGGTAAATAATCTTCATCTGTTGCAATAAAAACCTTGATTGTCATCATTTAAGCCCCCTCATTTTAATATACTATTAAGAGATTATGGTATTAAACAATATGGAATTTTTAAGGATCATCACCAAAACGTGTGGTTGATTTCCGTTCCGACTGGGCACTTTGTAGCTGACGCTTCGCTTTCGCACAGAAAAAAACATTTGTAGCTGACGCTTCGCTTTCGCTACAGAAAACATCCGCTGCGCTGCAGGGTCTCGGGCCAACACGCTGTTGGTCACGAAGGCGTTATCACAGGATGTGATGCTTTTAGCCTTCGTTCCTCTATCGCTGATCCCCAAGGAGTCGCCCAGTCTGTTAAACTTGTTGCATGGTATAAGGCTGTTTCGTACACTTAGTTTATCTTTCCAATTATTATTTTCCTATACATCCCATTTAGCATTATAGATGTATCTTCTTTTACTACTATATTTTCAGGTGATATTTCTTCAAAGCTCCGGCCAATATCAGTTCCTAATATGCTTATAATGGGTCTTAGCAACATTTTGGGTATGGACAGTTTTTTGTTTTTAGGGACAAATTTATCGAAAACTATTATTTCCCCTTCTTGCTTTAATACCCTTGTCATCTCTTGAAAACATTTAGTTGCATCAGGTACTACCGAAAGGATTAAACTAGCTATGACATAGTCAAACGATTCATTTTCAAATTCAATATTTTGAGCATCCATTTCTAAGAATGTTATTGTAGAATTTTCGAACTTCTTTTTTGCTTTTCCGAGCATATCAGGTGAATAATCAATAGCCGTTATATTTAGGTTAGCGTGATTTATCAGCTCTAAATCTGCTCCTGTTCCTACACCGACAAACAGGATCTTTTGTTGATTATTGAATGGTATGGATTGAAATATTTGTTTTCGAGCATTTAAAAATCCCCCTGAATTAAAAAACTTATCGTAAATTGGAGAACCAATCTTATATATAAATTTATTCCAAGAATTATTCAAACGTCTTCACTCCCACTACATAAATTATCCCCACTTAATCCTATAATACATCCTATCATTTTCCTTTTGTAAAAAATCACCTATTTAATAAACCTTTGACGATGAGTTTTAAAAAAAACCGTTTATTCATTATCATAAATAATGAGTATTGTTAATCTCAAAAAATTTGTAAACTCCTAAATTTTCTGGACACCACTTAATGATAAGGCCAGCACCAAACCCATCGATTAATAAAGTATCCCCATTATGTAATTTTCCTTCGTTTATACTTACCTGTAAAGCTAATGGGATAGAAACAGCTGAAGTATTTCCTATATACTCAACACTAGTTAATGTTTTCTCTAAACTAATACCTGATCTTTCACAGATGGATTCTATCATTCTTAAATTAGCACTATGAGGAACAAACCAATCTATTTTTTTGCTTGCTGTAGTAATTCCACTATTCCCATAGGAAGTGTACGTGAAGCCCATTTATATACCTCTCTCCCATTTTGAATGATCTTTCGAGAAGTACTCAAAGGAGAACCATTCATAGTAGTAGATAAATTTGTTAAGTACAAATGCTTACCTCCAGCACCATTTGTACCTATATGATTGGCGATAAAGCTTGGCATTTCTTCATCTTTTTCTATTAAAACTGCTGCAGCGCCCTCGATCTGTATAATCCGTAACTTTTTAGACGCTTTTTGGCAAATAAAAAAGGCAGCAAGAGGCAGAAGCCCTTGAAACCTTTTTTAGTACGATTTCTTATCCACGACCAGCTTGGAATTCCGGATATAAAGTCATTCCACCATCCGCAAAAAGGGTAATGCCGGTTACATAACTAGCTTGAGATGAAGCAAGCCATACTGCGACAGCGGCAATTTCTTCTGGCTTTCCGATATATCCCATCGGAATCATACTTTCCACATCTGCACGTTTTGCTGGATCTGCAAATTTTTCTGCATTTATAGGCGTATTGATCGCTCCAGGTCCGATGTTATTGACACGAATTCCTTTTGGAGCATATTCTAACGCTAAAGTTTCAGTCATTAATTTTATGCCTCCTTTACTAGCGGCATAATGCACAAATAAAGGCCAAGGAATTTTCTCATGAACACTGGACATATTGATAACAGTACCTTTAATATCGTTCTCTACGAAGTATTTAATCGCTTCTCGACTTCCTAAAAAGGCACCCGTTAAATTTGTATTGATGACTTTATTCCAATCACTTAACGGCATTTCATGAGAAGCTACTGGATTTTCTATACCCGCATTATTAATCATTACATCGATGGTCCCAAACTCTTTTATAGCTGTTTGAACGAGATTGATGACATCCGCTTCAACTGTAACATCACCTTGTACAGCAATGGCCTCCCCACCGGCTTTTTTAACCTCTTCAACTACAGCATTTATATCCGCTTCATTTGATCGATAATTAATAACTACTTTCGCTTTTTCTGCAGCGAAGCGAATGCCCATTGCTTTACCTAGTCCCGTTGCAGCACCTGTAATGACAACAACTTTTCCTTCTAAATCTGGATACATACAAGGCCCTCCCTTTTATCTTTTTGCAATGCCTAACATAATTCCAGCAGCGACTATAAAAGCGATACCGATGAAAATTGCGATAAGTTGCCGCTTTGTTTTTTTCTCACCTAATATAAAAATTCCGCCTAGAGTAGCAATAACTATCCCCATTTGGGAAAGAGAAAAACTTGTTGCGACCCCTACACGTGGCTGAGATATAAATAAAAACATATTTCCGGCAGCCCATATTAAACCCGGAATAATATTACGAAACGCATATTTGTTAAATGGTTTATGCTTAAATGTTAATAAAACTCCACCTATTACCATCCCGATTGCTTGCGGCAATAATGCAGACCATCCACTTACATTAAATAAGCGTATAATCACCACGTAAACTAAATATCCAAAAGTGGAAACAAGTAAAATTAAAATTCCTTTTTTCAAATTGCTTCCATGTTCTTCTCTTTTCTCTTCTGGATTTGGAAGAGATGTAAGAACGATACCAACAAGAATACTGATAAGGGCAAGAATTCCTAATATAACCGACATTGTTGTCGACCATTCATGGAACACAATGACACCAAATAAAGTTGTTGATACTAATTGTAGCCCTGTTGAAATAGGCATTGTTTTGGAAACACCCATTAAATCGATACTTTTCAATTGGTTTACTTGCCCTAATGCCCAAAAGAGACCAGATACAATCCCGACTCCAAACACTATAGGAGATAACTCAGGCTTTACAAAAAAGTAAACACCTATAGAGAAAATAAGTGCACCAAACGTTGTACCAAGTACTTGACTATAAGGTCCACCACCAAGCTTGACGTTAAATAATACTATACTTCCCCAAAAGAGAGCTGGTAATAATGCTAAAATAATGTCCATTTCTTTAAACTTTTCACCTCTTTAAATACTTTATTTAATTCTGATTGCTGTCACTCGATATACTTTTTTATGATGCACTAAAGGAAATTTTTTATACTTTTAGTTAAGAATCACTTTTTAAGTTTGTTAGGCAAAACTTTCACTTTCGTAACGCAAAATAACCAAGACAGCACTTAAGCTATCTTGGTTCAATAGTTAAATCATGATTGCAGGTGATCTTTTTACATTTTTTTATTTCTTATACTAAGGCATTCAACTCTGCAAAAGTAGTTATCTCATCATAATAATATAGTAAGCTAATTTTTTAGCTTCACCGCCTTGAATTGTTACTAAGGGTCACTTCCATACGGTGGCCCTTTTTTATTTTACAAAGTTTATTAAATATTTTTCCAAAATATCTAATTCTAAGGTGCATTTTTGTAGGATAAATACCTTTCCCACTTTCTAAAACGATACATATTATAGGAGTAGAAAGGAGGAATGCATCATGGGATGCTTCGGAAACTATGGCAATTACAACAATTGTTGCTACGGAGGTTATAGCTATGGAGGTGGCAATAACGGTTCAACATTTGTTCTAATTGTTGTTCTGTTCATTCTGTTAATTATTGTCGGCGCTACTTTCATATATTAACCTTTATAAGAAAAATTCTTTGGAGCTATTTAAAAATAATAAACTGGGTGAAACTTTTTTCCTTATACCAGTTCATTCAAGGTCACTTCCACAGAGTGACCTTTTTTAGTAATGAAAACATCAAATGAAATCTTATCAATAGCTAGTACCAACAATTAATCATTCTTTACATCTTATGGCACTAGCTTCATACTATTCATAAATAATACCAACACTTCGCTTTGATACTTATTTATAAAGAATCAAAATTAAATCCTAACTTCAAGATAAGGATCACTTTCCTCCGATGACCCTTTTTATATTGTAAGTCACTTTTTAAAAGGTAGAGCACGTTATTTGTTCTTAGCTAAAATAATACCTACACTTTATACAGAGAGTGCCATTTCTTTTTTAAAATTAGTAATAGCGTGGGTTCGTATGCTGGTGATGGTGGTGGTGGTGCGGATGTCGATGATGTGTTGGATATGTTGTATGTGTTGGGTAGTAATGCATTGGGTAGTAATGGTGGGTTGGATAGTGGTGAGTCGGATAAAAATGGGCTGGAGAAGTAACCGGATAATATGGATGTCTCCCACCTTGTTGTCCTCCATAGCCATCATGTCCGTAATCGTATCGCATAATTTTTCCTCCTTTCGATTTCGATATAGGTTATGCTATAAAAGCATTAACAGTCTACGCAAATGCCTATGCTAGCCAAATTGCTCCCCTTCACACCTCAAACAAAAGTCAATTACCATTCCAACTAATCATTCAACTACGTATAAATCGAGCTGTCTGAAAATGGTCATCTGGAGTTAATAAAATAAAAAAGTTAAAGCTCACTTTAGTCAACACATGAATAGAACTCTAATTTTTAGGGTCAAACAATAATAACAATCCGAAACCCCAAGCAATTCATACCCATTTTCATAGTGAACTCCTCTAGCATAAATTAATGTTTTAGTTCCAACCCTCTAAATCATTTCGGCAACAACAGAATCCATTTATAGATATATTTACCACACTTTCTAAATTACCCCCCTAAACTATGTTATAATTTCAATGTACATAGCAGTAAAAATTAATATTATCCATTAATAAGGAGCGATTATACATGGTAGATAAAAAATGTAAAAAATGCGGGAGTACTCAATTTACAGAAGCCACAGACTATATGCCTATTAAGCCAAGTAAAGGTTCATTTAGAGGCGCAAACAAGATTTATACATTTTGCTTAGATTGTGGTGAGGTTGATTCAATTCGTATAGAAAATACAACTATTTTTAAAAAAATAGTAGGAAATTAACGGTACTGAGGACGCAAAAATACTTGATTGTATGTGTAGCCTCTGTTAAGGAAGTTATTGAGGCTGATGAAGTATTTCCTTGCAGAAAGTTTCAAAGGTACAAAATCTTCTAAAAAGCCAAGAAAATCTCGTAAAAGAGGCAAACAGATTAAAAAGACTGTACACCAAATTAAAAAAGTGGCTGATTAACTTAATAGTATTGCAATTAAATAAATCAGCAATTATTTGTATTGGTTTAAGTGGTTAAGTTAAGGTATATACATTTGTAATATTCGGAATGACCATTTATTTATATTCCTTGGGGGATAAATTGTATATGATAAAAAATAATTTTAAAATAGAAAACATTCCAGCAATTTTGTGGGGTGACAAATCAGATAAGTTATTTGTGGTGGTGCATGGTAACATGTCAAATAAGGCAGATGACTCGATTATTGTATTTGCAGAAGAAGCAACAGCAGTAGGTTATCAAGTGCTTAGTTTTGATTTACCTCAACATGGTGACCGTAAGAATGATACTTATCTTTGCAAAGTTCAAAACTGTGTTCAAGACCTTAATACAATTATGACCTATGCAAAATCGTTATCAAATAATATAAGCATTTTTGCTTGTAGCATGGGAGCATATTTTAGCTTATTAGAATATAGCCATGAGCCGTTGAAGCAGTGTTTGTTTCTCTCTCCTGTGGTAAATATGGAACGTATCATAAATAATATGATGACATGGTTTAATGTAAGTGAGACTAGACTAAAAATAGAGAAAGAAATTTCTACACCTATTGGACAAACTCTCTATTGGGATTACTATTGTTATGTGAAAGAACATCCTATTGTTGCTTGGAATATTCCAACTTCAATTCTCTATGGATCAGAAGATAACTTATGTGAGTTTGACGTTGTATCTGAATTTAATAAACGTTTTAACTGTAATTTGCAAGTAATGGAGAATGGAGAACACTATTTCCATTCCGGGGAACAGTTGCAGTATTTCAGACAATGGCTGAAAAAACATATTTACGTTAAATGATAAAAAATGATTGATGTATAAATTTCTGTAAAAGAGAATTAAGGGCAGTCAAAATGGCTTCCCTTAATTCTCTTTAATGTCAACATTGTTTTAAAAATTGCCTACTATTAAAACGACTGTCTGTAATTCAGTTTATGATAGTGAGAGCATATAACAAAATGAACTCGAATTTAACATAAGGAAAATAGTTCATTAATTATTAAAATTCCGCATATTTCCGATTTTAAATAAAAAAATGTCTGCGTGTGTTTATTTTCTAATGTCGCATTATAGGCATATAAGCCACTGGAAAAGAACTGGACGTGCAATTAGCATTTTAAATAACAAATACAAAAAACTACCCATTTCCGAGCGGTCTACTGTAACCATATTTCATTTAATCAATTTATTGTGTTTCCAATGTCTTGATTCACGTTTCTTTAATTTTACGGGGAATTCTAAATCCTAAAGCTATAGCTGCACCAATACAGCTTGATAGACATCCGATTATCAAATATATAGAAAGCGGTGATTCACCAATTACAACAGAGGCTATACCTCCAATTACCGGAAATAAAGCTACCATGTAACCGCTTTTGGCAGCACCTATTCTTTCAACAAGCTTTAAATAAAATAGCCATGCCAGGAAAGATGCTATCAATGTTAAGTACAATAAAGCTGATATGTATGTTATTGATGTAGGAATTATGATCTTTTGCCCCTGTAACAATACAATTATTGACATTAAAATACTTCCTACAGTAAAACCAATAGCATTCGAATAAATAGGGTCAATCTTTATTCTGGCGTTTCTTGCAGAACTTGCATCACCAATAGCTGTAAGTACTGTACCTAAAAGAGCAATCAAAATGCCTTTTAGATCAGCAAAGCTAGAAAAACTACTTAAAGAAGGATAAATGAGAACACAAACACCAAATACCCCCAGAACGCCTCCAAATAACACACGAGGATGTAGTTGCTCTTTTAAGAAAATACGAAGAGCTAGCGGCGTCAAAATCACTTTTAATGAAAAGATTAATGTTACAATTGCTGCTGAGCTTAATATTGTTGCGTAATATAGGCATAAATAACTTAAAGCAAAGTTACATACACCAAACACAATGATAAAGGGTATATCTTTCTTTGTAGGTACCCCTTTTGGCTTAAGAAATAATACAAGGGCGATAAATAAAAATGCAGTAATAACTAGCCGATAAGTCAATGATAATTCTAAACTTACTGGCGTCCCTTGAATTTTCACTGCAATAAAATTAAGCCCCCATACGATTAAACAAAATACATACATTAGATTAGTCACTATATTCAATATACCTTCAATCGTTCTTTAATTAACGATATTTGTAAAGAGAATATATCCTAGGAAAGAATTCTCTACTCTTGTAATTATCGCCTAATATATAGTATCATCGCATATCAAGTTTGTAAAAAGGTTTTTCCATAAACTGCATCTATTTTGTTTGATTTCTCAAAGCAAAAGTGTGTTGAATCACCTACTATGATGAATACACACAAAAGACCAGGCACTCACCTTTTAATGAGCACCTGGCCATATATATAGCGTTTAGGAGATTTTCTAAAAACCAATTATCATCTTTTTAAATTCTTAGTTTTTTATATTTTTTTGGACATTATATTGCAGTGCGTTTATTAAATACGTAAATAGTTAGCATCCAACTAAATGTGACTATAACCACAAATAAGAGTAACATATTACTATATAAATAGCTTGAGGGGTGATAAATTATCGGTAAAATTCTTTGGTCAAATAAACGTATCGATAATAAGCCTCCTACGACTGCAATACCTATTCCCTCAGATAAAAAGCTTGTAAAATTAAGGAAGCTCATCCCTGCACCAGCTTCCTCTTGTTTCAAACTAGCGGAAACAATCGTGGATATCACTGTTTTTGTAAAAGAAAGGCCACCAAAAACAAATATCAAAATGATTGACATTAACCAAGGGGTCTTTTCTAGAAATAATGCAGCTATTAAAAAACTGATAGAAATAAACCCAACACCAATGGTTAATACAAATGTATGATTCTTCTTATCCAGAAGTAATCCTCCAATATAGCCGAAAAGAACAACACTTATCGTCCCAGGAAAAATTATTACACTGCCTATCATCGCAGTACTTAAATGGTAAACATCTTTCATCATATAAGGAACCATAGATATAAATCCAGCTACAGTACCTAATATAAGCCCACCACAGAGAATTCCAATCATAAACGAAGAATTCTTCCTCAATGAAGGTTCAATAAAAGGATCTGATACTTTCGTAATATGTTTAAGAAAACCTAGGAAAAAAAGAATACTACTTATAAGAAAAGTTAATCTATAGGATGTTGTAAATAACATAAAAAATACAATACCTATAGACATTAAGATAATTCCTACTATATCGAGAGAGCCTTTTCTTATTTTTTCTTTTTCTAATAATCTCATAAGAAAAGGAACAGTTAAAATAGTTGCTGAAGGAATAAGTAATAAATAAGACCAGTGAATATAATGGGCAATCATCCCACCAATAACTGGTCCTACCCCTTCTCCTAATGCTACGATAGAACCGATAAGGCCAAATGCTTTGCCACGACTTTCTATTGGTATATATCGTGTAACTACAACCATAATGAGTGATGGAAAAGCAGCAGCACCAATTCCTTGAATAAAACGAGCAAAAATGAGTAATGAAAAAAAAGAATGTCCAATGAATCCAATCAAAGATCCCACACAGTTCATTACAATTCCAAATATAATTAATTTTTTAATCCCCATCAAATCAGATAGTTTACCGTATACAGCCGTTCCTATAGAAAAAGTTAACATAAAGGATGTATTTACCCAATTTGTACTTGCTGGGGCTTTGTTAAACTCATTTGCAATATCAGGTAATGAAACATTCAATACCATTTCATTTAATACGCTAAAAAAAGAAAGAACACACAGCCATAAAAGCAATTGATTATGACGATTATTCACCTTTACCCTCCATTAGTGAGGGTTTACGTAGTTTATAGGGTTAATGATACGCTTCCCTCTATAAATTGTACCCAGTTATATTTATTGCACTTCATAAAAATTCCTCCCATTTTTTTCATTATTGTATCATATTACCATAACGATCTGATGTTATGGAAACAACTATTTTTTCAAAGTTTCAAAAATACCCAGACGGTGATTAAGTTTCCTTGGTCATACTTTCATTTTACCAACCACTACCAACTTATTGACATTCCTACCGTTAATGTTTAGTTGCAAATATAATCTTCAAGTTGCCACCAATGGCGTATATGAAATATGGATTTCTATGCCTCACCCATAAATACAAGAAGTACAACTGATAATGCAACACCAATAAAATAAATCCCTAATACACAAATAGGTGAATACTTCCAAAAACCTTTTTCCCTTTTCATAAAGCTCTGAATACTAAAAATTGTTCCTATAATAAACAAAATAACCCCAACTAAAAATACCCATGCCACATCAAGTTGAACGTAATAAAAACAAGCTACAACAATAAGTCCTGCTACAGAAAATATTGTTGATAACACCCCTTTTTATTGAGCATAATTTATCCCCTCTTTAATTTTCTATATTACATTAATAGACACTATAAGCATTTCGGTAAAATATCTATCCCCAGGATTATCCTGATCCGTTAGTCTAATAATACCTCAAAATGAATTCACTTGGATATGAATTTCCATTTACCATTCCAACCAATTATCAGACGATGGTTGAAGTGAAAAAACCATAGTAATTTTTCTAAAGCTTCAACGATCAATGTTCTTCTACTAGTGTTCCTTCGCCGGCAACAATGAAGTGCTTCACACAAGTTTTATCTTCATAAACGAAAGCACCTCGTTAGCCAACCTTAAATTTCATTTATCACAGTGAATGAAAGATAATTACGTTCGTCAGATAAATCCCCTACACCACTTTCAACGCAAACAAGGTCGCTAAAAGCTTCTAAGAGCTTGCTACTCATTGCATGCTATTTACTCATAACACATTTACCATTTGTCTACCAACAAAGACTTTGCTATGTTATGATTCTTTACAGATTGAAATTTTCATTTAAAAGAACATAAATATGGGTAAACATAGGAGGAATTATGAATTATATAAAATCTTTACGGCAATATGTTGGAACAAGCCCTATTATTGCACCAGGTTCAGCAATCATTGTTTTTAACAGAAAGAATGAAATACTATTGCAATTACGCTCAGATACAGAAGATTGGGGGCTGCCAGGCGGTGGTATGGAAATAGGAGATAGTTTTGAAGAAACTGCTCAAAAGGAGTTGTATGAGGAAACAGGATTAATTGCCGAAGAATTGAAATTGGTTGGATTAGCTTCAGGGAAAGAGTTATATTATAAATTTCCACATGGGGATGAAATTTATAACGCGACGGCAATTTTTAAAGCAACTGCTGTAAAAGGCACAATTAAGCAAAATGAGGAGAGTAAAGATTTGAAATACTTCCCTTTAGAAAAACTTCCAGATTTAAATTATACAACATTGAAATTACTAGAAAAGGTTGGTTATATTTCAACTGATTAGATATGGTGAGCTATTATCAACATTTCTTTATCCAAAACAAAAAGCTAACCATCAATCAGTGCTTGTGCATAAAATTACCACAAGCCCTTTTGTTATGCTTCCCTTAATCACTATTAAGCCCTTCTTCATAAATTAAAAAGCCCTTTAGCTCTGATAAAGCACCCTTTAGCCATCCATGTAGCGCAAAAAACAGCGCTACACCACAGAAGATGAAAATATACTCAGAACGGGTATTGTATACTACGCTGGGAGAGGAAGGTCGATAAACTATGGTGCCTTGAGCCCTTCAGCCATTTGAAATGCATGACCAAATTCATGTGCCAGTATCTTTACATCCATTGTTGATCCATTTAAGTTTGCAAATATATATGGAATCTTTTCATTACATAAATAATTAGTATAAGCACCTGTTGTTTTATTTTCTTTTATGGTTAAATCCATAGGGTCATCTGTAGTAAAAAAGAGGATAGATAGAGCGAATTTAATTAAGCTCTCCTATCCTTATAATGTGTGACATTAAATATGAATTCACTATTTAAAATAGTTTTAGCTTATAACTTGACTTTTAATAAAATTTTAATCTTCCTCTGTTTTCATTCATATTATTTGTCTGTTTGTTTCTTTTTCAAATACTCCGCACGTATTTTTTCAAGTTGCTGCTTTTTATCAAATTTGGCGGGTTTGTTTTTTTCATGATACTTTGTCACAGCTACCTTACCTTTGGTATCCAATTGATATTTCCCCACTTTGTTCACCTACTTTTCTTGTCTTTAAAGAGAATCTATTCAATACTATAATATACCTCATAAAGTAAACCTTATTACTTTTTTAGTGTACCGCAAACCTTGTAAATATCAGTAAAAACATTAAAAACTTTGTGAAATAATTCAAATGTCCTGAATGCCTTATGAACGAGTTACAAGCTTACTTTGAGATAAAGCAAAAGAAGCTATCCAAACTTGGAGATAGGTTCAATCATACTTTATACAAGGACGGAAAGCCCATTTATAATGTTCTCAAAGGATAACTGTTTTCCAAATCATCCTGACCATTTGAGTAAGCAATGGCAAGATATTGTACGTCAGTATTCGATACCTCCAATTACGTTTCATAGTTTGCGACATACATTTGCTTTATATATATTGTCTAAACCGGTAATATGAATGTCATTTGGACAACTAGGTCACGCAAATATTCGTGAAACGCTTAATACGTCCTCTTATGCTGGCAAGACTTTTCAACTCATTATCATCAAAAAACCTCAACAGGCTATCTTTATCGAGTCACCCGTTGAGGATTAAAAATCTTATTAATTTTTAGTGTAGTCCCTTTTAGTCCCTTTGAAAGTTATTCCAACCTTCAAATCCTAGATCAGACTATTCTTGAATAGCCGCTTCAAGTGCAACAACGATCATATCATTGAATGTAGTTTGACGTTCTTCTGCCGTTGTTACTTCACCAGTTAGAATGTGGTCACTTACTGTTAAGATTGAAAGTGCTTTACGGCCGTGTTTTGCAGCTAATGTATAAAGTGCTGCTGATTCCATTTCTACAGCAAGTACGCCATATTGAGCTAATTTTTCATTTTGGTGCTCATCAGAATAGAACATATCTGCTGTGAAGATATTACCTACTTGTAAGTTTAAACCAGCTTCTTTACCTGCATTGTATGCTTTTAATAATAAATCAAAGTCAGAGATCGGTGCGAAGTCGATAGCGCTGCCCCAAATGATTTGGTTCATACGTGTATCAGATGTTGCTGCTTGCGCTAAAATAACGTCACGAACTTTTACATCTTTTTGAATTGCACCACAAGTACCTACGCGGATTAATTTTTGTACATCATATTCTTGCATCAATTCTGTAGCGTAAATCGAAATTGAAGGCACACCCATACCAGTACCTTGTACAGAAATACGTTTACCTTTATACGTACCTGTATAACCAAACATATTACGAACTTCGTTATAGCAAGTAACATCTTCTAAAAACGTTTCAGCAATATACTTTGCACGTAATGGATCTCCTGGAAGTAAAATTGTGTCAGCGATTTCGCCTTTTTTTGCATTAATATGAATACTCATACTGCAATCCCTCTTTTCTGTCAGTTATCACTATAAATAATACTGTGTTTCTCCTATTTTCGCAATGCTAGACGTCTAGCAACTTGAAATAATTTATTTTGTCTAAATTTATATCACGCATGATCTACGTATAATGCCCACAACTCATCAAATACTCCTGTTGTTAAGTTGTCTGTGGCGTAAGATTCAATATAAGAAGAAAGCTCATCAAATTCCTCACTCTGCTTCGGAAAATTATGCTCATGGAACATTTCCTCTGCAAATCGTACCTTCGGATCTGACCAATCCCCACCTCTAAATGTCAGTACATACAAATAAAAGCTCTTTTTCATACTAGAAATCCCCTCTTTACTCTTCTGCTTTCCGCTAGTTTATCAAAAAATACCTTCTTCGTCACAAAAATATCTATTAAGCATTTTCTCCTATTCATCCTAACAGTACTATTCTCTCGTCAATATCTGGACTTTCGTCACAGAAAAATAGTATGTATTTTTTGTCTGAAAAATGAAAATTTTTAGATAAACGGGATAGAAATACCTAGTAAAATACGGTAAAATTTAAACCAACTATTCAAAATAGGAAGGTGATGGCGATGAATAACTCTCATAAATACAGGATCTCCATACAGAAACGCCTGTCTCTCTTTAAAACTAGGTTTTCAAAAAAGAAAGTAAAAAATTTGGAAGAAGATAGGCGTAATCTCCCTCCTACTAAAGAAAAACGACAACGTTTTTACCATTTAATACGAGGCAAAGTCCTTATCATTTTTTCTCTCCTTATTGTTATAAATGGCACAATGGGTTTATTATCGTATATTAATATTCAGAATCTGCAAAGACAAATGAAAGACTTTACTGAGAAAAACGTTCAGGAACAATTAACTGTCAACCAACTTGCTTATGAAATTGCGAGGCTCACCAATTTAGAACAAGCCTATTTAATTACCGGGGACGGGAACTTTGCTACATCTTATAAAATGAAAATTGATACTATCGATAAAAAAATGAAAGCCTTAGAAGAGCAGTTTACAGAAAGAGAGTTAGAGTTAGGTCATATACAGGCGATCAATCAGTATTATAAAAATTACCTTGAATATTCTTTAAAAGTCATGACAATGCGTGATGAACTTGGTCTCGAACAAGCTCGAAAGCTCATGATGGGCGGTACTGGAGAAACGATGAAGAATTATATTGACAAAAATATCGGGTCCATTAATGCGGTTATGGATGATGCTAATAAAGCAAAATTAGATGAGCTTAACAAGCAAGTTACACTATCTATTACTTCTTTCTTCTTCATTTCCATACTTGGATTTATTGCAATTATTATTTTTGGTTATATGTTATTTAAATCATTAAGAAACAATACACAGGCCATTAACCATTCCATTCTCGATATTGCACAGGCTGGTGGCGACTTGACACGACGTGTTAAAGTTCGTAATCATGACGAGTTCTCCATTATTGCCGCTTCAACTAATACACTTATTGAATCGATATCTTTCTTGATTAAACGTGTCAGTAATCTGGCGGACCATGTTTCAAGCAGTAGCTTAGAGCTAATGTCTTTAGCCGATGAAAATGCCCGTACCATACAGAATATTGCGGATGCTACAGCTGATATTGCAAGTGATAGCGAGAATACGATTTTTAGTATGACTAGCGCACAACAAAAAATGAGTGATCTTGAGCATGCTGTACACCATTTAAATGAGCAAGCAAATGCTGTTCAGCGTGCATCCTTAGCTATGCAGCAAGCAGCTGATGAAGGCAGTCGCTCCGTTCAACAATCTTCATTAGTCATGCAAGCTATAGAAGAAACGATGGCCTCCACGACTTCTATAGTCGAAGCACTCGGTCGAAAATCCGCCGACATAACATCTATTATCGGCACGATTACTGCTATTTCAGAGCAAACAAATTTACTCGCCTTAAATGCAGCGATTGAGGCAGCACGCGCTGGTGAGCACGGACGGGGCTTTGCGGTAGTCGCTGATGAAGTTCGAAAGCTAGCCGTACAATCTCAAAATGCCGCAAAAGAAGTAACATCCATTGTAACGTCCATTCAAGACGAAGTAACATCCATCATCTCTCAAAACCACGAGGGTGTATCATCCGTTATTCGTGGCGTTGAAGTAACAAATGAAACAAACCAATCTTTAGACAATATTTTAACGCATACTCAAGAAACGACGACAATTATCGCGACCATGGTAGAGAAAATTACATTAACTCTTGACTATAGCAATGCTGTAGCGAATGATTTTGTCCATGTGAATGCCTATGCAGAACAATCAGCTGCCAACACAGTCACTTCAGCCGCTGCAGCCACTCAAGGATCTGCATCCATGCAGGAAATTAACGCCTCTGCCACAGAGCTTGCTCAACAGGCAGATAGTCTGCGTAATCTTGTAAGTGAATTTAAAGTTTAAAGTATCTCAGAATCTCTATTATTGTAGTTTTAAAAAATCGATGTTCATTATTCATGAAGAGATACATGATTAAGCACCAAATATTAATGGAGATCGTAGTCTAAAACAATAGGTTAAGATTTGGAGAGGACAATGTTACCTAATTTGAATCATTACTTAAATGAATTAATGGTGTATATTCCTGAAGGAGAAATTCGCCTACGAGATTTTCGAAACGAGCAAAAATGGATTAGTTCGAACTATAAATTTGGAATGCCAGGTAAAAGGAAAAATTTAAAGGAAGTTAGTTGGAATGTTGAGATACAGCCATTTTATCTTGCTAAATATACTGTGACTGAAGAACTTTATGCAACTATTATGGGAAAGAAATTTTTAACACCAATAAATGATCGAAAACCAATTGTTAATGTTTCATGGATAGATGCAGTGAACTTTTGCAATGTATTGTCTGATGCTATTGGCTATGACAAGTTTTATGATTGTGATCAGCAAAGTAAATTAGTTGTCTGCAAGCATAGTTCTAATGGTTTTCGATTACCGACAGATGCTGAATGGCAGTATGCATGTAAAGCAAAATCAAAAGGATATCGGTATGGAGAAATTGACGAAATTGCATGGTATCAAGATAATTCCAACGAACGTGTACACAAAGTTGGAGAAAAAATGCCTAATGAATGGGGCTTGTACGACATGATAGGAAATGTTTAGGAATGGTGCTGGGACATATACGATGAAGAGATATTTGGCAATTATCGTATAATCCGAGGAGGTAGTTGGGCTGAGGAAGAACGTGGTTGTGGAGCTACCTGTCGTCGTAAGAGTATGCCTGATTTCTTGATTGATGATATCGGATTTAGAATTGCAAGATCAATCAGTTAATATTTCTAGACAATGATGACGTTCTATCCGTCGCTTTTGATACAATTTAAATAACCATAAAAAAACTCCTAGCACGATCTATTCTGCTAGGAGTTTTTGTTATTTAAATAATGAAAGATATTCTGCATAGCCTTCTTTTTCTAAATCTTCTTTTCGTACAAAGCGGAGGGCTGCGGAGTTAATGCAATAGCGTAAGCCTCCAAGCTCACTTGGTCCATCCGGAAAAACATGGCCTAAATGAGAATCAGCGTCTGTGCTTCGAACTTCTACGCGACGCATCCCATGAGACGTATCGAAATGCTCCGTTACTTCTTCCTTTTCAATAGGCTTTGCAAACGCTGGCCAGCCACAACCTGAATCGAATTTATCGAGCGAGCTAAATAATGGCTTCCCCGAAACGATATCTACATAAATACCCTCTTCAAAGTGCTTATCAAATTCATTACGGAACGGTGGCTCTGTTCCATTTTCCTGTGTCACGTAATATTGCATGTCCGTTAACCCTTTTAAACGTTGTTCTTTATTCATTTTTCTGCCCCCAGTGTGTCTCCTGAAACGCTTTGCGACCAGACCCTACTGCATAGCGCTCGTAGTGCATTGGATTTTTCTTATAATAATATTGATGATAGTCTTCAGCTGGATAAAACGGACTTGCCGGTAAAACTTTCACGGCAATCGCCTTATCGAATTTACCAGATGCCTGTAAATCTGCCTTAGCACGTTCAGCCAAATCAAGCTGCTCATCATTGTGGTAAAAAATCGCGGTCGTGTAGGACTCTCCACGATCATAAAATTGTCCTCCAGCGTCAGTTGGATCAATTAATGTCCAAAATGTCGATAGTAATTGCTCGTAAGAATATAGCTCATCGTCAAACGTAATTTGAACCGCTTCAACATGTCCTGTCGTTTCAGAGCATACTTGTTCATATGTTGGATTGACAACATGTCCACCCGTATAGCCGGAAATTACTGATTCAATGCCAGGTGTTTCGTCAAAAGGCTTGACCATACACCAAAAACAACCACCTGCAAATGTTGCCAATTGCTTTGCCATTTATCTCACTCCTTATTCACCAGGAACAATAATTTCCAGTAAAATCTTATCCTTTGGTAAGTCTAATTCCTTTGCTTTAATACGAGATCCTGAAGCAATGTTAATGCGCGATAAGTCAATATAAATTTCTGCCTTACTAGGATCGATTGAAATCCAAGAAGGGAAATCCACCGTGTCTCGCATAATTTTCATCGCTGTCTCAAGTGGAATATTTAACAGCCCAACATTCATTCCTGTCTGTTTTAAAATAATATTCCCTTTCCTATCCACAATCGGATCGAAGTTCATTGAAATGGGGATTTCTGTGTAGAACACCTTAAGTGTACTTTTTAATTGAATATCATCACCAATCGTAAAGTCCAACGGTAATGGTGACCCAGCATCTTTTAAATACTTCTTCGATATAGATTCTAATTCCTTCGTTGTTGTTTGGACAACGAGTACATTTCCTTTTACTTCACTTTCATCTTTTGAACTCTCTGCTAAATTTACTCCGTCTATTGGTCTAGTTACTAAAAAAACGACGAGGAGGATTGCAAAAAGCACTGTGCCTGCTAAGGCAAAAAATGCGAATTTCCATTTATTCATTTCGTCACTCCTCGAAGCCTATTTCCTTGTTAATCTTTTGTTCCATGTTACATTTCTCCATTGCTTTTAAAATTCGCTCATTCATTTTGTCATAGCCTTTTGCATTTGGGTGAAAGAAATCGGTATGATAAACGAGCTCTTTATTTGAATCAAACAAGTCCTCCACTGAGATATAGCACGCATTCGTATCTTTCTTGGCTATGTCTTCAATGACTTTATTCCACTCCGTAATAATCGTATCAAATTCATTCGCTTCATTTGTCACGATTGAGAATGGATTATAAAAACCGATAAGTAATAAAGGCACTTCTGGGTTTTTAGCTCGTATGCCTTCAACAATTTTACTATAGCGTTTCTTATATGCCTTCAATTCTTTATCAAAAGCATCTCGTTTCAAATTAAACAGATCGTGTTTGACAATCTTCATGACATCATTTCCACCCACAGTAATTGAAATGAGCTGTGCTTTTTGCAACTCTTCATCATAATGCCCTTTTTCCACTAATTTTAATAGCTGATCACTACGTCTTCCTCTTTTTCCTCGATTATCGACTTCAACATCTGAAATTGAGGGCCAAGCAACCAATGAATCTGCTAGTCTTCCAACAAAACCGTCTTTACTATACTCATCACCAACACCGGCCGTCAAAGAATCGCCGAGCGCTAGGTACTGTAGTTGCTTTGCGCTTTTATCATCAATTTTCCGTAAATCCTCTGGTGATGGCTCAAAAAAATGTTCGAAAATTTGCGTCAATACATTCTTTGAGGTTTTTTCCTCATTTTCTGTTTGTTGCTCATCCTGTTTCATATCTTGTTCCGTCCCTGCGTGCTCCCCGTCTGGTTCTGCTTGCGGATTCGGTTCATCTATTGATATTGCACAACCACTTAGTACTAAAACGGTCAAACATGACAAAACTATCATTCGCCAAATGCTCATTTGACCACCTTCCATCATTTGCTTACTTCTATTATAGAATAGTTCATGCTGCAATGAAAAGTGACTATACCTAGGTATTGAGTAAAAATGTATGTTTACAATGGTTTTTCATATAAAATAGGCATGGCACTTTTCAACAATAAAAAGCCACTACAATTATTTATGTAGTAGCTCTCTTATATTATTCTGCAAAATAAATAAAACCGATTGCACCTGGGCCAGTATGTGTTGAAATGATTGGTGAAGTAAAGGCAATTTCTACTTCATTAAAACCTGTTCCCTCGATTAATTCTTTTAAAGGTCCACCCATCGTTGCTAGACCCTCAGCGTGACAAATCCCTACTGACTTGACTGTTTTTCCAGCAGTATCAGCTTGGAATTGCTTAAATAAGTAGTTCACAACTTGTTTATGACTACGTACTTTTGATACGGGATTGTATGCGCCACCTTCTAAGTTTGCAATGACTTTTATGTTCAGCAAGGAACCGATAAAGCCAGTACCTTTCCCAATTCGTCCGCCTTTAATTAAATTTTCAAGTGTGTCGACAATAACATATAAATACGTATTTTCGCGCACTTTCTCTAAACGCTCAACAATTTCCTCGACAGTAGCACCTGCATCACGCAATTTAATGGCCTCACGTATTTGAATAGCTAAACCGATGGCAATAAAACGTGAATCGATTACAGTTACATTAGAGTCTGACATTTGAGCTGCCTGACGAGCTGATTCCACTGTTCCGCTCATACTACCTGTCATATGAATGGAAATAATTTGATCTCCATCTTTACCTAGCTCATCGTATAATTCTTTAAATTTTCCCGGTGCAGGCTGAGAGCTTTTCGGTAAATTTTTAGCATTCTTCATTAAGCTTAAAAAAGGTTGTGGCTCTAAATCAATACCATCTATATAAGTTTTATCATCAATTTGAATCGTTAAAGGCACAATATGTATACCGTGCTGCGCTACTTCTTCTTTTGTTAAATCACAAGTTGAGTCCGTTACTATATGAATTCGTCCCACTTCGACACATCCTTTTACTTCATTAAAATTTATTATATAGACTAATGAATCATTATGTAAACATGACATTTGTCATTAGGTTTCATTCATTTCAGTCCATTTTGAAACCGCTACCTTGGATACTATAGCGCTTTGTTGAATCCTTGTCTAACAAAGACCCTCTAGCATAGAGGCATTTATATGACACTTTTTATGTCGAAAACATGACAAATGTAAATACCAGGATGAAAATTATTGAGGTATAGTAAATGTATACACGAAAGGAGTGTTCGATATGATTGATTCTTTTGACTATAAAACATGGAAGGAAGAATTGTGGAATGCCATTACACATGGCATTGGATTTATCGCAAGTATTCCAGCACTAGTTGTTCTTATTTTAGCAGCTGTACAAACCGGTAGTGCACTCCAAATTACAACGTTTACTATTTTTGGTGTCTCTGTGATCGTTTTATTTTTAATGTCCACACTGCTACATAGTATGCCAGAAAAATACAAACACTTTTTTGCCATTCTTGACCATTCTTCTATTTATATTTTAATTGCAGGAACATATACACCTTTCCTTTTAATTTCAATTGGTGGCACGCTAGGTATTACTTTATTATGTATTATTTGGTCACTTGCCATATTAGGCGTTATTTTTAAATGCTTTTTTATTAATCGATTTGAAAAGCTTTCTTTAATTTTTTACATCGCTATGGGCTGGCTCATTATTTTTGCGATAAAGCCTATCTATCTTTTCTTAGGTTTTAATGGTTTTGCTTTACTGTTAGCAGGTGGGCTTTTCTATACGATTGGTGCTTTTTTTTACGCCTGGCGTTCACTTCCATACAACCATACGATATGGCATCTATTTGTGTTAGCTGGCTGTGGCTCGATGTATGCTTGTGTTTATTTTTACTTATAAATAGTGACAATAAAAATCGCTCTCTTATACAAAGGAGCGATTTTTTGTTATTGCGTCCGTAATTGCCTCGTTAAAGCCTTTATTGCACGCAGCACTTCCTGTTTATTTTCTTCATTATTCATTTTATTCTTCGCATGAAGTAAAACAGGTCTAACCGATTCTACGGAACGTCCAAATTCATACATCCATTCATAGCGAGGCACCAGCCATGTATGAAAATGATGTGTCGTATCTTCATTGTAAAAATAATAAACAAATTCTATCCCTAGAACATCCCTTTGAGCCTTTCTAATTTTTGATACAAGGTTTATATAATCCATTTTTTCCTCATCGTCTAGCTCATCAAAACATGTAATATGACGCTTAGAAGCCAAAATGATTAATCCCTTTATCGGGTAGGCAACATCTTGATGAGCATGAAAATAGTCAGTTTCAATGACTACACCACCATCCGGTTCAATAAGTCCGCTCGTTACTGCACAGCTCAAGCATTCAACTTCTACCGTGTCTCCATTTGATAATGTTATTTTTCTCACAGATACTCCCCTTTTGTTTACATCTAATATCAGAATTAATTAACCGCCCCAATTATAAGGTCAATTGTAGAAACTCTTTAAAAGCTTCTTCTTCCTCAATAAACGGATTATGATTAGACTGTTCAAAAATCGTTAATTGTGCATTTGGCGTTAAATCGGCAATTTCAATTCCGAATTCAACCGGACATTGTGCATCATATCTACCTGCAAATATGTAGGTAGGAATATGTATTGATTTCAATCGTTCTCGAATGTCAAAGCTTTTTACTTGTACTTTTCTAAAATAATCAAGGTTCTTTCCGATTGTCCGTCCACTATTTGGTCGGGTCGTTGCTAATTTTAACTTTTCCTCGGAATGATAAGACATTAAAGCCCATTCATAGCTTAACTTCTGACGCTCTTCTCGAACTGTATCAGGATTATTTAGTAAATCCATTATTTCAACTATGCGATTGAAATGTTTATTTTCAGCGCAATAAATACTATTTGGGTGATTTCCATACTCTTTACTTGCTGCTGTTGAACCAGCTACTATTTTTGTTAAAGATGCTGTTGAATCCACTGCATATTGAAGTGCCAGCATTCCACCCGTTGAATGACCCGCAAAAGCCCATTTTTCAAGTTTTAACGCTTCTCGAATCGCTTCTAAATCTTTCACGATATCTTGGAAGCTTAATTGTTCATCATCTTCTATATGTGCTGAATTTCCAGCACCTCTTACATTGATTAAGTACACTTTGTAATGTTCAGTGAACGGATCGGCAAATAAATTTCCTCGTTCATCAAAGCCCATATAAAAATGTGTAATAGCTAATGGTTCCCCTTCTCCACGTACAAAGTATTCAAATCGCCCTCTGCTTGTTTCAATAATGTATTGTTCCCACATTGACATGACACCTCTCAAAGATAGAATTATAATGTCTTAAATATCCTTTTACCTGCGATCTGATACATAAGCGAAGCAGCTCATCGTTTGTTACGATGGGTCTTTCTGTCGTTTCGATGACTCTTTCCGTCACTTCGACGGTTCTTTCCGTTACTACGACAGGTTTATCGAATTTAAAGCGCCAGTCGGAACGTAAATCAACCCCACGTTATGCGGATGAGCCTAATATTATTTTGTTCTACAAATATTTCCAAAAACCTTTATTTAGTCACGAAAAAAGCACGGTCATCATAACCGTGCTTCGTAGTACCTATTTTCTTTAGTTCTTACGCTCAAAAATTTGATATTGGAATGTGTAACCTTCTGGTGCTGTTTCTGGCTCCACTGAGGAAACTTGTACAAAATCCTGCTCATAATTCGGGAAGTATGTATCCCCATTAAACGAATGATTGATTTTTGTAATGTACAAGCGATCTGTGATATCCATGGATAAGCGGAAAATTTGCTCGCCACCAATAATCATAATTTCTGGGACATCCCCAGCAAGGGCGAGGGCACTCTCTAAGCTTGTCACTACTTCAATCCCATCCGCATGGTAACTATCGTCGCGAGTAATCACAATATTACGTCGACCAGGAAGCGGTCTACCGATGGATTCGAATGTTTTACGCCCCATAATCATTGGCTTCCCCATCGTTTTCTCCTTAAAATATTTTAAATCCCCAGGCAAATGCCACGGCATGCCATTTTCATAGCCAATCACATAATTATTATCATGTGCCACAATTAAAGAAATCATATTGTCCCTCCAAATACTATCGTTCATTATATTATAAACATAATTTTACTTTACAATCAGATTATTTCTGCTTAGAAATTAAATTATTTTCTTTTACGATTCTAAATCCTAGTAATTTTATAAGAATAGTTTATAATACAATTAACAAACGTAATTAAAAGGATTGATGAAGATGACAAAATTAAGAGATGAAGCGATCCGTTATATTAAAGCAAGTGATTCTTCTATTCAGTACTATGATCTAACTCCACAAGAAGCGAGAGCCGTTCGAATAGTGCCAAAATGGACGTCACCAAATAGCCCACAGCTTGAGGCAATTGACAATAGAAAAATAACAGTTCGAGATGGAGCACAAATTAATGTTCGTATTTATAGACCTGTTTTAAATAAAAAACTTCCTGTCATTGTTTATTATCATGGAGGCGGTTGGGTATTTGGAAATTTAGACTCTACGGATGCAGGCTGTCAGCTATTAGCAGAAAAAGCGCAAGCAATCGTTGTATCGGTTGATTATCGCCTAGCACCAGAATATCCATTCCCTACCCCGCTCTACGATGCTTATGACAGTTTCGTATGGGTTTACGAAAACATCGGAAATTTCGGTGGAGATAGAGCAAATCTTACAGTCGCTGGTGATAGCGCAGGCGGAAACTTAGCAACAGTTGTCGCCTACTTAGCTGCGACATTAAATGGACCTACGATTAAAGCACAGGCACTTATTTATCCTGTAGTCAATGTTGATTTTACAACGACTTCTTACAATGCTTACGGCGAACACTTCGGCTTAGACAAACAAGGCATGCAGTGGTTTGCAGGTCATTACACAGATAAAGAAAACTATATGAATCCACTTATTTCTCCATTTCAAATTGCCGACTTAAGTGTTTTACCGAAAACGATCATTATAGCTGCAGAGGCAGACGTCCTCTACGATGAAGGTCTTGCTTACGCACAAAAGCTTACGGATGCTGGAGTGACTGTTGAGCATGTAAATATGACTGGTTTAATCCATAGTTACTTTAGTAAAATGAATTTTTTCGAAGAAGCGACTAATGAAACAGCTGAAAAAATTGCTAATTTCGTGAAATAAGTTTGTCTATCAGCATAAAATAGTGCGATAATAGAGCAAAATGTTTTTTAAAGGATGACAACATGACACAAACTATTGCTTTACAAATTAACAATCCCTTTTCAGATCAATTAAAAAAAGGCTATCCTCTCATCTCAAAAGATGCAGTTGATGCACGCCATCTTCCTAAAGAAGAAGGTGCACTTCTAAGACTTACGGATAATCATAACCGTTTTATCGGCACAGGATACTATGGCTTACAAAACAAAGGTATTGGTTGGCTGCTAACAAACGATGCGAACGAAAAAATAGACAAAGCCTTTTTTATGAAAAAATTTAAAAAGGCCATTCAAAATCGAGAAGCATTTTTCAACGATTCTCAAACAACAGCCTTTCGAATCTTTAATGGCGAAGGTGATGGCATAGGCGGTATGACAATCGACTTATTCGATTCTTACTATATGATAAGCTGGTATAGCGCAGGCATTTACTCATTTAAAGAAATGGTATATGAAGCACTAGCAGAGACAGTAGATTACAAAGCCATTTATGAGAAAAAACGTTTCGATACTAAAGGACAGTATATGGAACAAGACGATTTCGTAATGGGAACACCTGGCGAATTTCCGATTATCGTATCGGAAAATAGTATGAAATACGCTGTCAATTTAAATGATGGAGCAATGACAGGTATTTTCCTTGATCAACGAGAAGTGAGACTTGCCATTCGTGATCGTTATTCGGACGGTAAAAATATGCTAAATACGTTCTCCTATACGGGAGCATTTTCTGTCGCAGCGGCACTTGGAGGAGCAATAAAAACAACTAGTGTAGATGTTGCAAAGCGTAGTTTAGCTAAAACAATTGAGCAATTTAGCGTCAATAACATCGACTACGAATCACAGGATATTAAAGTAATGGATGTCTTCAACTATTTTAAATATGCTCAGCGCCATAATTTAAAATTTGACCTTGTCGTTTTAGATCCACCTAGCTTTGCACGTACGAAGGAAAGAACGTTCTCAACTGCGAAAGACTATCCTAAATTACTTGTAGATACAATCGCCATTACGGAGAAAAACGGTATCATTGTTGCTTCAACGAACAATGCAAGCTTTGGGATGAAAAAGTTCAAGAGCTTTATTGATCAAGCATTTAAAGAAACTAAAACAGCCTATAAAATTGTTGAAGAATATAGCTTACCAAAGGATTTCCGTGCCCCACGTGAATATCCAGAATTCAATTACTTAAAGGTTGTATTTATTAAAAAACTTAACTAAATGAACCTAGACAGAATCACTTTCTGGTGATTCTGTTTTTTATTTGGGAGAGAATATAATGACCACCCTTGTCAGAATTTTCCGTCTACAACACAATAGAATCATCTAATCCCTAAAATTTAGGATGATATTTTAAGTTATATGCCATGTAAATGAGTTGATTGGCGCATAGCGGCTCACCACGCCTCAGGAAAGCACCCAGTCGGATCAGAAATTACCCTTACGCTATAGTGAGTGTCATTTTACAAAATAATGATAAATGGAGATGATAGAATGGGATATGTTCATGAAAAGTTAATGATTTCTACAGAAAGACTTGTTCTTAGATTATTTCAATCAGCCGATGCAGAAACGGTTACAAAGCTTTGCAATAACTATAATATTTATAAAAGTACCATGTACCTACCTTATCCATATAGTTTAAATGATGCATTAACATGGATGGAACGTCATTATGATAATTTTACGCAGGATATTTCGTACGAGTTTGCAGTTACAGATAAGGAAACTGGCGAATTATATGGAGCCATTGCCTTATCGAACAATAAACGCTTTAATCAAGGTGAAATAGCCTATTGGATTGGCGAGGAGTATTGGGGAAAAGGCTATGCTTCGGAAGCAGCGCAGTCGATTGTTCAATTTGCTTTTGAAGAAAAGAAACTGCATAAAGTGTTTGCCCGATATTTTTCTACTAACCTTGCTTCAGGAAAAGTTATGGACAAAATTGGCATGAAACAAGAAGGAATTTTAAAGGATCATATCATCAAAGACGGTAAATATGAAGATTTAGTACATTATGGAATAATTCATGAATAGTCTAGTTTCTCAAAGTGTTTTCGACCTTGTAGTTCTTCTTAATTGTTAAGTGACAAGAAAGTTGTGTAACTCTTATTCGACTACTATAGCAAAATTATATAACTTTATTATCACTTTACACTTGATTACTACAAAGCATTCTCCCTCTCAATGTAACTATAAAATAAAAGTGGCCTAAGAAGTATTTTCACTTCTTAAGCCACCAATATCTCATTTATAGATATTTCACAAACCAATCCTTAATATATTCTAATCTATTGATTCTTAACGCTGGTTTTCCGCTTCTAGAAAGTTCGTGATTGGATTCTGGGAAGCGCACAAATTTAGTTTCCTTTTTACGGTGTTTCAAGGCGATAAATAATTGCTCTGCCTGTTCAATCGGACAGCGATAGTCTTTTTCACTGTGTAAAATTAACAGTGGCGTCTCCACATTGTCAACATATTTAAGTGGCGAATGATTCCAAAGCTTCTCTATATCGTCTAGTCCCGCTTGGATTTGCCAGTCATTGAAGTAATAGCCGATATCACTTACGCCGTAAAAGCTAATCCAGTTAGAAATACAACGTTGCGTAACAGCAGCTTTAAAACGATTTGTATGTCCGACAATCCAGTTTGTCATGAAGCCCCCATAGCTCCCACCTGTAACTCCTAGACGGTCTTTATCAATGAAATCATAATGCTCCAATGCAAAATCCACAGCAGCCATGAGATCATTATAATCATTACCGCCATAATCACCACGAACCGCATCAACAAATTTTTGACCATATCCATGGCTTCCACGAGGATTCGTATAAAGGACCGCATAACCTTGTGCAGCAAGGATTTGGAATTCGTTAAAATATGAGTTGGCATACATAGCGTGAGGTCCACCATGGATTTCAAGAATAAGTGGATATTTCTCCCCTTCTGTAAAGCCAATAGGCTTCATTATCCAGCCGCTTACTTTCCAGCCATCTGCCCCTTCATATTCAACTGCTTCAGGAACAGACAATTCTTTCGTCTTTAAAAATTCTTCATTAACTTTCGTAAGCTGTTCTTGTTCACCAGTATTTAAATTTACGTAAAATAGATCGCCAGGATTTGTAGTACTACTAATTGCGACTACCGCTTTATCATTTTTTTGATCAAGCGAAAAACCATATACGTATTGATCATCATGAATCGCTGGATATAATTCTCCAGAAAGATTACCAAAATAAATCGCTGTATTTCCGTGATCAGTCACTTGGAAGTAAAAGCTTTTATTATCCTCCAGCCATTGTACACGCGGAGCAACGACACCTTGAAGGAAATCACCGACGACAAAATCACCGACCGGCGCATCAAATTCACTCGTTACACATGTCGTATTGTTATTTTCCAAATCATAAATCCATAACTTTGCTTGTGTTGCATTTTCAAATTCTCGTTCACTTCCAACATAAGTTACGTAGCGGCTATTCGGGGACCATGAAGTTTGGTAAAACACCCCCGTTCCTTCCGTAAGCTTGCGACCATGTTTTGTTTCTAAGTCCAATAAGTAAATATCAACCACGAATGAAAAATCTAAATCCTCTGCTAAGTCAGCAATGTAAGAAAGATATTTCCCGTTTGGAGACCATGCACAAAGTTGTAAATTATGTTTTCCTTCCGTAACTAACTCTAATTCTCCAGATTCAAGATTGACGATGGCAATTTGAGAAAATTGCTCCATATCAATAAACCCAGCTGCATCTGATTTATATTTCATTTTTTCTATTTCAAGTGGTTTAAGTTCTATATCATCTTTCTTATCATTTTCAGCCTTATCATAAATGCTTTCATTTTCACCTAGTTTTACTGAAAATGCAATATTCTTACCACACGGAGACCAAACAGGTGATGTCGCACCGTTTTTACAATGAGTAACTTGTTTCGCTTCTCCACCTGCTTTAGAAAGCACAAAAATTTGTGGCTTACCCTTTCTCGTTGATACAAATGCAATTTTACTGCCATCTGGTGACCATACAGGCGAACTCGTTTTATCTTCACCAAATGTCCATTGTTGAGGCTTTTTTTCATTCAAGTCTATGTAAAATAAATTAGATACGTAGTCTTTTTTCTTCTCATTAATATGCGTTTCTATATACACTACTTCTGTTCCGTCAGGTGATACTTGTGGATCTGCCACTGATTTTAATTGATATAAATCTTCTGGTTGAATCCCTTGTTTCAAAGTCATATTTTAAAAATCCCCTTTGTGTTGAAGTTTCATTACATAGTACAATATTTCGACACTCTAAGTATTATTCCTCCTTTTAAGAAGAAATTATTTTTTATCAGAGAGAGGATTTAACAGTAGCAAGAATAACAATGAGTGACCGCGATGTATCAAAAGGTTGCGAAACTTTAGAACCTTTGATAAGTAGTAAGTCAAATTCATCCAGTGAGAACTTTTATTAACCTCAACTTTTAGGGTGATTGTATATTACATGTGCTAAAATAAAAATGGAAAAATTATTCAATCAGGAGGTGTTTTTATGGCTATAAAAGCAATAGAGTTATTTTTTGTGATTGGATCTATTTATTTCTTTTTTGTGATTTCATTCTTTTTTAGAAAAAGAGGTAAAAAAATTTTGTATAGCTTTATAGTTATTATCCTTTTAAGCTATGCAGTATTCCTAGCTGTTCGTCCACATATACAGAACGCAACATATGATAAATATACTCAAATGGTTGAAGAACATTTAGAAAAGAAATACCCAAATGCATCTTGGGAAACTAGTTTTGATAAAGAAGAATTATTAACAACGGCATTTGGATACCAAATAAAAGTTAAATTTGCTGACGAACCAACAGTACTTTATGTATATAAAGTTGAAAACGGTAAAGTCATTCAAGCATATTTTTCATATTTAGAAAATTCCCCTCAAAATGACGGCAAGTATGCGGAACGAGATTAAAGATTTTTTATCTATCACTTGATATTTGAAATCAAACAATTCAACAATACTTTTAGATAAATGACAGAACTCCTACCTTTAATGATAATGCAAAAGCTTATCTCCGCTTCTTGCGCCACTGAGAGCCAAGTACGTCCCCAAGAAAGCACCCAGTCGTAACGGAAATCACTCCCATAATGGTCTAGATTAGGTCTCCTATCAGTAATTTTTTTCTGCGGTAAAATTTATAAGAGGGATGATTAGGGCGAGAATGTTCTTAATCGAGACTAATAATTTTCTTTAAAATACCTTCAATATGCGCACTTTTACCCTTTTTTACGAACAAAGTCTCGGCTTGTGCTTTTCTCTCATTGGTAAGCCCCTCTTTTTGATAGGCATAGACACAGTCGTATATATTTACTCGTAATCTTGTAGGGTAATTCTGTTACAATATTGATAAAAGAATGAATAGAAACGAGGATTTTTTATGCATGTAACAATCGGGGTACTCGCTCACGTGGACGCAGGAAAAACAACATTTTCTGAGCAGTTACTATTTCATACAAACAGTATTCAAGCCCGTGGACGAGTGGATCACCAGGACACATTTCTAGATAATCATGAGTTGGAGCGTCAGCGAGGCATTACGATTTTTGCGGAGCAAGGTCGCATGACGATTGAGAATGATACATATACGTTAATCGATACACCCGGACACGTAGATTTCTCACCAGAGATGGAACGTGCCATTCGGGTTATGGATTTTGCCATCATTATTGTAAGTGCGGTTGAAGGACTACAAGGTCATACGGAAACAGTGTGGCAACTTTTACGCCAATACCACGTCCCAACTTTCTTCTTTATTAACAAAATTGATCGTGAAGGGGCAGATGTTCAAGCCGTTATGGTACAGCTTCAAAAGGACTGTTCTGAGGATGTATTATTCGTAGATGAACCGCTCCGTTCAGACTATGTTTCAAATCGCATGATGGAGTGGCTTGCTGAACGTGACGAAAAGCTTCTCGACGATTTTCTAAATGAAACATTGGATTGCTCTAGCTGCCTTACTCGTTTACATACGATGATTAAACAGGAAAAAGCCTTTTTATGTTTTACTGGCTCTGCTTTAAAAGATATTGGGATAAAGGAATTTTTAGCACAGCTCCCCCTACTTACAAAAACACATTTTAATAACAAAGCTCCGTTCCAAGGTGAAGTATTTAAAATTCGTCATGATGGGCATCAACGCTTAACTTTTATCAAGGCATTGCAAGGAACGTTACATGTGCGTGATGAATTTTCCTTTGAAGATGCAACAGAAAAAGTAACTGAGATTCGACTTTACAACGGCAGCCGTTATGTAACAGTTCAAGAGGTCGAGGCTGGGGAGATTTTCGCAGTAAAAGGGATTAGCGAAGCAAACATCGGCGATATCATTGGTTTTTCAGGTAACCCGCAGCCCTATGAGTTAGTACCGACTTTACAGGCAAAAGTACAATATGAAGGCGATCAGCATATAAAGGAAGTTTTAAAAATTTTCCGCACACTTGAAGCAGAAGAACCATCATTACGTGTGCTATGGCATGAAAAATTTCAAGAAATTCATGTACATATTATGGGTGTCATCCAACTCGAGGTTCTTATCGATGTGCTGAACAAACGCTTCTCGCTAGACATTTTATTTAGCGAACCACAGATTTTATATATGGAAACGATTGCAACAACGGTGACAGGCTATGGTCATTTTGAACCTTTAAAGCATTATGCAGAAGTACATTTATTGATGGAGCCAAATACACGCGGTACTGGTCATACATTTGTCAATGCTTGTCATGCAGATGATTTATCGGTTGGGCATCAACGACTCATTGAAAAACATCTATTCGAGCGCGATCATCATGGGTTGTTAACTGGCTTCCCTGTGACAGATATTCGCTTCACTCTCTTGACAGGACGCGCACATATTAAACATACAGATGGTGGCGATTTCCGAGAAGCAACATTCCGAGCATTACGGCAAGGGCTGGAGCAAGCAGAAAATGTATTACTAGAGCCGTATTACCGTTTTAAACTTAAAGCTCCAAGTGATTTTATTGGCCGGATGATGACCGATATTCAACAAGCTGCTGGTACATTTGACGCGCCAATCTTAACTGAACATGATGCGATTTTAACTGGCCGCGCTCCTGTCGCAACATTTATGAGCTACAGTACAATCTTTGCCGCCTACACTAATGGTAAGGGCGTACTTTCTCTCCAATTTGATGGTTATGATGTGTGTCACAATACAGAAGATATCATTGCACAAATTGGCTACGATAAAAACGCCGATCCCGAATATACATCTTCTAGTATTTTTTGTGCAAAAGGCAAAGGTTACTCCGTTCCATGGCATGAGGCAGAGGCGGCGATGCATTGTATTGACTGAAATCATAAAAACAGGACATGATTATCTATCAATGTCCTGTTTTTTATGTTTCGTTGAGATTCTCTGGCTCCTCGCGAGGATTTGTCCTACTTCCGTGAGTATTCTGGCTCCGCTCGAGTAGTTACTCTGCCTCCGCGAATATTCCACCCCCATTCGCTGATATTCCCTTCACCCAGCACGAAATTAATTTACAAAGCTTGCACTGTTTTCTGTGCCTGTTTGAAAATGCGATATGAAGGGTCCACAACAACGTAGCTATGGGGATTAGAGAAATCAATTAAAACCTTGCCAGGTCGACTTTTCAAAAGTTGTAAATTATCAATTAATTCCAGTAATAGTTCATGACCGTTACCACGTGGGTGCCAGTTTAAATGATATTCATTTAGTTCCTTCACAGCTTCTAAAAATTGATGATACTCGCGCTCTACAAAATTAATCAGTTGTTTGTTTTTAGGAGCTACCTGTGATAAATCTTCTAAATATGTTCCATAAAAGCGCATCACTATTGAGCATAATAAATCATTGACTCGAGCAGCACTTAATATTGGCTTAGGAGCTTGGGCTAGTCGCTCTAAATTTGGCTTAGCACGAGTCGAATCAATGCGTGTAATTAAATGATGATGCTCACCGTTCACCTCATAGATAATTGGATTTGTCGGCATATACATCATAAAACTATTTGTTTTTGTTTTAAGTTGATCTGTAGTATCCGCCTTTGCAAAAAGGTGCCCATTAAAATTTTCATTTTGAATCCAAATAATATCTTTGTTATATAAAATTTGCTCAAACAATCGTTCATTACTAATTAGTTTGCTAGCTATTAATTGGTCGACAAGTGATTCTACAGCCATTCTTGTTGTAGCTTTCTTAGTAGCTTCAATGCGTGGCAGCTTACAAATTTTCATATCTACATATTGCGATTCCTGTGCTGTACATACATGAATATTCGTCATACGTGCATCCTCTTTTCGTACATATTTTCAAAACGGAAGTCATCAGTAAAAAAAGGATTTCCTATTAAAGCGAGGAAATCCTTCATTCTATCTTTTTCGTTCATCATATAACGTCAAACAATGCCCAAATATGAAAGAATTAGCACGATAGCTAATACCTCCTCTTATTTTGGGCGTTTGACGTACAGTGACGAACAGAGCATTCTGTTTTGTCAACATGCCACCTCCTATTCCTCGTAGGGTTATGGTGTGTACTCATAATAGGCAGGTATCCTGACTCATGATCATCGCTACCTTTCCCCTTCCCGTCGTTAAACAGTGGTATATGAAAAGTCGCTCACATTTACAGTTGCGGGACAGTGTCGGATTTGCACCGACTTCCCTTTTAAGTAAATTGCACGCAATTTACACCTATTATTCCACGCTATTCAGTTGTTAAGAAACTGGAAAATACCGAGTTCCCTACCTTTAATTGTAAAGTACTGTATTTTTAAAGTCAATTGAGTCTGGTTGGATCTTAATACAACTTCGGAGCTTTTCGTAGTTTAGTTGCTTGCTCAAATGAAAATGCGAGTTTTATTAGTACATCCTCACTAAATGCAGTTCCTGCAAATGTTACCCCAAACGGTCTCCATTTTTCATATACCCTGCTGGGACGGCAATAGACGGATATCCAGCTTTCGCACTAATTGTTGAACCTATATATGATGGAAAGATAATCGCATCTAATTCATATTTTTTTAATGTATAATCGATTCCTTGCTCTTGAGAAAAATACAAATCCTCTAGTTTTGCATTTAAATAGTCAGAATCTCTTAACGTATTCGATAATTTCTCTCTCGATTCCAATTTATCCTGACCATATTTTAACGACTTTCCTTTTGATCGTTTATTAAATTGAATTAACTCAGAAATAGAATGGACAGGCATTTGGGAAGGTAGATTTACAAGAAAATTATTTAAACTATGCTTTAATTCGTATTGCGGTACTCCCCATTTCCAGTCTCTATGAAAAGAAGGGATTTCGACGCCTTCAATAATAACGGCTCCTTGCTCTCTCAAAACCTGAATGGCATTATTAAAAAGTGTTCCGTCATATTCCACTGAGTCATAATAATCTTTTGAGGCATTATTATAAACACCAATTCTAGCACCAATTAATCCAGTTGCATCTAAAAAATTGGTGTAATCTTTATATAACTTTTGTTCACTTTTATATGTAGCGACGTCGTCTTGATCTACTCCTGTTAATACGCCCAATAAAATAGCTGCATCTGTTACAGTTCTAGCCATTGATCCTGCTGTATCTTGAGAGTATGTAAACGGAATAATGCCCTGTCGACTAATGAGCCCAACAGTCGGTTTTATGCCAACTACTGAATTTTGTATAGCTGGACTTAAAATCGAAGCGTCTGTCTCAGTTCCAATTGATAAAACAGAAAAATTCGCTGCAACTGCTACCGCTGATCCTGAGCTAGATCCTCCCACATAAAGTTCTGGATCACCATAAGGATTAAGTGTTTGTCCACCTCGAGAACTATAGCCTGCCCACATCGTACTCGACATACCGTTTGCTAATTCAGTCATATTTGTTTTTCCTAAAATAACAGCCCCTGCTTCACGAAGCTTTTTTACTAGAAATGCATCCTGCTTTGCTAAATAATTTTCTAATGCTATTACACCTGCACTAGTGTGCATAAAGTCTTTCGTTTCGATATTATCTTTTAAAACCACCGGAATTCCGTGTAGTGGCCCTCTAGCCCCTTTTGTTAATCTTTCCTCATCTAATGCTTCAGCAATAAATATCGCTTCAGGATTAATTTCAAGCATAGAATTAATTTTCTGTCCACCTTGATCATACTTAGCAATTCTATGTAAATAATACATAGTTAATTCTTTTGATGTTATATCACCTTGTTCCATTGCTGTCTGAATATCATTTACTGACAATTCTTCTTTAAGAAAGCTATTAAAATTTATCCCCATTCATATTCCCTACCCTTCTTTCAATATTATACCAAAAAGGTAAACTTATACCTACATTATTTATGATTAGCATAGTACTTTTAACGATAACAACCGATTTTTTCGGCTTATTTAATATTTAATTTTCGGCTCTACGCTAATCAATGCACTTGATAAAAAAAGGCTATTTCGCAGAAAATTTATTCCTGCAAAATAGCCTTTTTTTTATGGGTAATATAGTTCTTTCAATTATTGTCCACTAAATCTCTGTGTAAGCTTTTGTAAATTTTCAGCTTGTACACATAAGTCTTGCGACACCACCATGTTGACCGCTTGCATGGAGGCACTTTGCTCATCAACAGACTGCAGAATGACCCCTGTATAATTAGACAAACTATCCATTCCGTTTGCAATTGTCGATACTAAATTTGTAACCTCATTCGCGCTACTTGAAAGCTCTTCTGCTGTTGCGGAAATATCCTCTAGTTGGTTCGTCATTTTGCTAACATGCTGAGAAATCGTACCGAATGACTTTGTAGCCTCATCAATGACATAGACGCCCTGTTGAACATTTTTCAAGTCCTTTTCAACAGAGGTAGCTACTTGTTTTGTATCGCTTTCTATTCCAACTACAAGCTCGACAATTTGAATAGCCGAATGCTTAGATTGCTCTGCCAATTTTCGAACTTCCTCTGCGACTACTGCAAAGCCTTTACCATGCTCGCCAGCACGCGCTGCTTCAATTGCTGCATTTAATGCTAGCAAATTTGTTTGATCAGTAATAGCCGTAATCATGTCTGTCATAGACTTGATATCAGTCATTTTGCTTGATAATTGCTGCATTAATTCACTTGTTTTTTCAGTAGAAGTTGAAATAAACTCCATTTGATTTTTAGCTACGTGTAAAATTTCCGCACCATTTCCTGCGATGTCATTTGCTTCTTTTGCATGATCAAATACATCTTGCGTTGCCACAGTAATACGTTCAATGCCATCTGCAGTTTCTTGCATAGCAATCGCACTTTCATTTGCAGATTGTGCTGCTTTCTTAAGACCCTCAGTCGTATTCTCCATTTGTGAATCAACTTCATTAACTGCATCTGTAATTTCATTTGTACTTGCTGATAGCTCTTCTATGCTCGCTGATAAATCTGTAGAACTACTTGCAATTTTTTGTGTCATTGTATGTAATTGTTCTTTCATCTTTAAAAACGCTTTAGCTAAGTCTGATACCTCATCATTGGAATTAATTTCAATCGGAGCAGTACTTAAATTTCCATCAGCAATTGCTTGAGCGGATTCAGCTAATTGATTAATAGGCTTAATAATTTTAAATTTCACATAGAAAATACACGATAATGTCATAGTTATTCCTATTACTGTTAATAAAGTGGATAGCCATTTTAATGAAGTTAAATTTGCTAGGTCTATAATTAAAATAACACCCATAAGAACATTTAAAGTAGAAAAGCAAATTATACTTCTTTTCCGTAAAGTCATACTAAATTCCTCCAACTATAATATTATTCCAACGTAGTTATTATAGTTTAATTCTACTGAAATTCATAGAAAAAAGACCAACTTTTGTAAGATAATGATATAGAAAAGAGAAAGTTCTTTCGCAGCATCTAAAAACAGTAGTTACTCAACGTATGATCTAAAAGTATGACTCCTTCAAATATTAGTTTTTTAAAACATAAAAGCACTTTGCTTTAGACAAAGTGCTTTCATAATAAATTATTTTAATTTCATCATACTTGATCCGGCAATACCAGGATGTGTCATCTCATAAGGATCCAGAATTAAATCTAATTGTTCTTTCGTTAGTACGCCTTCTTCAATGCAAAGTTCACGAATTGAACGACCAGATAAAATTGCTTCACGCGCAATTCGTGCAGCTACCTCATAGCCAATATGCGGGTTTACTGCTGTTAACACACCAACGCTTTTTTCCACATATTCTTTCATACGGTCTTCGTTTGCTTCAATATCCTTCAAGCAATTTTGTGTAAATGCTCGGAACACATTATTCATAATGCTAATAGATTGAATTAAGTTAAAGACAAGCACAGGCTCCATAACGTTTAATTCTAATTGCCCTGCTTCAGATGCTAAAGAAATAGTATGGTCATTACCAATTACTTGGAATGCCACTTGGTTAAGAACCTCTGGCATAACAGGATTTACTTTCCCTGGCATAATAGAAGATCCAGGTTGACGAGCTGGTAAAATGATTTCCCCTAGCCCCGCACGTGGACCAGATGCCATTAAACGAAGGTCATTCGCGATTTTCGATATATTAATCATACAGATTTTTAATGCGCCTGATACTTCTGTATAAGCATCTGTATTTTGTGTTGCATCCACAAGGTGTGTAGCGCCTTTAAGCGGCAATCCTGAAATTTCAGCAAGATGTACATCAACTGATTGAATATAGTCAGGGAATGCATTTAATCCTGTACCAACAGCTGTTGCTCCCATATTTACATCATATAAATTTGGGCGAGTTTGACGAATACGCACAATATCACGAGTGATAACACGGCAATATGCTTCAAATTCTTGTCCTAATCGAATCGGTACAGCGTCTTGTAAATGCGTACGACCCATTTTAATAACATGCGCGAATTGCTCCGCTTTTTGGTGGAACACTGCTTGCATGTTTTCCATTGTAAGAAGTAGTTCATCTATCAAATTCAACACAGCAATATGAATAGCTGTTGGGAAAGCATCGTTTGTTGATTGTGACATATTAACATGGCTGTTTGGGCTAATTGATTTATAGTCCCCTTTTTCATTGCCCAAAATCTCTAAGGCACGGTTAGCAATAACCTCGTTGGCATTCATATTAATAGAAGTGCCAGCTCCACCTTGGATTGGGTCAACGATAAATTCAGCATCCCATTCGCCATCAATAACTTCTTGTGCAGCCTCGACAATTGCATCTCCGATTTCTATTGAAAGTAGGTGTACTTCCATATTACTCAAAGCAGCTGCTTTTTTTACAATACCCATTGCTTTAATAAGAGCAGGGTGAATTGTATATCCTGTAATCGGGAAGTTTTCAGTAGCACGAAGCGTTTGAATCCCGTAATAAGCATTGCTTGGTAATGCACGTTCACCTAAAAAGTCTTTTTCTATACGTTGTGTGGACATAATTGTCGTCTCCTTTTATGTAATACTCACACTTGATAGTAGCTAATTAATGCAGTAATGTAAACAGTCATTTGTCTGGAAAATGAAAATTTCACAAACTAAGCGCTACTATTAACATTAATGACCAGTAAATACAGCTTATAAAAGAAGATTTGATGAAGAGATTAAGCAATTGAACAGTACGTTGTAGACATCATTCGAACAGACTAAGTAAAGATCTCAAGCGAGTTGAACCAAACTAGTCAACTCGCTTGAAAATTGCGCCCAAACACGCTTAATTAAAATACATGTTTCATTTATAGCTGTTAATAAAGTTTTAAGAAATACTCCATCTGCTATACATTTCTCATTAAATAAAAAGTTATTACTTCAGTTAATCCTTATTGATTAGAAGAAACTGTAAAACGGCTGTTAACATGCTTCGGATTTTCAATTTCATCTAATACCGCAACGGCATAATCTGCATAACTAACATAACTTTCACCAGCAGCATTTACTAATAAATGATCTTCTCCAGTTGTATAGCTACCTGTACGTGGACCTTCTGGATCAAAGAAAGCAGATGGGCTTAAAAATGTCCAAGTAATAGTTGATTGTTGTAAGTCACGTAGATTTTCACCTTGGTTTTTAGCTGTCGCATAAAACATTTCTGGAAAATCTGGTGTATCCATTACTCGAACAGTTTTTTCTGGGTCTACAAAAAGACTACCCGCACCACCGACAACAAATAATTTTGTATGAATACCAGTGAAAATATCAATTAAATGACGGCCAGTTTTCACATGTAATTCCTCCTGACCAAAAGGAGCTCCAAATGCATTTACGACTACGTCAAAGCCTTTCACATCTTCTTGAGCTAATTCAAATACATCCTTTTCAATTACTGGCATATTTGCTGTTATTTTCGAAGCTGAACGAACAATCGCAGTGACATCATGACCACGTTGTAGTGCCTCCTCTACAATTTTTTGTCCTGCTTTCCCTGTTGCACCAATTACTGCTATTTTCATACTTATAATTCCTCCTATTTTTCATTTGTAACTATTTAAGTTACAGGTTAGATACAAAAGACCGACTTCGTTGATTTTAACGAAGTTGATCTAGCACATCCTGTAAAGTTTGTGCTTGTAGTTGTTCTTCCATTGCATGCCAAACAGATGTATAAACACCCTCCAATGTCCGTTGGATTTTTCGACCAACCGCACATGCTGGATTTGGCTCATCATGAATCGCAAAAAGCTGCTCTGGTCCATCAATCGCATGGTAAATGGCTAATAGCGTTAAATCTTTTGGCTCCACTAATAGATCATAGCCTGCAATTCCTGGTTGTGACGAAAGCAAGCCTGCTTTTTTAAGCACCCCGATCATTCGTCGCACGACAACTGGATTTGTATTTACACTACCTGCGATGAAATCAGACGTCAGCTGGCTATTATCAGATGTTGTTGCAATGAGCGAAAGTATATGGATCGCTACCGAATATCGACTGTTCACCATATGTATCACCACCTGTTGTAACTATTATAGTTACAGGATTAAATAAAAACAAGCAAATTGCTCTATTTGCACCTGTATTTATTTTTTACCGTTATCAGAGTATTATACGATAATTATAATTGCTTTACGTAAATAACTAATTCTTGTCGTATTTCTCCATCTTCCTCATAAAAGTCTAAGTTATGAAAATCATACTTAAAATGGCCAACTGGAAACGTCACACTTTCTCCTTGTGCCGCAGCCAATATGCCTGCCACATCATGTGACACCATTTGCAAAAGCTCTGTACCTAAAACCGAATCTACAAAGATCACGTTCATAATAAAACACCTCCTCAGCTATTATAGCTTAGAAGGCGCTTACATTTATAGTCTTTCTTTATAACGTTTCAGGCGAATTTCCTCAACGACTTGCATCATTTTATGTATTTGCTCCTGTGTTAATTTTGTAGAGATGTGTGGTAGCTCATGTTGATGAATAAATTCCTCTTGTTGTTGAGGAGTATTGGTCAGCAATTTCGTCCTTAAACGCTGCTCACACCCTTTTCCGTCTATTTGAAAAATCAACGATCTCCTCACATCATTCACCTCTAAATTTTTATTAGGACTTCCAGATTAAAACTTATATCGGTAAAATTTTCATGAATTTAAATATCCTTCATATAAAGTGCTTAGGGATTTAGCTTTAAAATAAATTAAGTATCTCTCTTTTGGCGGTAGTATCCTGCGATTTGTTGGTTCTATCTGTCGATTGGGTGGTTCTTTCCGTCATTCTGATCTCTATCCGTCGCTTGGCCTCTGCTTTCAACGCTTGAACGGTTCTTTCCACGACTTCGGCCCTTCTATCCACGATTCTGTTGGTTCTATCCACGACTTCAACTCTTCTATCTATCACATTGCACTTTCTATTCGACGCTCTAATCTCTTTCCGTCGCTCGGCCAGTTCTTTCCGTCACTCTAATCTCTATCCATCACTTCGCCTCCGCTATCCGTCACTCTGATCTCTTCCCGTCACTTTGCCTCTGCTTTCCGTCACTCGGCTGGTTTTTCCCGTCACTTTGCCTCTACTTCCCCTTCGCTCTGGCTACTATTCCTCACTCCGCCAGTTCTTCCGTTGCCCCATCTATTCTACTCGAACGCTTCGTCGTTAGTTTGTTTTAAAAAAACAGCAACCAAAACGGCTGCTGCTTCAGTTTAAACGGCAATTGGAGCTTTAATTGTCGGGTGTGGATCATAGCCCTCAATAGAAAGATCTTCGAGTTCTATGTCAAAGATTGACGTTTTATTTGGATTAATTTTTAAGGTTGGTAGGTCCTTAGGCTCGCGCGAAAGCTGTTCTTTTACTTGCTCCACGTGATTTAAATATATATGAGCATCCCCAATGCTATGAATAAATTCGCCAACTTCTAAACCACATTCATGTGCAATTAAATGTGTCAGTAATGCATATGAGGCAATATTAAATGGACAGCCTAATAATGTATCAAGGCTTCTTTGCATTAGCTGACAGCTTAATTTTCCATTTGCGACATAAAATTGGAACATCACGTGACAAGGAGGTAATGCAGCTTTACTACCTTTTGCTCCTGCATTGATAACATCTTCTGGATTCCATGCATTGACAATAATGCGTCGTGAATCTGGATTGTGTTTGATTTGATCGATTACATCTTGTAATTGATCGATTCTTTCCCCCGTTGATGTTGTCCAATTACGCCATTGCTTGCCATAAACATTACCTAGCTCTCCGTATTTACGTGCAAATTCATCGTCTGTTAAAATACGCTCACAAAATGAAGCTAACTCTTTTTTGTAGTCAGCATTGAAAGACTCGTCCACTAAGCAACGACGACCAAAGTCTGTCATATCAGGACCTGAATATTCATCGGACTCAACCCATTTTTTAAAAGCCCATTCATCCCAAATATGATTATTATTTTGCAGTAAATAACGAATATTTGTGTCCCCTTTAATGAACCAAAGTAGTTCACTTGCTACAAGTTTAAATGGTACACGTTTAGTCGTTAAAAGAGGAAAGCCCTCGCTTAAATCAAATCGCATTTGATAGCCAAATACACTATATGTACCAGTACCTGTTCGATCTTCCCTTTTAACGCCACTCTCTAATATATGTTGTAGTAAATTTAAGTACGCGATTTCTGGATGCGCCATGTTAATCAACAGCTCCTTCATGTATGCTGTTGACCATTATAACATCTAGGACGTCCAAAAATAAAAACAATATTTACATATCTGAGCCAAAGAAATTGTTTTCTAGCTCTTTTGAGATTTCACTCTCAATTGTGAAAAAAAACGTTGGTAACAAAATAATATTAAATAAAATCGGAACGATAATCAGTAAAAGATCCATCCCTGGGGTAAAATAGACACTAAAAGCAGTCAGTAACCCGGATATGACTAGAAATACAATTTGCACACCGATAATCAATAATGGAATGATTTGGTACATATAGTTAAGCTTTCGGAACTGATGCATGTTTTCTGGATCTTCTATAATTTTCTTTTTTAAACGTCTTGATAAAAATATACAGGCGAAAAGCTGTGCAATAATAAAGCTAAAATAAATAACACTATGTAGAACCATTTGCCCTTTCATAACCGTGCCATTAAAATGTCCGACCCGCTGCTGTAGTAGGTTGTTGACCGCTCCCTCATAAACATATTCCTGCTTACTAAAATTAGTGGGCGGTTCCACAAAGCCGAGCGTTGCCCAATCCTTTGAGTTGGCTTCCCAGTCGATTAATTTGCTTACCAAAATGCGTAATTGAATAGCATCATTTTCACCAAACATCCCTACTAAAAAAGTATATGGTATCGCTACCTTCATTTGCCCATTTTGTTTTTCATTAATTAAATCTTTAATGGAAAAAGTATACGTAACATCTGTCTGGTGAGCTTCATAACGAGCATCCCCGATCTTCCAATGACTTTCTAAGGAAGATTCAATATTATTCTTCATCTCAGCATACGGCGTATCTTTATGTAAATGCTTAGGAATCTTATAGACAAAACGATTGTCACCCCCAATAATGCAAACATCAACTTTCACCGCATCATTCTCAAAGTCCTTAGCGATTATTGTCATCGGGTACGACATTATGCCGACTAGAAAAAAAAGGATTAGTGGCAATCCTTTCTTTTTCATGCAACGCTCCTCCTTTTCGTCACATATGCTAGATTTACACTATCATAGGCTACACCGAAAAAACTATTTCGTTTTTCCGAAAAAGCAATAGTGGTTTTCCGAAACACCTTATTTCGGTATTCCAAAATTACCAAAAATTATGGATAATAAATAGGTAATTAAGATGGAAATGGGGTAATATTATCATGCAAATAATTGAGAGAAAACGATGAGTAAATGGATATATAGTATTTTCATAACCTACCTACTCCTAGGTATTTATGTGCTCGTAGTGGCAATGCGAATCCCTTTACTTGGTATTTCAGTGGACACAACTAGCCAAAAACCAGTCATAACTGAGTTCTATTACTCAACATGGGCACAGCAAAATAACATTGAAAAAGGCGATATGTTACTGACAATTGATGGCATTCCTGCAGAAAATGTTCGTTCAATCCAACTCGATTCTATCGTTAGAAGTGCTAAGGAACTAACGTTTATGAAGACTAATGGTGATTTTCATTCGGTTAAAGTTAAGCATAAAGATAATCCGGAAGAATTTTATTTGCAAATTATTTTTCCGCTGTTTTATTTTGTCCTATCTTTAGGTGTTGCCATCTATTTATGGCAAAGAAATAAAGATAATCAACTAACTAGTCTACTAACATTATTTTTATTAACTTGTTCTTTGACCTATATAAGTTGCGGGGCATCGAGTAGAGGAAATTTAATTGGAGAAGCAGTAATAAGTATTGGTATCGTATTATGCATATTACTTTTTATTCACTTTTTACAATTTTACTTCCGATACCTACATCTAGAATGGCTGTACCTCAATACCAAATGGCTTTATTTATTACTACTATTTATACCTTGCTGTAATTTCATAATGAGAATTAATTCTGATTTTCGGGTAATAACAGCATTAATTTATTTAGCGATATTTGCTGTTCTTGTTCTTTATGCCATCTATATTTTACTAACGAGTTATTTACGAACTAAACTGGCAAAAATCCGTCTGATCACCATTGCATTTATCACGCCTTTTTTGCCATTTTTATTATTTTTCGTTATACCCGAAATTTTAGGTCAAAACCCTATTTTACATGCTGAGGTAGCTGCATTATTTTTATTGTTTATTCCTTTTTCTTTTATTTTCATTCAAGTGAACGAACGATTATTCGATATTGAATATCAATTATCTCGTTTGCGCTATTATTCAACACTTGCTTTTTTTAGTGCATTAATCTTAACTACAGGCATTACCATATTGGGTATAGATACATTATCGATTATTCAAATTACGAGCGTCTTTATCCTTATATTCCTCGTTATCATTGCTAGCTTTTATATAAAAGAGCAGCTTGATTTTAAGTATCGAAAGATTATTTTTTCATCTACCGGTAATTATGTACATAATTTATATGCTGCCGTTAATCGTATGGGTAAGGCAAAAGATCAGCAAGAATTACTGGAGCAATTCAAATATGAGATAACAGAAAAGCTTGGTACTACAGCTTTTACGATTACAACACTAACGGAAGATGTGCCCATCTCTCGCGGTGAAGTCAACATAGTGAATAACATGACGCACCTGTTATTACATGATTCAGGTGAAGAGAAAATCATGTTAATCATTCGACATGCATTACAAAAAGAAGAGCTTCTTTGGTTAGAGTTACTTGCGCTCTATGTTTCAATGTTTATTGATAATTTAAAGCTCATTGAAGATTTAATAAGTGAAATAAGGCTTATGAAGGATAGCAATGATACCCAGCTTCCTTGGCTCGATAAATTATTATGGAATATCATTGAAAAGGAAAAAAGTATTTTAGCGCAAGAATTACATGACACTATATTACAGGAACAACTTCATTTAGGAAGAGAGTTAGATGTAATTGCTAGTTCGCCTATTATCAAAAAAGACAAGGTATTAGATATTCGAGAGCAATTGCTAAATGCATCGAAGGATTTACGTGAGTATTGTGAGAATCTAAGCCCTCCATTACTGGATACATTTGGGCTTCAAATCGCCTTAAAAAAACTGATTCAAAAGGTAAAAATACGTGCCGATTTTTTATTAAACGCCCAAATAGAACGCGTCCAATTTCAGGATGCAACCTTACATTTAGTCGTCTATCGACTTGTGCAGGAGCTTTTAAATAATGCGATTAAGCATGCCGAGGCAACGGAAGTATCACTAAAACTACAAGTGATCAATTGCGGCTTTGTCCTACAATACGAAGATAATGGTATTGGCTGTGATATTGAAGATTTAATGCAATCTTCCGCTTCAATGGGCATGAACGGGATTCGAGAACGAGTTCGTGCTTTTAATGGCGACATCACGATAACCTCCAGTCATAATGAAGGAATGCAAATTTTTATTCAAATACAAGAGGACGTGGAATCATATGATTGATATTCTTATTGTAGATGACCATCCTGTCGTTTTAGATGGTACAAAAACATTATTACAGGATTTAACAAATGTCCAAATAGACACAGAGCAGGATAGTGCCGCTGTTCTGTCTAGAATGGACGCTCAAGCTTTTCGATTATTTTTAATCGATATAAATATGAAGCCAGTCAACGGTATCCAGCTTTCGGAAATGATTAAGAAAAAGCAACCAGAAGCACTCATTATACTCTACACAGGCTATGAGCTTTCCGATTATTACGAATTACTTATTGAAAAAAAGGTCGATGGATTATTATCAAAGCTTGCCACGAAACAGCAAGTTATTCAAACCATTGAAGCCGCACTAAGAGGCGAGATCCTGCTAGCAGCTGATTTTTTAGATTTTGTACAGCAGCGCATCAATTTACCAAATACGCAGCAAGAGATTTTACTAAGCGACAAGGAGCAAGAAATATTACAGCTTGTCGCACAAGGTTGTACAAATAAAGCAATTGCTTCAGCCATTGGGGTCACGCAGCGCACCGTTGAAAACTATTTATCCAAACTTTTTGTCAAACTAAACGTAGAATCACGCGCTGAGGCAGTCATTGTCGCTAAAGAAAAGGCATGGATCAACTAATTATGTTGAAAATAGATTTAATGTAAATTTTTTCTTACAAAAAGCGGAATATACTGGATAAATATCTGGTACTGTTATATAATAAAAACAATAATTACATTACTTCATCTTAACCGTTAAAATCACGTATTCAAAAGTAATACGAGCTTTTGAATACGTGATTTTTTTCAAGCGATCGAAGCAATATGATTGTTTAATTTTTTTGGGAGGTTGTTCACATGACACAAGGTACAGTAAAATGGTTTAACGCGGAAAAAGGTTTTGGCTTTATCGAAGTAGAAGGTGGAAATGATGTATTCGTACACTTCTCTGCCATTCAATCAGATGGCTTTAAAACTTTAGAAGAAGGCCAAAAAGTAGAATTTGGCGTAGAAGAAGGTAACCGCGGACCACAAGCAACTAATGTTGTAAAGCTTTAATTTCAGCTTTAGAATAAACAGTGCAAAATTCAAGAGACATCCAAATTATGGATGTCTCTTTTTTACGGTTATTTTATTTGTACAGCTTCAGATTTTGAAATAGTCAACGTTCCAATATAAAACGGATAAAACAAGAGCATTGCAGAAAGAATTAGTCCTTGTACGGGTGCAGGCATATCTCCCTGATAAGTAATCGGATATACACTAACAAAGATAAAAGTGAATAGCGCTGTATAGGGTAGCCACAAAATTGTTGTCCAATAGACCAATCGACAATGCGCTATCCACTTAAATGAAGCTAATATAGCACAATAGTTGCTACAACAAAACCAACTCCATGTACAAGTAATGTGATCATTTCGAAATATTGACCTTCCCACCCTGTGAGACTCACAATGCTTAATAATTTACTTGCATTTCATGAGAAATACAGAACATTAGCCCATTCAACATGTTCACTACATTCCATTTACAACATCCTTACGCGTAAGAATGTAAACCTGCAATGACTAAATTTACAAATACTTGATTAAACACGATAATGCCAAAGCCAATAATCGCTAACCAAGCTGTCCTTTCCCCTTCCCACCCTTTGGAAAGACGGAAATGAAGGAACGCTGCATAAAATAAAAATGTAATAAGTGCCCACACTTCTTTAGGGTCCCAGCCCCAATACCTACTCCAGGCAATTTGTGCCCAAATCATGGCAAACAAAAGTCCACCTAAAGCAAACAACGGAAAACCTATCACAACAGCTCGATATGTAATTTCATCCATTAATGTTGGTTGTACACGATTTGTTAATGGCTTTAATAAAACAATTAACGGTTTTCTCGTAATGAGGAAAATCACTGCATATAAAATTGTACCGACGATAAATGCCCATACGATTGAATTTAATTTCTTCGCATCTATCTTATTTGTAATCTGTAAAAGGCCGACCTGATCCCCACTAGTTGTTACTGCATCTTTATTGACAATTAACGGTGTCATCGTATAAACGGCTGTTTCCACCTTATCTAGCTTATTTTCAAATTGAACCTCGACTTTATCTACCGCTATGTCAAAATATGTGGCAACAACTATAAAGCCAATCACAACAACTAAATAATACAGAACAATTTCTAAGAATAGTGTACTTAGCGAGAATTTAGAAACATCTAATGTTCTTAATAAATAAATAATACCGGTTGCGAACGAAATCGATAAAATAGCACTTGAAAATGCAACTGTCATAACATGTATCGTTAACCAATTGCTTTGCAGTGATGGAACAAGTGGTGAAACCGTTTTTGTAAAGACGCTTCCATAACCGAGAATAATTAATGACACAGGGATGGTAAACAAACCTACAACAATTTGCTTATATAAAAAATGAATGATTAAATAGCTACCAGTTAGCATGATACCAAAGAACGTCATAAACTCATACATATTACTTACAGGTGCATGATCAACAGCAATCCACCTTAATATGAAATACACTAGTTGTAAAGCAAAAGCAATATATGTAAGTAGAAGCCCGACTTTCCCAAACATCTTTCCTTTTGATTTCACGGCAAGTCCAATCGGTATAATAGCGATCAGTAGTAAAATAAATGCCACGAACAATGAATTACTACTTAAACTTAATAATGATTCTTTACTCAATGCAACATCCTCCAATGTATTTTTTGGGAAACCGCATAATTACTCCCAATAAAAAAACGTGATTCATTAAAATAAGTGCCATCATTCCCCTTTAAATAACATTACTTTTCGGAATTGTTACAATTTTGTGGCGTAAAACATCAGAAAAGACGTCCTCATATCAAAAAACCATCTATACAATCCGATAGATGGGGAATTACAAAAGTTGGCACCATTCTACCTACATCTTACTAAAAATTGAAATAATAGTCTATTTCTTTTTAGGTTAATATGTGACAATAAATATGCGCAAATGTTACATAACGTTATGTGAGACAAATGGAGGTATACCATGAAACAAAATATATATGACCATCCGGAATTTTTCCATCAATATAAAAAGCTCCGTCAAGCACCCTATAACTACAATAACTTGCTTGAACAACCAGCGTTAAAATCCTTACTTCCTAATTTAACTAATTTACAAATACTTGATATTGGCTGTGGAATGGGACAATTTGCATACTATTGTATAGAAAATAACGCACAGCATGTAACAGCTATTGATGTTTCAGAAAATATGCTGGCAATCGCTCAATGTGAACATGCTCATCCGCATATAGACTATTATTTGCGAGCGATAGAAGATTATCAGGCAGCTCCTGACAGCTTTGATTGTATAACAAGCTCTCTTTCCTTACATTATATAAAGGATTTTAGTGCAGTCATTGGTAAAATCGCTAAAATGCTTCGTCCTGGTAGCAATTTTATTTTTTCTGTAGAGCATCCGATTGTTACTGCTCGTAAAACAACGGAGGATAATTGGCTTTATGATGACAGCGGCAATAGGAGCCATTACGCAATTGATAATTACCATGATGAAGGTTTGCGTGAGCGGACATGGCTTGTGGATGGTGTTGTTAAATATCACCGTAGCATTTCTACAATCATCAATACATTGATCGAACATAACTTGACGATAGAAAAAATGCTAGAGCCGATTCCTAATTTAGAGGCTGTTGAAAAACTGCCTTCCTTAGAAAATGAGCATCGTAAACCTTCCTTTTTATTAATAAGAGCAAGAAAATAACTTTTCAAGTCTCGTAGCCGTAACTCTACTGCGAGACTTGCCTTTGTCTATGCTTTACTTAAATTTCACAAAAATAATTTCTGGGTCACCATCATCTAAATTTTCAATATACCCACTTTTTATAAATCCCGCCATTTCAAATACCTTATGCATACTAGTATTTGATTGGTTAGTAGAAGAAAAGATTTTTGGAGTGGCTGCCATTTCTACATAAAAATTTAATAATGTTGTGGCAATGCCCTTTCTTCTCTCAGTTGGTTTGATAATAACTAATGAGATGAAGCTATTGTCAAAAAAATCATTTGTAAAAATGAGAAAACCCGCAATACCTTTTTCAGTTTGTTGAATGATACATCGTTTTTCGTTAATAGCTGTACGCAAATAGTCCCTTCGCGAAAAATCTCCAATTACTTCTTGATCAATTGCACATATTTCATCGAAATGCTCTATACGTGCTTCCAGCAAGTTTTTCATTCTGCCACCTCATTTCTTTTTTAGACGAGAAATTTTTTAATATTAAGTAGATTCCTTCCTCTTACAAGTACAGCATTTCTATTCAAGCGTTTCTCTAATATTTTTACTTAAGTAATAACTCATCACTTTAATCTCAGCCCTAAACCCTTTTGCCAGCCTTCCTTCATCGACAAATCCGCACTTTTTATAAAGTGACTGTGCAGCAGTATTCGGCAAATTAACCCCTAACACAAGCTCATTGATATAAGGAAAATGCGTCAAAACAAAGTCCGGCAAAAGTTGTAATGCTGCTTTCGCATAGCCTTTCCCTTGTTCATAATAGTCTGTCGAAAAGGCACGGATTAAAACCGCCTGTTCGTTAGAGGAATATGGCTTGACACCCTCATGTTCATGCAATACAAAGAATGTTACGAGCCTGTCTTCATCTAATACAAGAACGGCATGACGATTTTTATCCTGCTTCACTAGTTCAATGCTCTCTTTCGGAGACATCGTATAGCGAAGCTGCTCCTCTGTAATCGTATATCGTTCAATTAAATGATCATCTTTTTCTTCATAAAATTTTAATCTCATCAAAGCTCTCCTTTTCATCTTTAATCCTAGTAATCTATCTCATTAATCTTCCCTTATGGATCAAAAATACGCCCTTAGTACTGTTTTAAATTGTTCTTGGCAGAGTTTACTTCAAATAAATCACAAATATAATGTATTCTAACATGATTTACAATTTTATTGTGGAGTATATGTAAATTTTGGAATTATTAGAGAGAGCTTCAAAGCGGAAAGAAACTGCCATGCTCATTCTCGAAGAATTAGAACTACTAGAAAAATGGAATACAATTGGTCAAGCTTATGTTGTCGGCGCTACAGTGTATGATTTACTAGTGGATCAAGATATCGATATCGAAACATTTTTTGTTTGTCCGAATGCAGCGGAAGCCATGTCGATATTAGCGGACTTAACTGGCAATCCGAAGGTTTTAGAATTAAAGTATTGTAATTATTTAGAAACACCATCTCATGGTTACTATTTTAAAATACAAAACATGCCCCATTAGAAATTTGGAATATTGATATAAACACGAAAAGGTTCTCTATCAAGGGATTTAATATCGTTAATGAACGACTTCTTAACAATAGAGAGTCGAAAGTATATTTTAAATATTAAAGAAGAACTACTAAAGAAATCCATAGTACTTCCTTCGATTTATGTATATGAGGCAGTGTTAGATGTCACAGATGAGACCCTGTAGCGAAGCAAATGTTTTCTGTGTGAAAGTGTAGTGCTAACGTAGCGTCAGCAACAATTTTTTTCTGTGCGAAAGCGCAGCGTCAGCTACAAAGCGCCCAGTTGGAGCGGAAATCAACTCCACATTATGGAGATAAGCATTTAAAAACAATTGTTTCTACTAATTACCAAAAATGCTACTATAATGATATCTAAACTAAAGGAGTTGGGCATATGAGCGCAGAGATTGCAGTAGATGTTTTGTTTATACATCAAATAACCCAAGGGATGTAACCTCTAACTGCAGCCCTTGAACAAGGGAGAAAACAAATGGAAAATTATTTTAATGAATTTCTTACAGGACAATCTATTACTTTACAGCAAATGACTTCTTCCGACTTGGAGGCATTTGTAAAAATCGAAAGTGAAAAAAATACGTTGTTACTTGCCAATGACGATATTCCCTTTCCAAACACCTTTGAGGATCATGCTTCATTCTTTCAAAGTATTAGTGGAAAAAAAGAGGAGTTTATTTTCGGTATATTCGAAAAGTCGTCAAATGAGCTTATCGGCTCCTGTGGCGTCTATGGAATCAACTGGAAAAATAGTACTTGCTTTGTAGGTATCTCAATTGGCGAACAATGGCACGGCAAAGGGCTTGGAACCGATGCCATGAAAACGCTTATTCATTTTATTTTTAATTATATTTCCATTAATAAAATTAAGCTTCAAGTTTTCAGCTTTAATAAAGGCGCTATTCGTTCCTATGAAAAATGTGGCTTTACAAAAGAAGGTTCTCTACGCAATGAGATTTTCCGCTTCGGTCAATTTCATGATGTAGTTTTATTTGGTCTATTACGAGAAGATTGGAATCAAATAGGATAAGCAATTTTCCCCAGTTGTTGGAAATACTTCGCTTTCTCGATAAATCATATAAAGTTTTCGGTAAACTAAGGATATTTCTCGATAAAATGAACCAAGGGGCTGTCAGAAGACAGCCCCTTCTTCTATTCTTCCCAAATTCTTTGAACATCACTTAACACGAAATGCTGAAATGATAGTTGATACACATCAGGCATTGAAAGTTTTTTCTAAAATACGTGATCATAATGCACATCCAAATATTGCATCATTAAGACTATAATATTGCATGTGTACCAACTATATTGTCATTTGGATGTGTAAGTATAATTTTTTGCAAAGTGGTCATAGCTCGTTCCTTTACAATTTCATTGGATTCTCCACCTTCAAATGCGAAATTCGGATGACTCCATACTTGATGAATGGCAGCGTCAAAAGATAATATTCTTTCTTTAAAGGAATCAATCGTTTTTATCTGTAATTTATGTTTTTGTGCGATGCCCTCCACCGTCTGAATGGCTCTTTTATATGGACTTGAATATATCGTATGAATATTTTTATTTTCAAATAATCTAGTAACACGATCCCTATCCTCAAACCCTTTACTAGAAAGCGGGCGATTGACCTCATCAGCGTTATAGTGAGAACGCGCGTGTCTAACAAAATATAGTACAGTCATTATAGTTCCTTCTATTTTTCTTCAGATTTTGCCTTCTTTTCTTTTATATAATTGTATAGGTCAACCTTCCACATACCATCCTCTCTTAATAAGGCATATGTCTTGCCGTAGTGCGAGCTTCCAAAAATTATCTCTAATTGAACAATTGCTATACTTTCAGTGCTAGAATCTTTATTCAAAGAAATACTATCGTAGTATCTGTACATTAAATAATTTTGAATATCTTCATCTAAAAAATAATCTATATACTCTGCTATAAAGGTATCTTTATCTGGTAGCTCATTGTTATTGTAGGTAATTGCATAGAGTTTATCGAAATTATGCTCAAATATTAAATTCATCATAATTAACACGATTTCCTCTGGTGTAAAAGTCTTTAGACTATTAATATTTCCTTTCTTCAAGAAGTCTTCATATAAAGCTCTTTTTTCCTCCGGCAATTTCTCTAAATATGTAAAATCATAATGCTTATCGATAGTTGGAAGCGTTTGTTTTGATTCTTCCACGTGTTGAACAGAATGGTTAGTAACCACTGTTGATTCTGAAGATTCTCCTGCTTTTGTTTTCTCTTCTGAACATGCTAATAACATTAAATTAGTAACGATCATAATGCTAAATAATGGCAATCTTAACTTCAACACTATAAACCTCCCCCTATCATAGCAATTATGCAAACTCTATTCACCCATCATTCCATTTATTTCGAAAATTCTCAACATTATTAACCAACATGAAATCTCCTCAATAACAAACAACAAAGAAGTTTATTTGATAAATTGTGACAAGATACGAAATGCATTAAAATTTCAATAGATATCGACATAGTTTTTAATAGTAAAAAAGGAGCAAATCTATTAAATTTCAACCTTTGCCTATTCTTGAATACGGCCAAAAAAAACGCTAATATTCTAATATAATAGGTAATAAAATATATAATTAATACAATAAAAGGCAATTAGTGTAGACTAAAATACCTGTTGTTGGAATTTCTTATTTTTCAACTATATAATTATGAATATATTTTTCTATGACTAAATTACGAATTTCTCAACCTATACACAATGTGACATATTTTTCGTTTTAGGTGAGATACAATGAAAAAGTTGAATCGAGGTCAATGTATTTCAAGAATATGAAGAAAAAATTATAGGGGGAAAAGATTTTGGTTAAGATATCGTTTAAACAATTCTTGAAGATGGAGATTGAAAACAAAAGGAAAGATATGTATAAAAAGGCGATGGATTTAGGTTTTACCCACCCTAGCGTGGTAGATTGTAGTCAAGAATTAGATGTCCTACTAAATAAATATTCAAAAGCGATCAATAAAGCTAGCTAAAACTATTTCCGATGATCTGTATAGTAGGTTCCGGTTTAAAAAACACACCAATTCCATTGCTGTTGTAAAGATACGTATAAATAACATAAAAATGGGATATCTTCTTTATGACAGGAAAAAGGAGGCCGAAAAATGCAGATGTTTTTTTTATCATTGGTCGTTTCAAGCTTTTTACTACAGCAGCCTCAAGATTCAGTAGAAAATTCAGCACCGATTCTTTGCAAACCTTCTGGAACTACATCTTATAAATATCCTAATAATCAATATCAGACATTTCGTACTAAGAATGATTTTTACCATCATTTAAACAGGACAATCTATGAGGAATATAACGATGCTACCTTAAACATTCGTCAAAAAATAGCCTTTAAGGACGTACCGAAGGCTGAAGAAACATTTCATCTAAAAACAAATTTTATACGTAAAAAAATAGACCTCTCTCAACATACTTTTATTCATCCCAATCGACAAGTATATTTTTTAGCATCCTTTAAGCAAAATAATCAGGAGACTTATCATAAATACCTGGTCATTGACGCTGAGACACAAACTATCCTTTTAGGAGAAAGTAATTATCAAAAGAACAGCGCCAATTAAATCTATTTCGTTTGTTGTTTAATTTATTGTATGCTTGAAAATTGATTAATAGTAGCAAAATCTAAGAAAAAATCTACATTTTTAAGTAAATTTTACAAAAATAAATATCACAACATTTATTTCATTTTTTTAGCTCGCCTTTAGAGGGTTATGACTTCCCTCTAAAGGTGAGCTAAATTGTTTAATACCCTTTATAAGATAATGCTTTTTGCTGTATTTCTCGCTTTATTTTCTCTATAAACTGTTGCAATGGCTTTTCAATTAATGCTTGCTGACCATATTTACGAACAGTGACATGTTGACGATCCATTTCTTAATCACCAAGCACTAAAATATAAGATATTTTTTTCATTTGAGCTTCACGAATTTTTTTTCCGAGCTTTTCTTGTCGATCGTCAATACTTACACGGATTTTTTTGTTCATTTTGTAAATCATTCTTGCTGTGTATCTGTAACCCTAATTACTTTTACTTGTTGAAGTGCAAGCCACGTTGCCAAAATGCTCAATTAATATTCTTTTTATGCATTAATTATGATTCTACACCCAACTATGTACTTGCTGCATATTCTACTTTTAGTAGGAACGTTGCAACGATGAGCACTGTCTGTGTTCAAGCGAAGGTATGTATCAAATAGCTCATCTTCATTTCCCTCCCCTCATTCTCTATACTAAGTTTTCATCCACTTCGTACTTCTAAAGTCTCATTGTGAGACTGCCACTTAATGTGAATGGTTGGGGCAGCATCCTTTTTAAATATTTTCGCACTTTCTTTTTTCTTTAAAATTAACTGTTTATCCTTATTTACCTGGTAGTCAATATAATTTTGTGATTCTTTAGACCCTTCTATCGTTATTTCTAAACCACCTAAATCTCCCTCTTCCCCAAGATAGAAAAGTTGTAAGCCCTCGGCAGTATTACTATGATATACGGCCTTCCAGTGCTCACTTTTCGCTATGTAATGGATCTCTTGTTGTTGATTCGTACTACAAGCAACTAACACAAACATTATTAAAATTAGGAAGCATAATTTTTTCATTAAATATCGATTTTCCTTTCTTTGAAAGTTATCCTATTAATATCAACTTCGATCTATCCTTCTTAATTTTTAGAAAAAGCTGTTATTCGGCTTGAATAATTATCATCAATGTATATCCCCCTTACATGAATTGTGTAAACCAAGCAATATATTTTGCTCCTGGTAGAAATAATAGCTGTGCCAAAAATGTGCCTAGCAGTCTTGATGCCATCATCATTACAGATGCTCGTTTAAGACTTAAGTAGCTGCCTCTTTGATTGATAACATCATCTGCTAGAATGGAAATTTTTGGGTCAATAAATATGATTAGTAACATCGTCGCTACACCATTAATAAGTCCTGATGACATGACAGCAGTATTCGATCTTTCAGGAACTAATAAAGCGGCGTAAAGTGCAGATAGGACGCCAATTGTATAGATGGCCGTAATTACGACATTAATAATAAATAATTTAAGGGGAATATCACGCCAACTAATACCTTTTAAGTATGAAAAGCTTGGCATATGAATATGTTTTATTCCCCGTTTGATATAGTCAATGCTAAAACCCTTTTTGAATAATGCTGGAATGGAGCCTCTTTCCTCAGACAAATGTATAATAGCCCTTGAAAATATCGCTACAAATGTTGGCAATAGTAGAATACCTACCAATGTACCTAATGAAGCGGCGCCAATAAGCATACGGAATTGCTGTTCCACAAATGCCAATGTGTTTTCCTTTGGTGCTGTGTCAGTCAGACTTCCGGTAAAAGGTTGCTGCATCATGTTTGCTAGCCTTGAAAACATGACCATGACATTGAACAATGATAATGCAGAGGCTAATAATTTTACACGTGCACCCGATAATCGTACTGCATACGCAAGTGTTTCTATCGAGTGAATGATGAGAATAAACAAACCAATCATTATTAATTTATCTGTCAAAATATCCAAAACCTATTACCTTCTTTTCGGTTGATGATTGGTCGTCACTCTTGTATTATTTTTAGTAATCGTTTGATCCAATCTCGTACATATACTTCCCATTCTTCACGAGGAGTTGTCGCTGATAGAGAAAGCGATTGCAATTTTTCTGGCATCATATGCATTTTACTTCTTAACAGCTCATTATCTTCTGACTCCTCGTCCATAAAAAGTAAATATCTCCCTTCTACAGGCTCTCTGTAAACCTTCGAGCACTCTCTAGTTCGATATACCTTTGTGGAATATAGTTTACCATCAATTTTAACTTCATAATGTCCTCTACTCCTATGTTGAATTCGGACATGCGTACCATCTATGCGTTGGATAGTCGCTTCAAACGCTAAAAGCTGCTCATCGTCCATCTGAATTCCAAAAATCCAATGATTCCTATGGGAACTTTTCACATCGGCATCATATGTATCGTACCTTATATTAAATTTGTTTGAGTCGTCGCAACTTTCCTCTGTTAAATATGTTGCAATCAGTTCATCTAAGGCTTGTTCATCTAACTGATTGCCATAGGTTAAGATAGCGATGTGCTTTTGAACCCCAGCAGCATATTTGTATAATTCCTCTTCATTATCTATCTCCCAAGGTTTTTCCTTATAGTAGAGTACCGAATACAACAAAGACACTCCTTCCTTTTAATATTCTACGAAATTAACTTGAATAAGTTTCATTATTACCCTACCAAACAGAAAAGCTATTCATCAGGTACTTTATTTCCTAACGAATAGCTTTTTTATTATTTAATGATTAATTGCAAAGTCATTATTCCAGCTAGTTGAATCAGATAGCTGATAGGTCACCATATTGGCCGTTACTACAAGAATCACACCTGCGCTGGATTTATCTGAAGAAATAGGGTCCTCTAATATTAATACAACATACCCCTCACCTCGTCCCAGAGGATCTATCGCATTTGTAGCGTTGATTTCGAAGGTTGTATACGTTTTCTCATTTGTAGCAAGGAGTAATCTTTCGTCCTTATAGACTCCATATTCCTTCAAATTATAGCAAACAGGCATCCATCCTTTTGACCAATCAATACTGCCCATTATTTCTTTTTTACGATGTGTAAGTTTGCCTATTGAAAATGTAAAATATATCTTTATAATAGCTTGATCTAATTCATTTTTTCCTTCACATACAGCTGTTACTTCCAGTTTAATATCCCCGTTTGAATGCTTCCTAATAACCACTAAAGTAACAGTGAAAATACAAATAACAAGTACTATGCCGATGACGACAAACCCCATTTAGTCCCTCCTAACATTTCAATGAATGTTACTATTAGATTACCACGTTTTAGTATTAATGGTATTTTTTCATCAAACAATCTTATGAAATGACACGGGCATAAATGATAAGACATAAAACGAGTATATAGCTCATTAGCCATTCAAAGCTTTATCCCTCTTTAACGGTCCAGTGGACTTCCCCATCAAAGTTTTATGGAACCCGATCCTTTTCTTATATACGCTTTTTCTTTGAATTCCCAACTTCTTAACTCCACTATTTCCCGCTTACTTTTGGAAGTATTCTCAACTATACTAAAGGGAATTCGTTTTTAAGGAGATTTATTTATGAAAACATCTATACCTTGTCCAGACTGTCAAGAAGCAATATCGCTTGAAGACTTTGAGGATTTTTCATCACCATTTACCATGGAATGTCCACATTGCCACGTCAAATTAAAAGAGACAAAAGTAACCCCATTTCTATTAATTGGTACGATTGCAATCATTCCTTTATTTATTTTCTTAACAGAAACATTAAGATCTTTCCTATCAGGCGTAATCCCTGTTATCGAAAAAATACCTTCCTTTATCGTATTCCTTGGACTGTTATATCCGTTATATGGTTTTTATGAGCGATTTAATGGACTTGTTATGTTTAATAAGGGCAAATTACAAATAAAAAAAAGAAAGTGATAAGTGTTGAATTATCATAAAATTTGATTAAAAATCACTCTAAACTCTTGATTTCACTGTATATAAAAAAGCCAACGTTTTTCAGATCCTTCTTATCCCCTAAAGCACCCCTTTAGCCATCCATGAAGCGCGAAAATAATCTCTTCACCACAGAAAATGAAAGATTAAGTTCTTTCATGGGAGTTTTATAAAAGAAGAACAGCGACACTTATTAAACAATCCCGTCTGATTGTTTATCAGTTAATTTACACTTGACACCTCTTTTTGTTAACTGGTAAACTATTTTTATTAACCGGTTAACAAAAGACAAAAAGTTAGGTGATACATTATGAATCATATAGACAAAAAGATGGAAGCGTTGAATGCTTTGCAACAATTTATCAAAGAAAGAGAAGCCGTCCAAAAGAGGAAAAGCTTCAGTAAAAAAAATGAGGAAAACTCCATTGTTATGGATTGGACTCTCACTCAATTACATATTGTTTCAGCCATCAAGGCACAGGGATCTGCGAATAATACATCCCTTTCGGAAACGTTAAACGTCTCCAAGCCAGCCATTACAAAGGCAATCAAAAAAATGCTAGAGAAGAACGTTATTATCGAGACCAGACAGGAGACCAATCAAAAAGAAGTTCACTATCTCCTTACTGATTTAGGGAAACAACTTGCCTCTATCCACGATCAATTGCATGAGAAGGCGAGAAATCGATACCTGCGCCTATTAGATAGTTTCAATACCGACGAATTAGAAACCATTATAACTTTTTTAGAAATGATTACTGACAAACTTAAAGGTGATGACGTTCCATTTGGAGACTAAATATACAAAATGTAACGCAAAAAAATCGTTTGTCTTATACGCCTTGAGTATTAGCACGTTTTTTGCTTCTTTAAGCCAGAACATCTATACACCGATTATTCCCCTTATTCGGGATTCGTTTGAAGTATCCATCAGCTGGGTGAATTTTACGGTCAGTAGCTTTATCTTTATTATTGCAGTGATACAGATTGTTTTGGGAACTGTGGTTGAACATCAAAATAAAAAAAGATTATTGCTCATTAGTCTTCTTTTGATGGGCGTATCAGCAGTCTTTTGTGCTTACACCAACAGTTTTACGTTGTTTACGCTGTTCAGAATGATTCAGGCAATCGGGGCCGGGATAATCCCTTTAGTTGCAATCAGTATGATTGCACAGTTATTTGAAGGTGAAGCAAGAGGAAGTGCCATGGGAACGTATCAAATCCTGCTTACCCTTGCACCAGCCGTTTCACCTGTGGTTGGAGGTTTTATTGGGGAGGTTTTTGGTTATGAGGGAATTTTCCTTTTTCTTTTGATCATGGCGGTTTCCTTGCTGTTGTTCATTGTTTATTTGCTGCCAAGTGAAAAACAGAATGAAACTGACGAAATACCGTCCAAAGGATTTATCCATGCATATAAGGCAGTCTTTTCCCATTACATTGGAACAAGTATTATGATCATTAGCTTTTTAGTGTTTTTCATCTATTTTGCTATTCTTGTCTATCTGCCTGTCTTGCTCCATGATCATTATCATGTATATTTACAGTTCATTGGATTATTATATTTACCTTTGACAGTCAGCATGATTGTCGGGAGTATGTTATTTAAAAGGTTGCAGAAAAAAATATCTCTAAATACTTTGTTTATCTCACTGTTAATTGTTATGCCTTTGCAGGTCATACTATTTGGTGTACTTCACGCTCAATCACTTGTGGGGTTAAGCATTATCTTATTTGGTTATGGAATTATGGTTGGATTTTCCGCCCCCCTTCTCTCGACTCTTATTAGCAATGAGTACAGCGAGCACCGAGGAACAGCTTTAGGCGTTTTTAACTTCGTCCGTTATTCAGGTATGGCGCTTGGTGGAATGTCCCCCGCATTATATCATGTACTGCCTAGTTCTGCTTTATTTGTGCTGTTTGGTGTTTTACTGCTCTTGGTTTCCATACTACCTTATAAAAGATTTCAAAGCAGGAGTACTTCATAAATAAGCAAAAAGACAACGGATATAGATACTTTTAATATCTGTTGTCTTACTAGTTTTCACTTCACAATCTGGCCCGATTGTTGAACACAAGTTAAAAAACAACACTGTTGAAATAACCCGCACCTTTTGTTTAAGTACATTTCTTCACAATCTTTATATCGATTTTTATCAATCTTTATTAAAAACAATCAATCTTTATTAAAAACAACCAATCTTTTTTATATAGCTTCAATAAGGTTAAGACAAAACTGATCAAAACCTTAAAAAGCGCGAGAAATCAATTTTAGAAACGTTGATTTCTTGCGCTTTTCTAATTTTAACTAATTCAGGAAAGAAAACCTCTACTGATTATAGTTTCATTTTAGTTAGTAGCTTGTAACTCAGCTGTTAAAGTAAATGGCATTTTTAAATACTCATACTTAATCGTGATTTTTTTAATTTTAGGTGCCTCAACCTTCACCGCATAATGCTGTGGCTCCTTTCCGATGGCCTTGCGATCTATGTATTGACTTGGAAAAATGTTTACTTGTCTTAATTTATGATACGTAATATCCGGATTACCTACTAGCTTCGTTTCTGCTTCAAACGGTTCCGACTTACTCACGACGAGTTCAACATTTTCAGGCACTTTATTATTAATAAGTATTTGCCGAAGCTTTATGTCACGTAGTCCTTTATTCTCTATTTCTACGATTTTTGTAGTTGAAGCATCTGTAGAATTCGTATAACTATTCATGACAAGTGGTGGATTGCTTTTTAAATAAATAATAAAGGCCGCTCCCACTACTAGAACACTAAATAATAAAACAAATAATAATTTTTTCATTTCATTCCTCACTTTCTTACTCCCCATAAGTATAGCGAGAAATCGTAGGTGATGAAACCTCGAAAATAAACAGTGAGGATTTTTCTTTACCGATCAACTTCTTCACGTACACAAAAAACAACCTGACTCATTATAAGCCAGATTGCTTTACTAATCGTATTTCATCACGTATCGGAATCCCATCATTACCGAGTAAAGGAATTTCAGGTTTATATGCTCTTGCTTGCTCGACTGCGTTTTGTATGATTTCGACTAACTGATAGCCTCTTTTTTGGTAAAATTTTAACGCGTGTAAATTATCATTTGTCGTAATGAGGGTAATCATTGTACAACCATGTTCGAATGCATGCTGTTCAACAGCTTGTACAAGCAATGAACCAACCCCCTTTCCCTCCACAATACTATCAAGGGAAATTATTTCACATTCTTTATCACGAATGATATACGTCACGAGACCTAACAGCATGTTTTGTGCATCTACATAGGCGAAGCCATCTAATTTACTACAGTCATATACCCCACTGGAAATGACCATTTCTGTACTTCCCCAATGCTCTTTAAAAAACTGTAACACATCATTTTGATGTAATTGCTGAATTGGAATTACTGTCATCTACTATTCTCCTAAATTGAAAAATTAAATACACTAGCAATGGCTTTTTGAACACCTAGAAATACTGCCCACGAAACAATTCCTAGTCCAATGGCAAACACGATATGGATCGATGATTTCATCGCCATATAAATAACAAATAGCATAAACATTGTAGCTGGTAGTCCAACGATTACACCAACCGTAAAGCGCTGAATATGTTCACTCGACTCACTTTGCACAGTAAGCCAAATGATACTTAAAATACTGACAAGTGGTAGGGCGGCAATAATACCGCCATAGGAAGGAAATCTTCTAGCAATCTCTGTAACAATACCGATCACGGCTGCCGAGCAAAGAATTTTTACGAATGTGTACATTATTTAGACACCTCGCTTAATAGACGAAATGCTTGTAAAATTATTTGCTGTTGTTCTTCTGAAAGCTGCTTTAGTGCATATTGTAGTTTTTCATCATCTAACTCTGTGTTTTTCTTTAAGATGTGAAGCCCTTCAGATGTAAGATGTAGATATACTTTGCGTTGATCTTCGATAGATCGCTCCTTTTTCACCCAGCCATTACGCTCTAGCTTTTTTATATGTTCTGACGCTGTGTTTTGAGAAATATTCAGCAACTCAGCAATATCACGGACAGTTACTTCATCCTCCTTATGAATCATCTGTAAAATACGTACGCTTTGATGCGAAATAGACTCTTCATGCGTTGTATGTAGATGGTAATAAATTGATGTAAAATAATTATTTAATTCTTTAATCATTAAATTTACTCCTTTTAATATATCGTCTAAACAGATTATATCGCAACATACGATACATTTAAAGAGATATCCAAAATTTTACATTTTCAGTTTTTTTAATTTAATTACCGAATTTTGTAAACCGTTTTAGGTAGATGATCGGAATAGCTGTAAAAAGAAAAATCAGAAGTGCATCGTTAGTGAACGTTTTCATAGCAACATAAAGACAGCTAGACAAAACGATATTACGGGAGAACCGAGGGAAAAAATATTGTCTAAACTCGTGTTAAAGAGCTCTCCTTTGCGTAAGTTTTCAAAGAGTTCGCTCCTGAATAATCATAGGCTTTTTCTTTGTATAAGTACTGTAAGTGGTGTACCGACTACATAAAAAAGAATAAACATATATCAACCCTTTCAAAGCTGTTTACATAAAAGCGAAGGGGCTGTCTACTGACACCCCCTTCCTTGTTCTATCGAAAAAGTGCTAATTTATCGATATACTCATATAATTTTCACAAACACACCCTGTTGAAATTTTTCTTCAGCTGCAACATTCATTTTTCTAACATCTTCAGATACTTCGCTTGCCCTTATTAATCGATTCTCATCGTAAAGCAAAGGATTGATATGTCTAGTTTTATTCTTTTGCTGAATATCAAAATCTGTTTGATCCACCCTCACTTTGACATTAGGATGAAGCTGTAAAAGGCCCTGTACTTGCCTATCATTTGAGGATTTCAACAATACAATTAGTTCTTCATCTTCCTTAAGAAAATCAGCGAGTGTAATAATCTTTTTATCTAATGCTAACTTTAACGTTTGTGAAAATTTATGATAAGCATAAATATTTAACGGATTCATAAAGAAATCAAGTACTTCTTGATAATATGTTTTCACAAACCATTCTGCACTTTTGATACTTTTAAGACACATCTTTCCTTGATAAATGATACTATCATCTAAAAATTTTTGTATTTCTTCAAATGAGGCTTTCCCATATGTGTACATATCTCTTAAAGTATAATCTACTCGATCTGCACATAAATCAGGAGCTGGTTGTTCGAGTAAATGCCAAGTCGCAGCATTTAAAAGTAGATGTTCATAATCAAGGTTATTCTTTTTAAGAATATTAGGAATTTCTGATTTATGAATAACCTCTTTAAATATTTCTTCATGATAGTCTTCAGCTTCATTTTCAATGGCGAAATCAATAACATGCGAAAAAGCTGTATGCGAAACATCGTGCAATAAACCTGCAATCTGCTCCTCTAAAGATCCACCTAACTATTTAATTAACAGCATGACACCAACTGAATGCTCATAACGCGTTACATTCCATTGGCTATTTACAAGATAACTTGCCCCACCTTGATGAATCCCCTTTACTCAAAAGAAGTTCCGCTAACACATCATCTATTTCGAATTCACCATATAAATAATCATGTAAGCATCTTCCTATGCAAGATTCGAAAGTACAAAAACTCCACCACAATGCGAGATTGGATAAAATTCTAATTGGCATACTCCTTTTAATAAGGCGCTAATTTCCTCATGGACAAAATAAAATTCATCATCATCCCAATAATCAATACTGTCTTGACGACATTTTTCAAGCTGCTTTCTTGATTCAAACGCGATATCGCCGATAAAAATTTTGCCTGCAGTTGTTAGTTGCTGCAATAATGCTGTAATGTAGTGCACTTTCATTTCATCGGTAAAATGATGAAGCGCATAGGTGCTAATAATGGCGTCATATTTTTGACGAAGGAGCTCTAATGGCAGCCCTTCTGATAAATCCCACTCCATTAAGTTTGCATCAGGCATTTTTTCTTTGGCGATTTCGATCATTTTCGAGGAGAAATCGAGTCCATTGATAGTATGACCGTTATCATAAAGCTTTGCCGTTAATACCCCTGTCCCAAATCCAATGTCTAATACAGTTGATTTTGGAATGGACATGACCTCGTTAAAAATCATATTTAATACTGCTTTATATCCTGCAAATGGATATTGATTGCTTTCTTCACTTAGCTGAACCGTTTTATCATAACCATCAGCCCATAAATTAAATCCTTGTTGCTTAAGTAGCATAATAGTCCTCCTATGTTTTCCATCGATTACGAGTTTGATAGTGGAATAAATTAAAAAGTCCCCGTTTATAAATGGATATGTGTATTAAAGAATTCGAGTATTTTCTCATACACGTAAATTTCATTCGCCTTTTTCGTGAATCCATGACCCTCATCTTCTAGCACAATATATTCCACTTCTCGCCCCTTGTCTTTTAAAGCAGCAACGATTTGGTCAGATTCCTTTTGCACAACACGTGGATCGTTCGCCCCTTGAATGACTAACATAGGTTTCGTCATACCATCTAAATACGTAATTGGCGAATCGGCTGTTAATCTTTCCTTGTCTTTCTCTGGATCTCCTATCCATTGCTTCATATATGGTGCCCAAAAATCCGGAACAGACTCAATAAATGAAAACAGATTACTTGGGCCAAAAATATCGACAACTGCTTTAAAGTAATTTGCATGGCGACCATGTAATAGCAGTGCCATATAGCCACCATAGCTGCCACCTAAAAGCAGCATTTTATCACGATCAGCATAGCCCTTCTCAATAAGCCAATCAATCCCAGTAGTATTATCAAGACGTGGGCCATGACCCCAATCGCCCTCAACCTTTTTCATAAAGTCTAGACCGTAGTTCGATGAGCCTCTAAAATTTGGTGCAAAAATAGAGTATCCCTGGGTAACAAGAAATTGGAACATCGGTCGAAATGATTTGCGTTCAATTGATTGTGGACCACCATGTGGCCATAAAATAACATGGCCATTCGAATTTTCTTCCTTCGCCTTGAACAAGAGTGCCTCAATTTCCGAACCATCAAACGATGGATAACGAAGCACTTCAGGTTCTACCAAATCTTCTTCTCGAACACCCGGTACTCTATAGTGAGTTACCTCTAACCATGAACTTCCCATTTCCTTTGAAACAAAAATATTATTTGGCTTCGTAGCCGATTTTCCAAGCAAATATAAATGTCCGCTTGGCATAATAACCATTTTCTCAATAATATCAACAGGTGTTTCGAGTTTTTCATTTTTTCCATCTACAATTGTATAACGATAAAGGCGATCCTCTACACCATAGGAACCGACAATATATAGTGCTTGCTCTTCTTTTGAATAATAAATACTTGTAAAGTTTTCTTTTTCTAATTGAAGCAACTTTGTAAATTGTTTCGACTGAATATCGAACTTTGCTAAATAGCTAAAATCTTCATCATAATCTGTTAAAAAATAAATTTCCATTTCAGAAGTATACACAACATCGGAAACTGTATGCTGCTTATCCGTTAATGGCGTGAGCAATACTTCCTCACCATCAATTTGTACATATGCTAAGGAATGCGTATTTCCAAACTGTTTAATATAAACAAATGATTTTTCCTCTGGGCTAACTGTAGCGATAAAAGTAGGTGCATCACTACCCTCAATCAGTGACTTTTCTTCTTCACTCTCAATGTCATAAACTAAACTATTTAAATACGTTGAATTTCCAGCTGTAGTTGAATAATAAAGATGTCTACCATCCTCAGTCAAATGTGCGTAGAAATGACGTTCTCCCTCTTTATAGCGAATTGGTACAAGGCTTCCTCCCTCAGGTGAAATTGCATAAATTTGACTATTCTCATCACCATCTTTATCAAAGCCAACTAAAAGAAATTCACCTGTTTTCGAATATTTAATAAAATCCGAAGTTTGATTATGAAAAGTCATTTGATATGGAAATTTTTTCTCTAAATCCATTCCCCAAAGATTAAAATATCCATTAAAATTCGTACTTAATACCATCTGCTTTTCATTAGGACTAATCGCAAAATCACTTACCGTTAAATTTTGCAAAAAATGCTTTGTGTTCATCTTTTCAAACTGAATCATAGACGTTCCTCTTTTCTTAAAAATTTTCTCTGGTAACAGTACTTTTTAAAAAGGTTTCCATCCCTTTTCCAGTGATAACGTCTTAGACCGCATCCAAATCGACTTATCGGACGCCTAGGAAAGCAACTAGCCTGGATGGGAATCAATCCCACGACGTGATGGAAATCCCAATAAGTATAATTATACCATTTATTTTAATATTAATATCTGAATATTTTAACTTTATATTTTACCAAAAAAATGTTATAATAAAACTAGTTTTCTTTTCAAGGAGGAATCGAAATGGACGCATTCTTTTGTAATGCTTGCTCTAGACCAAACACATTACAGGTCAAAGAGGTCTAGAAAAGTTAACCCAAATAACATAATTGAATGATCTCTTTAGGCCATAAACCTTTATGAAAAGCCTACAATACAGGAGTGAATTCAAATGGAAAAACCAACAATCCAACCGTTTTTAACGGTCGCAAACTATCATTTACTTGAGCAGCAAATAAATAAAATCATACTAACACTTGCTACGACGAAAGATAAGGACGTCATCCTTGCCGTACAAGGTATCGTTGAAAGCGAGATCACAACAAAATTAGCGCTGTCCGCTGAGCAAGCTGAGTTGATTGAACAGCTTTTTGAAGTGACGAATCGTGCACAAGGTGATGAGTATATAGAGCAATTAAAACCATACGTCATCCCATTCAAAGCAGTCACTGCCAGTACACTGAAAAGCCTTTTTAAAAAGGAAAAAAAGCTAAAACTACCGAAGCTTGAAGAAATGGATTTTCAGGAGATTTGTTATTTAGCTTGGGATGATCCTGGAACACATCGAAAATACGTTTTGCTAGAACAAGATGACAAGCTAAAATCGATTAAAGGCACATTCTCTAATGATACAATTCGTGGAATATGTGCAATATGTAAGCGCCATTCCGATGTTGGCCTATTTACTACATCTGTAAAAGGGCAAACCGTTGGAACGTTCACGAATTATAGTAATTATATTTGCGCAGATAGCCAATCATGCAATCGGCATGTTACGGATATTGAAAAAACAAAAGCATTTTTCGAGCGCATCACTCAATAAAAAGAAGCCTTCTCCATTGCGGGAAGGCTTTTTAGATAATTTTTATCATTAATAACGAAGCTGATTTTGATCCACTTTTATAATCGACGATGCAATGATAACAAAACCGAGCATTAAAACAAAGATTAAATCAAGTAAACCTGTATGCATCGACACCGTAAATACCGTAATCGTAAAGGCATAGGCGACAGAATGGAAACTACGAATGCCTTCCTGCTTCACTTTATTATAAAGAAGTGAAATTAAAGCACCGTATAAAAAGAAACCAATTGCTACTAATAAATAGCCCCCATCTAAAAATAATTGACCGATAAAGGTTGGTGTAGTTGTACGATTTCCACGTGTAATAACCTTACCCTTCTCTATACTCACGGAATTGACAACCTCCGTGACCATCATGCGAGGTGAAATTTGCTTACCAGGTAATATCGTACTAAAGATACCTTTATGGACTTCACCGTTTAAATAACCGTTCTCCTGCGTATACTCAATAATTGTACTTAACACAATATGCCCTGTTACACTTTCTTCATTTAATGCACGCACCCATAACGGCGTTTGGTTTACCTTTTGTTCAGCCGTTAACAGCTGGTCTCTTGCCTCTTCCGTTAGCTCCACATCAGGCTGATCTCTTCTATTAAATTCTAATGACTGGTCCTCCGTTAACACACGAATAAAACTAAACATAGAAAAAGCTACACCAATAACTAATAGCGTTGTTAAAAACCACGCCAATTTCACTCGTTTTACTACATAGTGGATAATGATGATCCCTGTAAATAGGATAATAATTAATGGCGTTCGATAGGCAACTAACACAAATAAAAAAATGATAAATGCATAGATAGAACCGTAGATAAACCCTTTCTTCCACGTCATATGCTTTTCTAAAATCATTTTATAGGATAGTAGCAATAACACTCCAAACCATAATAATTGACTAAAGAAGTTCAGCTTTGGATTTAAATTTCGGCGATTTGATTCATCTGAAATACCAAGTCCGCTTCCAAAAACCATCAAAAGGTACGAGCATAAACCAAGTAACGTAAGAAACACGATAAAATGAATCACATATTTGCCTAAAAACGACAGACCAAATGAAGGAATTGTCCATTTCATCTTGTCTATAACGTAAACACCTATGTAATAACAAATAACTGCTAAAATGACTGCGGGCCAAATAGAAACATGTAAATTGAACATTTCAAATCTATGCCAATCAAACATGCTCGTGAAGAAATATAGCAGTAAAATAAACGGTAAAAAGAAATACGGCGAAAACGTATCGATTTTATTTAATTTTCTTAAAAATTGTTTCATATCCTTTCACACCCCAAGATGCTTTCTCTCCCATACTTTATATTAATTTCCAATTATGTAAAACAAGAATAGTATATCATATTAACAGATTATTTTATATATTCACTCACTATTTTTGTTAATAATTTGAAAGTAATCAAGAAACGTATCGAATTATGAAAGGCCTAATAAGTGTTTTCTGTCTTCGTGGTTCGGGATACTGCTGGGTACACAAAAAAATCAATAGCTCTTACTATCAAAATGAAACGAGTACAGTGCTTTTATGCTGCCTGTACTCATTTAATGGTTTTATAATTTAATTTCCGAGAAGCATAACTTTCATATCACCGAAATGGAATACCATGGAAGGATCTGCAACAGAAAGACCAGGATTTGTAGGACTAGAAAGGCCTGATCCACCAACCACTTCGATTTCAAGTCTTCCACGTAAAGGGCGCTCTCCTACTAAATAATCGCCTGTAGATTTAACATGAAGAATCCCATTTACAATCGAACTAATATCAAATTCCAATCGAGTACAACTCCTTGGAGGTATAACAGTTGACGGAAGACCTTCTAGAAAAGGTTTTTCATTCTCATTCGTTATAAAAGGAAGTGATATTCCTTTCATTGAAAGCTGTAAAGAAGGACAATATTCAATCACAACATCAGCCTCTAATGGTTTGCTTGTAGGGTTTTTTATAAGAATCACAAGTCGATTATTAGGCTGTCCAACTGCAGCATCCAATGGAACAAGAAATGGTCCTGTAGTAATCGTATACTTTCTATTTTGACATGGTGATGTTTGATTTGACAAAGTTTCACCTCCTAATAAAAAGAAATTACTTTCTGTGTATCTTATTAAAATACAAAAACAATTGTATAGACGGTTGTAGAAAGAATTCCACTTTATTTTTGATTAAATGTAGTGGTTGGGCGGCAAGCTTCTCAAATTTTCCTGTTAAAAACCATACAATTCATTTAAACCAAACTATTAAAAAGATGTAGTACACGCATCTTAATTAATAGATGAAATCTATAATCTTGAGGTACTTTCTGGGGTACATACTTTTTTCTGCTTTCCCCTATTATAATGCTAGCTGAATACAACAACTTAACATCACACTATAAACATTGATATACGAGTGTTTATAAACAAAAAAACACCCGCATTTTAAACGAGTGTTTCGTAATTTTTTAGGATAACCATTTTGGTGGTGTGTTTTTCTCCCAGAGTTCAAATGATTTAATATTGTGTGTTTTTATATAGATAGATTGCTATATTATCAACGATTCATAGTGCATCACACTTTTTCGGTTTTATATTATTGTATACTTTCGTATGCTCTTCTGGGGTACCGAACAATTTTTTGTACCTTCTTTATAAAGTGCGTTCAATTCTGTAGCATTTTTATATTTCATAAATACTCTTTATGCACCAAAACTCTACTTACAACACTTTCTGTTATTGGTACAATTTGGACATATACATATAAAGGAGACAATAATATATGAAGAAACTCGTTTTTAGTGCTGCCCTTATATTTGCTCTTAGTTTAGCAGGTTGTGGCTCTTCTAATGACAAAAATGCAACAGAACAAAATAAAAAAGATACTGCTTCTGTTGAAAAAGTATCTACTACTAATAATGAGACTAATCTGTATCAAGATTATATCGAAAGCGGCGGTCCAATCATGGAAGAAATCAATGATTTCAGTGTTCAATGGGATGAATTGCGACAACAATCTGATGATGGAGCTCTAAGCGATAGAGATTTTGGGCTTAAAATAGTTAACGAGCTTATACCAAATAATATGAAATTAACAGAAAAAGCAGAGTTATTAGATGTCGATAAGGAATTGGCAGACACTCATGAAAAACTGAAATGAGTACCTGGTCCTTTACTATTATGTTCTCTATTTAAATAACATTCAGAAGAAATTTTTTATAACAAAAAATAAATCTTCTTCAAAGTGGTTCTTTTGGTAAAAATAAAAAATATTGGGGATTAATTGGATTATATGCTACTATCTATTCATGGTAGATTATTTCCAAATAATATATGATAGAAGATATAATTATGAAGAAAACTTTAGCCTTACTGTTTTTCAGCTTGTTCTTTGTTTTTGCTGTAAATATTGATAACACTAAAGCTGCTGAAGCTACGACAGATGCTGAAAAAGAATTTGACTTAACCATTCAAGAAAAGCAAGAGCAAGAAGTAATTTTACCTAATGGAGAAAAAGCTGTTATTGGTATTGAGCCGGTACCTCAAATAGAATCTCGTGTTTCCAATGACTACACAGTGACAATCAATCGTCAGCGAAAAGAAAATAATCAAGCGATGGTTAACGAAAAGCGTATTTATCGTTTAATGCAGATTAGTGGATTGAAGTCTGTT